>NZ_CAXYJV010000028.1:0-58202 GCF_964277875.1 uncultured Comamonas sp.
GTAGAGCACGGCCAGGTTGTTGTAGGGCTCGGGCAGCTCGGGGTATTCCTGCACCAGCTTTTCGAAGGTGGCCGTGGCTTCATCGCGCTGGCCGGCATTCATCTGGGCCACGCCTTGCAAAAAGCGCCATTGCGGGTCACGCGGCGCTTGCTGGATCTTGGGCTCCAGTTGCTCCAGGGCCAATGCGGTCTGGCCGGACTGGATCAGCTTTTCCACGGCTGCGTAATCGTCCGCATAGGCGGCACCGCAGCTCAGTGCGAGCGCCAGCAAGGCAGCACGAGGCATCAGGGGGGAGAAAAGGCAACTGACTAACTTCATAGGGTTCGGGCACGCTGGGCGCGTGCAAGTGGCCTGCAGGCTTATACTGCAGCGCATTGTAGCTGAGGGGGCTGGCGCCCCGGAACGGCGGGCGGCCATGGTTTGCAGGGCATGGCGTCGGCATCAGCTACCATACATGGTTCGGCGGTTCCTGCCGGGCGGCTCTGCCCCAAGCAGGCTCTGCACAACCCGCACACCAGTCTCTTTGCAGAGGGTGGGTGCGGACCGGAGTGGGGCGCCAGGCGTCCTTCCCTCTCAACCACAACCACGCTAATTTTTCATGAGTTTGCGCATCTACAACACGCTTTCGCGTGCGCTGGAGTCATTTGTTCCGATCGAGCAGGGCCATGTCCGCATGTATGTATGCGGCATGACGGTCTATGACCTCTGTCATCTGGGACATGCGCGCTCGATGCTGGCGTTCGATGTGGTGCAGCGCTGGTTGCGTGTCAGCGGCCTCAAGGTGACCTATGTGCGCAATGTCACCGACATCGAGGACAAGATCATCCGCCGCGCTGTGGAGAATGGCGAGACCATCCGCAGCCTGACCGACCGCATGATCGAGGCCCTGCACCAGGACGCCGATGCACTGGGCATCGAGCGCCCCACCCATGAGCCCCGTGCGACCGAGTACGTGCCGCAGATGCTGTCCATCATCTCGCAGCTGGAGGAAAAAGGCCTGGCCTACCGCACCGAGGGCGGCGATGTGAACTACGCCGTGCGCAAGTTCCCGGGCTACGGCAAGCTGTCGGGCAAGTCGCTCGATGAGCTCAATGCCGGCGAGCGCGTGGCCGTGCAGGACGGCAAGGATGACCCGTTGGATTTTGTGCTGTGGAAGAGCGCCAAACCCACCGAGCCGGACGAGGCCAAATGGCAAAGCAGCTATGGCACGGGCCGGCCGGGCTGGCACATCGAGTGCTCGGCGATGAGCTGCGCGCTGTTGGGCGAGACTTTCGACATCCATGGCGGCGGCGCTGACCTGCAGTTCCCCCACCACGAAAACGAAATTGCGCAGAGCGAAGGCGCACACGGCCAGCCGCTGGCCAGGATGTGGATGCACAACGGCTTCATCAACGTCGACAACGAGAAGATGTCCAAGTCCCTGGGCAATTTCTTCACGATCCGCGATGTGCTCAAGCGCTATGACGCAGAAACCATCCGCTTCTTTGTGGTGCGCACCCACTACCGCAGCCCGCTCAATTACAGCGATGTGCACCTGGACGATGCCCGCAATGCCTTGAAGCGCCTCTACACCGCGCTGAGCCTGGTAGCGGCAGAGCCGGTCGCCATCGACTGGAGCCACCCAAGCGCAGCGCGCTTCAAGGCGGCGATGGACGAGGACTTTGGCACGCCAGAGGCGGTGGCGGTGCTGTTTGAGCTGGCTGCCGAAGTCAACCGCAGCAAATCGCCTGCGGTGGCAGGCCTGCTCAAGGCACTGGCAGCTACCTTGGGTTTGCTGCAGGCCGACCCTGCCGCCTACCTGCAAGCGGGTGCTAGCGTGGATGCCGCTTATGTGGAGGCGCAGATTGCACTGCGAGCTGCAGCCAAGGCGGCCAAGAACTATGCGGAATCCGACCGCATCCGCGCCGAGCTGCTGGCCCAAGGGGTGGAGCTCAAGGACTCCGCCCAAGGCACGACCTGGACGGTCGTGCAGGCAGGGGCCTGATGCGCGCTGTGGGTAGTCTGACTTTGTCCCTGGCGTTGACGCGGTCCGTCTAGCCCTATGCCTGGTATCAGCAACAAACCGCTGTCAGCGGAAGACTGGGCTGCCGCCTGCAAACACCTGGCCCGCAAGGACCGGGTGATGCGCCGGCTCGCGCCGCTGTATGCCGGTGAGATGCTGCGCCGCGAGGCGGACGGCTTTGCGCTGCTGATGCGCTCGGTGGTCTGGCAGCAACTCTCGGACAATTCGGCGCGCCAACTGTGGAAGCGGCTGGTGGCAGCGCTGGGCGCAGCCACGCCCAAGGCCATGCTGGCGCTGACGGACGAGGCCGCCAAGGCCATCCGCCTGCCGCAGCGCAAGCTGGGCTATCTGCGCGATCTCGCCCAGTGGTTTGTGCAGGAGCCCAAGGATGCGCTGTCCTGGGTGCATGTCGACGATGATGCCGTCATCGAGCAGCTGCTGGCGCAGCGCGGCATCGCACGCTGGGGCGCGGAGATGTTTCTGCTGTTCCATCTGGGGCGGCCCAATGTGCTGGCCATCGACGACGCAGCGCTGCTGCAGGGCATCAGCGACCATTATTTTTCGGGCGAGGCCGTCAGCCGCAGCGATGCGCGCGAGGTGGCCCAGGCCTGGCAACCCTGGGCCAGTGTGGCGGCCTGGCTGATCTGGCGATCCCAGAATGCCATGCCACTGGGGCAGGATGCAGATTGATCTGGTTTGGCCGCATGCGGTTACACTGTCGGTCGTTATGAGAAGGCTGCCTGCGGCTTTTCTCGAGGAGAATCATTTTGGCGAAAAGAACATTCCTGGATTTCGAGCAACCGATTGCGGAGCTGGAAACCAAAATTGATGAACTGCGCTATGTGCAAAGCGAAAGCGCAGTCGATATCTCTGAAGAGATCGATCAGCTCAGCAAGAAAAGCCAGCAGCTGACCAAGGACATCTACAGCGAGCTCTCTCCCTGGCAGATCACCAAGATCGCACGCCATCCCGAGCGTCCCTACACCCTGGACTATGTGAACGAGATCTTCACCGATTTCGTTGAAATGCATGGTGACCGCCACTTTGCCGACGACCTGTCCATCGTGGGCGGCCTGGCACGCTTCAATGGCAACCCCTGCATGGTGGTGGGCCACCAAAAAGGCCGCGACACCAAGGAGCGCACCCTGCGCAACTTCGGCATGAGCAAGCCCGAAGGCTACCGCAAGGCGCTGCGCCTGATGAAGACCGCCGAGAAGTTCAAGCTGCCGGTGTTCACCTTTGTCGACACGCCCGGCGCCTACCCCGGCATTGATGCCGAAGAGCGCGGCCAGTCTGAAGCCATTGGCCGCAACATCTATGAAATGGCGCAGCTGGAAGTGCCGATCATCTCCACCATCATCGGTGAAGGCGGCTCCGGCGGCGCGCTGGGTATCTCGGTGGCCGACCAGGTGCTGATGCTGCAGTACTCGGTGTACTCGACGATCAGCCCCGAAGGCTGCGCCTCCATCCTGTGGAAGACCAGCGACAAGGCCCAGGAAGCGGCCGATGCGATGGGCATCACCGCGCACCGCCTCAAGGCCTTGGGTCTGATCGACAAGATCATCCACGAGCCTGTGGGTGGTGCCCACCGTGACCACAAGCAAATGGCGGCACTGCTCAAGCGCGGCCTGAGCGATGCCTTCCGCCAGCTGGCTGACCTTAAGCCCGCCGAGCTGCTGGACCGCCGCTATGAGCGCCTGCAAAGCTATGGCCGTTTCTCGGACACCAAGGCAGAACATTGATGCCCGCTGCCGGCCGCTGCTGATGCTGCGCCGCTGCTGCTGCCAAGCCTCCCGTTGCGGAGGCTTTTTGCTGTGGAGTGTGCGCCATGGCTGAGCCCGCCATTGTTGCTGCGCTGAACGGCTGGCAGCCCGCGCTGCCATTGGCGGTAGCCTACAGCGGCGGGGCGGATTCCACGGCGTTGCTCTGGGCCTGCCTGCAGCGCTTTCCCGGCCAGGTGCATGCCATCCACATCAACCACGGGCTGCAGGCGGCGGCGGCTGTGTTTGAGGCCCATTGCCGTGCCCAATGCACTGCCTGGGCAGTGCCTTTGCAGGTGGCGGCGGTGAACGCGCATGCGCAACCTGGCCAAAGCCCGGAGGATGCGGCACGCATTGCGCGCTACCGGGCGCTGACCGAGGCCGTGCTGGCTGCCGCTGATGCAGGGCAGGGCGCCATCCAGACCATTGCGCTGGCCCAGCATGCCGATGACCAGGTCGAGACCGTGGTGCTGGCACTGTCGCGCGGCGCCGGGGTGGCCGGGCTGGCAGGCATGCGCCCGCAGTGGCAGCGCGCAGGCCTGCAGTGGGCGCGGCCCTATCTGGCGCTGGGCAGTGCGCAGATCCGCGCTGATCTGGCGGCGCTGGGCATTGCCTGGGTGGAAGACCCCAGCAACTCCGACACGCGCTACACACGCAACCGCATCCGCCTGCAGGTCATGCCCGCTCTGGCGCAGGCCTTTCCACAGATCGCGCAGACGGTGGCGCGCAGCAGCGCCCATGCGGCGCAGGCGGCCCAGTTGCTCGATGACCTGGCGCAGATCGACCTGCAGGCCACGGGCTCGCCACCGCGCATTCGCGCGCTGCAGGCGCTGACCGAGGCCCGCATGGCCAATGTCTTGCGCTACTGGTTGCGCACAGCCCATGGCCAAACGCCCAGTGCCGCGCAGTTGGCGCAACTGCTGCTGCAGCTGCGGCGCTGCACCACGCGGGGCCACCAAATCCATATAAAAGTGGGCCATGGGTATATACAGCGCCACAGAGATGTCATCGATTGGTACAATCCGCCAGTTTTGGTCTGACTAATGTACGATTCCGACGGCGTGCCAAAACACTTTGCATCAACGCCGAGCTTCGTGTTTCGTCATCGTGATATTCAATGGCACTGATCGTTCATAAGTACGGCGGCACGTCGATGGGCTCTTCCGAGCGCATCCGCAATGTCGCCAAACGCGTCGCCAAGTGGGCAAGGGCTGGCCACCAGATGGTGGTGGTGCCCAGCGCCATGAGTGGCGAAACCAACCGTCTGTTGGGTCTGGCCAGTGAGCTGGCACCCAGCCGCGCAGACAAGTCCTATTACCGTGAGCTGGACATGCTGGCCGCCACTGGCGAGCAGGCTTCGTCGGCCCTGCTGGCCATTGCGCTGCAGGCCGAGGGCGTTCCTTCGGTCAGCTACACCGGCTGGCAGGTGCCGGTGCGCACCGACGACAGCTACACCAAGGCGCGTATTGAATCGATCGATGACCAGCGCGTGCGGGCCGATCTGGACGCCGGCCGCGTAGTGATCGTCACCGGTTTCCAGGGCATTGACCCGAACGGCAACATCACGACCCTGGGCCGTGGCGGCTCGGACACCTCGGCCGTCGCCGTGGCTGCCGCCCTCAAGGCCGCCGAGTGCCTGATCTATACCGACGTTGATGGTGTCTACACCACCGACCCGCGTGTGGTGTCGGCCGCACAGCGCCTCAAGACCGTGAGCTTCGAGGAAATGCTGGAGATGGCGAGCCTGGGCTCCAAGGTGCTGCAGATCCGCTCGGTGGAATTTGCCGGCAAGTACAAAGTGCCAATGCGTGTGCTGTCGAGCTTCACGCCCTGGGATATTGCATTGGATGAAGAGGCCAAATCGGGCACTCTGATCACATTTGAGGAAGACGAAAAGATGGAAAAGGCCGTCGTATCCGGTATCGCTTTCAACCGCAGCGAAGCCAAAATCTCTGTCCGTGGCGTGCCTGACACCCCCGGCATCGCCTACCAGATCCTGGGTCCGGTGGCAGACGCCAACATCGATGTGGACGTGATCCTGCAAAACATCGGCAAGGACGGCAAGACCGACTTCAGCTTCACCGTGAACCAGGGCGACTTCAACCGCACCGTTGAGCTGCTGCGCGACGAAGTGGTGCCCAAGCTCGGCGCTGACGAAGTCATCGGCAACCCCAACATCTGCAAGGTGAGCATCGTCGGCATCGGCATGCGCAGCCACGTGGGCGTCGCATCGACGATGTTCCGCGCGCTGGCCGAAGAGGGCATCAACATCCAGATGATTTCCACCTCCGAAATCAAGACCTCGGTCGTGATCGATGAGAAGTACCTGGAACTGGCCGTTCGCGCGCTGCACACCGCTTTTGGTCTGGATTCTGCAGAAGTTTCCAAATCGGCCTGATTTTTCAGGTTAGAATAGCTGTATTGGAAACGTGACCGAGTGGCCGAAGGTGCTCCCCTGCTAAGGGAGTATGGGGTGTAGAGCCTCATCGAGGGTTCGAATCCCTCCGTTTCCGCCAAGTACCAAACCCCTGAGTGTTCGCACTCAGGGGTTTTTGGTTTTCGGGGCATTCCATTCCTCCATCCGCCAATGCGGGCTTTTTCCCTGATCGCGGGGGTAGAAATCCCGCTATCGACCTCTCGGCAGCCAGATGCATCCAGGATTGGCCCAGCGACCCCATCGTATGCATGCCCTGCGCCATGGCTTACAGGCTTTTGGAAAGGCAGCATGCCAAGGCTCGCAACGACATGGAGGCTGTGCAAGCACCGGTGCTGAAGGCGGGGGGCGCCTGCGCTAGACGCTGTCCCGGGGCTTTTGCTGAGGGGCGATGGCGCCCGCAAGGTGTGGGTGTTGCGATTTGCCTTCAACGGCAGATGCAGCAGGAGAGTTCACCGGGCAGTGACCGGATAGCGCAGCGCGGCACCAAAAGAGTAAGGCTGCACAGCAGCTGGCGGCCCGTGCGCCCAACAGCCTCTGCGCATCTCTGGCGATGCGGGAGCCCGCGACCTCCACCAGTGCGCGGGTGGATGGCGCCGCCGCTGCGGTCTCTGTCAGGCGGCAGCACCCAGCTGCTGCCGCCATACGCGCAACTGTTCGACAGTCGCCGTAGCGCCACCACAAACGATGACCAACGGCGCTTTCAACCCGTCGAGAGCGGGAGGCTGGGCACTGTAGAGCGGGGCGAGCGAAGCGCCACATGCTGGCTCCACGAGAACGCGATGGTCGAAAAGGAAGCGTTCGCAGGCGTCGAGTGCTTCCAGGTCAGTGACGACGTGCGTGCGAATGTCATGCGTGCGGGTCAGGTTGAAAGCGTTCTCGCACACCTGCTTTGCGCCGAGCGACGTGGCGATGCTGGTGATGGCAGGCAGCTCGATGCGGGCACCATGCTGGACAGACTGCGACAGCGAATCAGCACCTGCCGTCTCGATCGCTACCACGGGCATCTTGCTCAGCCCATTGCGGTCCAGGCCTGCCACGACACCGGAGAGCAAGCCGCCGCCGCCCACGGACAGCACAACGCAGTCGAACTCGACCCCGGCGCGCACCGCCTCATCGACCATTGTCGCGTGGCCTTGCCACATGGTCTCGTTGTCGAACGGATGCACGAATGCGGTGTCGTCATCGAGTTGCGCCAGCGCGAGCGCATTGGCTTCCTGCCAGGAGGCGCCATGCACGACAACTGCGGCACCTTCCTGTTCAATCAGTTGCTTGGCGCGTGCGGTCGTGGTTTCCGGCACGTAGACCGTCACCGGGATGCCAAGCTGACGACCGCAATAGGCGACCGCAATTCCGGCATTGCCGCCGGACGAGGAGATGAATCGCTTCTTGCCCTGGCGCACATGGGCTTCGCAAAGGGCACCTACACCGCGAAGCTTGAAAGAGCCCGAGGGTTGCAACGCGTCCAACTTCAGCCAGACGTCTTTGGCGCTCAGCAGGCTGAGCGGTTGCGATCGGACAAGAGGGGTTTCAATGTGGAGTGGCATGGCAGATCTTGGGCCCGATGGGCGCGGTTCGTTGGCGGGGATTTGGCGTGCTGACAATGGCGGCATACGCAGGCTTGCCAAGGCGAAGCTGCTGAGGATCAGCAGCATGCCCGCCCAGACGGGTGGTGCGGACTCGCGAAGCAGCAAGGCGCCCGTGAGCGCCCTGAAAACCAGGAGCCAGTGTATGCGCTGCCGGGTGCTCCCTGAATAGCCGGCGGTAGCTTGCGCGATACCGGCAAGCGGCTTGGGCGGACGCGCCCCGGCATTTGTACGTCCCTCATCGATGCCTTGGGTGATGGGGCGGTCACCGCCTGGGCTTGCCGCCGAAAAATATCACAACGCTTCCCAGCGCCAGCAGCCATACCGCAATCGCTGCATACAGCATCAAGCCGCTGAAGCCATGGGCCAGTGCCTCGCGGGCAATGCCGGTCAGAGACGGCGTGGACGTGCCGGCGTCGGCGCTCGCCTGCAGCGCGTGCAAGTTCCCGGACGCAACCCCATTGGCCATCTTGCGCAGTGACTCGGCATCCACAGCGCCAGGCAATGCAGCCTGCAGGTGCTGCTGCACGCCATGGACCAGCAAAAAGCCCATCAACGAGATGTTGATCGACAGCGTGATCATGCGCGCACTCATGTCAATGCCGGAGGCCATGCCGGCGCGGTTGTGGGCGACCGAGCCCGTGGTGGTGTTGGTGACCGGGGTGTTGGTAAGCCCCAGCCCGGCACCAGCCATCAGGCAGCCTGGCAGCACGTACAGCCAGTGGAGATGGACAAGCTGGCTGCCTATCAGCATCAGCACGAAACCCAGGCCGATGACAAACAACCCCAGCGGAATCGCAATATGCGGGCCATAGCGCATCGCGATGCGCTCGCCAACCACTGGAAACACCAGCGTTGGAAGCGTGTAGGCCAGCAGGGAAACACTGGCAGCCGCGACATCCTGGCCCAGTGCGCTTTGAAAATAAATCGGCAGGTAGATGATAAATGCCCAAAAGCTGAAGTTCATGCCCATGGAGCCCATCAGTGCACCCGAGAAATGGCGCACCCGAAAGACGGAGAAGTCGAACATCGGATGCGGGGCATGCAACTCCACCCACACAAACGCAGCAAAACTCAGCAGGCCAACGGTGATGGCGGCCAGCGCGGGCACGCTGGTAAAACCGGTGTATGCGCCCTGCGTCACAAAGAAAGCCAGACCGAACACCGCGAGAGACAGCGTCACAATGCCCGCGATATCCAGCGTGCCGGCGTCCGGATCATGGGATTCCTGCACGGCCATCGCGGCCGGAATCAGTGTGAATGCAGCCAGGAATACATGTACCCAGAACACCCAGCGCCAGTCCGCCAGGGCGACGATAAGGCCGCCTATCAGCGGGCCAAAACCCAGACCGATACCCAAAATGATGCCCCAGATGCTGAATGCGCGGCTGCGCTCGGCGCCTTGGGGAAACTGGTGAGAGAGGACGGACACCAGGCAGATCAGCATGGCGCCGCCGCTGGCTCCCTGGAAGGCGCGGCTGGCAATCAATAGCGGCGTGTTCCATGCCATGCCGCACAACAGCGATGCGACTGCGAACAGCACGGTAGAGATCAGAAAGACCCTCTTGCGGCCAAAACGATCGGCCAACGATCCGGTCGCCATGAGCACCGAGACGCATGCAATGGTGTAGGCATTCATGATCCACTGAATGTCCTTGAAGCCGCTGTGGAGCAAGGACTCCAGCGTTGGCAAGATCACCGGCACGCTGGAGATCTCGAGGCTGAACATCAGCGCCGCCAGACAGACAGAAAGCAGCGCGAGGCGATTGCGGCGGGCCATGGTCAGAGGCAGGCGGCCTGTGGTTGACCCATGGGTATCTCTCAAGGACATGGTTAAACCCTCCAAAAACAGGAAAGCGGCGTTCTGGTGCAGAACACTCCATGCGAGTTTGCGGGAATATAATTCCCGGATTAGCGCAATAAATTCCCGTTTATGACGCCTTTTGGGAACCAATAAAGATGGCAGTACAGGACCCTCTCGACGGTGTATCCACATTTGTGCATGTGGTGGACGCCGGTGGCTTCACCTCGGCTGCTGCGCGTATGGGTGTGACGCGTTCGGCGGTCGGCAAGGCCGTGGCCAAGCTGGAGGCGCGCCTGGGAACACGGCTTTTGCAGCGCAACACGCGCAGGCAGACCCTCACCGAGGAAGGGCAGATCTATTACGAGCGCTGTATTCGCGCCCTGAAGGAGCTGGAGGCGGCCGAGTCGGATCTGGACAGCGGACGAATGCAGCCCAGCGGCCGCCTGCGGGTGAGTGTGCCCGAAGGCTTCGGTCAGTTGTGCGTGACACCCATCCTGCTGAATCTGACGCGGTTGTATCCGCAATTGAGCATGGATCTGTCTTTCAGTGACCGGGCCGTCGATCTGATCGAAGAGGGCTTTGATCTGGCCATACGCATAGGCCCGCTGCATGACAGTGGCACGTTGTCTGCGCGCCTGCTGGGCACGCAGCACATCAGCATCGGTGCGTCTCCGGCCTATTTGGCCCGCCATGGAACACCCCGGAATCTGGAGGCGCTCGATGGCCACACCGTCCTGGGTTATTCGAGATCGGGTGTGCTTGCGCCGTGGAATGCCCTGCCAGCCACCGGGGGCAGCGCGCCAGCAAGCCATCGCCCGCAACTGCGCTCTCAAATCAGCATGGACGATATCCAGGCCCTGGCTGCTGCTGCCGTCGCCGGCTATGGCATTGCCTGGGTACCTTGCTGGCTGCTGAGCAGCTATGTCCAACGTGGTGAGCTGGTACACATCCTGCCCGCATACCGGGTCCGTTCCTATGAGATCCATGCTATCTGGCCCCAGACGCGGCAATTGCGTTGCAAGCTCCGCGTGGCCATCGATGCGCTGGTGGCGGAGATCCCTGCATTGCTGAATGCAGATGGGGTGCAGAAATCACCATGAACGGCGTCACGTTCTGCACTGCTCCAGCCTGCGCGTCTCCAGCGGGCGGACTGTGTATGCCTCCATCCGCATCGGCACTGCAGATCGAGAGAATGCCTGCGGGATCGGGATGTACCGGGTGCGCCGCAATGGGGGCAGGAGGTGCCTGCCAGCCCCGCTCACCCCATCCGGCGATCCGCTGACAAAGGCACTGCGCCGCCACCGCCGGACCTGCGTGCTAGCGTTGCTTGCACCGCTGCCGGGCATGGGCCAACAGGAATGCGCGCGCGCCCGGCACATCCTGCCCGTCGAGCGCGCCACCGTCTACCGCTCCACTGGCCAGCCAGGCATGCAATGCAGCCTGCGCCACCGCCAGATCAAGCTCTGTCAGCAGCAGCTTGACCAGCGGCGCCCCTGCTGCAGGGTCTGCGATCTGGCCCAGCGCCATCGCTGCACCCTGGCGGCGGCGCGTATGGGGGCTGCTGAGTTGGTCGACCAGTGCAGGCACAGCCGCTCGATCGCCCAGGCGGCCCAAGGCCTCCAATACCGCCTCGGTGGCGGTATCGGTTTGCAGCGCCCGTATCAGATCGGGGATCGCTTCGCGGGTGGCTGCTTGCGCCAGCGCTTCGGTGATCAGCCGTGCATCGGCAGGCGACGCCGCCAGCGGCAATGCAGCAGCCAGCGCTGCATGGGTCTCGGCGCTGGGCGTGGCCGACAGCGACAGCGTGGCCGCGTCCCGCAAGGGGTTGCGGCGGACCATGAGCGGTGCCAACAAGCTGGCGCCTTGCGGGTCGCGGAACTCGGCAAGCGCCGCACTGTAGCGGTACCGCAAGCCGTCGCCGGCCTCCTGGGCTGCGCCGATCAGCGCAGGCAACACCTCAGCACCTTGCGCAGCCAGCGCTGCGCAGACGTTATGGACATACTCGTTGCGGATGCCGGGCAGCAGGCCCAAGAGCAGGGCCTGCACCTGGGGCCCGCGAAGATTCTTGCAGGCGTATGCGACGGCGCTGGCGTTCCAGTGATGGGGATCGTCTTCCAACGCCCGCCCGAAGCCTTCGAAACCCTCCCCACAGCCCATGGAGGCCAGCGCCTCGGCCACGCGCACGGCGTCGCCGCTGGAGAGCTGGGGCAGCAGGGCGCGCAGATGCTCTGCCGCGTCCTCGGGCGCCGTGCGCGCCAGTTGCAGCGCAGCGGCACGGCGCACCTGCAACGACGCCGACTGCAACCCGGCGCGGGGCCACTGCTGCTCGCCGGGCCCTTCCAACTGCGCCAAAACTTCGGCCCATTCGCTGGCATCGCGCGGTGTCCTGGCCTGCTCCAGCAGGGCCATCAGTTCGGGCACGGCTTCTTGCGCCTTCAGCAGGCCCAGCGCCGGGCCGGCAACCGCCACCCCGGCACGCAGCAGCGGCGCGATCGCACGCGCGTCGCCCAACTCGCCAAGCACCTTGACCAGTTCCATCCGCAGCTGCAGCGGCATCCCCCGGCGCGGGTGTTCCAACGTCTCGATCAAGGGGGCCACCGCTGCCGCGTCGCCCAGGCGCCCTAGTGCGCTGATGCAGGTCCGGCGGACTCTCGCGTCCGCGTCGCCGAGTCCTTCGATCAGCAGTTCGAGGTTGGAGCGCGTGGATTTCTGGACCACCGTGCTGCACAGCGTGTTGATCACCTCGTCGAAGTCCTTCTTTTTGTCGGCCTCTTCGCGCCGTAGCGTGCGGATGGCCTCCAGCAGCTCGGCAATCCAGTGCTCGTCGGCATGGCTGTGGATGGATGTCGCGGCATACGCGCGCACCGCCGCGCTGCGGTGGCCCAAGGCCTTGAACAAGGGCGCACGCGCCTGCGGCGAGGAGATACGGCCCAGGAACATGCAACCCGAGCAGGCTTCGTCAACGCTCTTGGATTTGGCCATGCGCAGGTACAGGGGCAACGCATCATTCGAGGGGCGGGCCAACAAGGCCTGCTTGGCCGCGTCCGCCACCTTGGCGTCTTCGTCCAGCGTGGCTTTGAGCAAAAGCGCGGGCGCACGATCCGCCAATGCGTGCAGCGCACTTCGGGCCAGCGGCAGCCGATTTTCCGGCGCGGACCGTAGGAAGGTCGTGGTGGCCTCGAAGGCCACTGCGGGGTCTGCATGAGACAGCGCTTCCAGCGCCAGGAACACATCGACGTTTTTCGTCGAGCTCTGCAACTGGTCTGCCAGTGCCTGGCTGAGATTGTCGTTCATAAGTACTAGAAGGCTCGGCAGGATTGCCGGGGAGCTACCTGCCCAAGAAACGGTCCCCGCATGGCAACCGCCCCGAGGCCGCCAGGGAACAAGTCGCCCACCCATACATCGTCCGCTTGCAGGGCAGTGGGCCAGTGTAGCGTGCTAACACACTCGGCGGGAATGACGCTGTCGCAGAGCGGGGAAGTGGCGGCATGCGTGCTCAGCCGTGCTGCCCGGTTGCGATGCCGCAGCTCCCGCCATTCAGCGTCCGGTGTCGGAGTTCATTGGAGGAGCTTGACCCATCTGCGGGCTCAATCCATTTTGACTTGCGCGGCTTTCACCGCCGCCTGCATGCGCTGCTTTTCGCTCGCCATAAAACGGGCTGCCACTTCCGGCGGGGTGAGCTGGATCTCGTAGCCTTGGGCGATGAGCGCTTCGCGGGCTTCTGGGGAGGCAATGCCTTGCACAAAGCCTTGGTAGAGGCGGTCCATTTCGGCCTTGGGTACACCCGCTGGGGCAATGGCGGCGATCCAGCCATCCAGCTCGTACTGCGGCAGGCCTTGTTCGGCAATGGTCGGCACATCGGGCAGGCTGGCGCTGCGTTTGGCGCTGGTGATGCCGATGGCGCGCAGGTTCCCGGCCTTGATGTGGGCCATGGCGGGTGCAACCGCCACCACGCCCAGCTGCACCTGGCCGCTGAGCAAGTCATTCATCAGCTGGCCCATGCCTTTGTAGGGGATGTGGGGCACATCGATCTGGGCCTGCTCGACAAACATGGCGGCGCCCAAATGGAGGATGGTGCCATTGCCCGATGAGCCGTAATTGAGCGTGCCGGGATGGGCTTTGGCGTGGGCAATCAGCTCCTGCACGGTACGTGCGGGCACCTTGGGGTTGGCGACCAGCACAAAGGGCGTGGTGCCGATGATGGTGATGGGCGCGATGTCCTTGATCGAATCAAAAGGAATGTTTTTGTACAGGCTGGGGTTGACGACATGGTTGTTGCTGACGATGCCGATGGTGTCCCCATCTTTGGGCGCCCGCACAATCTGCGCCGTGCCGGTGATGCCGCCTGCGCCGGGCAGGTTCTCAATCACCAGGGGCTGGCCCAGGGCTTTGCTGATGGGCGTGCTGATGGCGCGGATGGCGCCATCGGCCCCCGAGCCCGCCGATAGCGGCAAGATGACGCGCAGCGCTTTGTCGTGCCCTGCAGCCTTGGTTTGCGCCAGCGCGGGCAACGCGCCACTGGTGAGGCCGGCGAGGCTGGCCAGGGCCATCGCCAGTGCGGTGCGGCGGTTGAATGGGCGGGTGGGGTGCATGTTTGTCTCCTGATTGCGGCTTTGCGCCTGTCTGTAAAGGATGGTTTGCTCTTATATTGGTAGCGTTATGCCGCTGCCTGGGTAGCCTGCATGGCGCTGATCTGCGCGGCGTCGTAACCCAGGCTGGCCAGCAACTCGGCGGTGTGCTCGCCCAGGCGCGGCGGGTTTTGGCGTACGGCCAGGCGCTCGCCCGCCATGCGCAGCGGCAGCAAGGTGGTCTGTGCGGTTTGGCCGGCGCGTTCGCCGTCGGTCAGCGTTACCTCGGCCAAGCCGCCGGTGGCCAGCAGGTGCGGGTCATCCAGCAGTTGTTCTGGCTTGCTGATGGGGGCGTAGGGCAGGGCGTTGTCTTCAAAGATTTTGGCGACCTGTTCGACATCCATGCGGGCCAGGCGCGCGCGCAGATCGGCGAGCAGGGCCGGGCGCGCGCGTACGCGTTCGTTGTTGGTGGTGTAGTGCGGGTTGGCCAGCAGATCGGCCCAGCCAAAGGCCTGGCACATGGTGCGCCACTGGGCATCGCTCACGGCCGCCAAAAAGATCTGCTCGCCGTCCTGGACGGTGAACACGTCGTACACCGACCAGGCCGAGATGCGGTTGGGCATGGGATCGGCCGCCTCGCCCGTCACGGCGTACTGCATCATGTGCTGGCCGACGAGAAAGACGTTGTTCTCGAACAGCGCCGAGTCAATCTCTTGCCCCTTGCCGGTTTGTGCGCGCTGCATCAGCGCTGCCATGGCGCCGATTGCGCCAAACATGCCGCCCATGATGTCGTTCACGCTGGTGCCCGCGCGCAGCGGGTCGCCGGGGCGGCCTGTCATATAGGCCAGGCCCCCCATCATCTGCACGACCTCGTCCAGCGCCGTGCGGTGCTCATAGGGCCCGGGCAAAAAGCCGGTATGGTTCACATAGATCAGGCGCTCGTTGAGCTTGGACAGCGCGGCATAGTCCAGGCCGTACTTGGTCATCACGCCGGGCTTGAAGTTTTGCGCCACCACATCGGCCGTGCTGGCCAGGCGAATGGCGGCTTCCAGTCCCTGGGGCTGGCGCAGGTCCAGCGCAATGCTTTTCTTGTTGCGATTGAACATGGGGAAGAAGCCGGCACCCGCACCCAGCAAGTGGCGCGTGCGGTCGCCCTCGACAGGTTCAACCTTGATGACTTCGGCGCCCAGGTCGGCCAGCACCATGCCGCAGGTGGGGCCCATGACCATGTGGGTGAATTCGACCACGCGGATACCGGCGAGGGGGAGCGATGGGGTGGGAGAGGGGTTACTCATATTTGGATAGCTACTAGTGCGCATGGTGTGGCACCAGCGGCTGATTGGGTTTAAGAATCAAGTGCAAAGGGCGGCACAAGCCTGGGGTGCTGCAATCACACCGGCTTGCCACAGGCTGCCGTGCAGTTTCTCGTTGGGCAGCCAGGCGTGCATGCGCTGGCGCAACTGCAAAAGGGCGGGAACATCCAGACCTGTATCAACGCCCATGCGCTGCAGCATATAGGCCAGGTCTTCGGTGGTGACATTGCCGCTGGCACCCGGTGCATGCGGGCAGCCGCCAATGCCGCCCAGGCAGGCGTCAAAGTGGGTGATGCCGGTTTGCCAGGCCGCATAGGCGTTGGCCAGACCCATGCCGCGGGTGTCGTGAAAATGGGCGGTGCGCAGCCGGCCGTCCACCAGGCGCCGGGCTTTTTCAAACAAGCGGCGCACACTGTCGGGGTCTGCATAGCCCACGGTATCGGCCAGGCTCACATGGTCGGCGCCGGCGTCCAGCAAGGCCTGCATCAGGCGCAGCACCTCGCTTTCGGCCACATCGCCTTGCAGGGTGCAGCCAAAGGCCGTGCCCACGCCGCCCTCAATTTGGGTGTGGCTCCCCGCTGCGTCGCGCACTGCGCGGATGCGGGCGACTTCCGCCACGACTTCGTCAGGGGTTTTGCGCAGGTTGGCCAGGCTGTGCGCGTGGCTGGCCGACAGCGGCACGACCATGGACTGCGCGCCCGCTGCCAAGGCGCGCTCGGCGCCTTTGAGGTTGGGCACCAGCACGGAGGCGAGCAAGCCCGGTTTGCTGCAGGCATGGGCGAGCACGGCTTCGGTATCGGCCAGCTGGGGCAGCAGGTGCGCGGGCACCATCGATCCCACCTCCATCTCGCGCATGCCGGCGTCGTAGGCGGCGTCAATCCAGGCGCATTTGTCGGCGGTGCTGACGATGCTGGCCAGGCTTTGCAGGCCATCGCGCAGGCCAACTTCGCGGATGCTGGCGCGCTGTGTCGCAAGGGTTGAGGTGGCGGTCATCGTGTCTCCAGGCTTTTGTCGTTGGTTCTGATTTTAGATTTTCCAAAGTATCAGCAATAATCGAATACGGAACCAGTTTCGTTCCAAAAAGGAAAATCATGTATGACCTGAGTCTGCTGAACCTGCGGCTGTTTGTGCAGGTCTGTGAGCAGCGCAGCATTGCCCGTGTGGCGCAGGCCGAGGCGCTGGTGGCATCGGCCATCAGCAAGCGGCTGGCGCAGCTTGAGCACCAGATGGGCGCGCCCTTGTTCATCCGCGAACGGCGCGGCCTGCGCCCCACGGCGGCCGGTGAGACTTTGCTGGAACATGCGCGCACCATGCTGGCCGCCGCCAACCACATGCAGCAGGAGATGGCGGCCTATAGCAAGGGCGTACAGGGGCAGGTACGGGTGCTGGTCACGGCGTCGGTGATGGCCGAATCCTTGGCTGACCATGTCGCGAGTTTTTTGCAGCAACCCGCGCACGCCAGTATCCGTGTGACTTTGGAGGAGTGCGTGAGCCCGGATGTGGTGCGCGGCGTGCGCGAAGGGCGCGCGGCCATGGGGATTTGCTGGGACGCGGCCGATTTGAGCGGCCTGCAGACCCAGCCCTATGGCAGCGACCACCTGGCCATTGCGGCCCATAAAAGCCACCCCATCGCACGCATGGCGCAAAGCGCAGCAGTGCACTTCTCCGACGTACTGGACTACGAACATGTCAGCATGCCGGCGTTGAGCGCAGTGCAAATCTTGCTCACCCGCGCTGCCGCGCAAGAAGGAAAGGCGCTGCGCCACCGCGTGCACGTCTCCAACTTCGATGCCGCGCTGCGCGTGGTCCAGGCCAACCTGGCGATCAGCGTGGTGCCGCGCGAAGTGGCACTGAGCTTTGCCGCCAACACGGATGTTCGAGTGATTCCACTGGCGGACAGCTGGGCGCAGCGGCAGTTTGCGATCAGCTACCGGGATGCGGCCTTGCTGTCGTCGGCAGCCAAGGCGTTGTTGAGCCATTTGGCGGCGCAGTCGCCGCAGGCGTTGCACACGCCATGAATAATCCTTTTGCGGCGCAGCAGGGGCATGGTTTTCGCGGCCAAGCAGGCAGGCGGCCAGGGGAACAAGGACCTCAGGCGACCTCGGCCATCTTCGTCTGGACGGCTGCTTCGGGATGCCAGTGCCGGCCCGGCACTGCCGCCAGTAAGGCCTGCGTATAGGGATGGGACGGCTTGCCGAAGACGTGGGCGCTCTCACCCTGTTCCACGATCTGGCCGGACTTCATCACTGCGATGCGGTCGCAGACCTGTGCAGCAACGCGTAAATCGTGGGTGATAAAGAGAATGGACAGATGCAACTGGTCCTGCAGCCGTGCCAGCAGCTCCAGAACCTGTGCCTGCACAGATACATCGAGTGCAGAGACAGGTTCATCGGCCACCAGAATCTTGGGATCCATCGCCAGTGCGCGTGCCAGGCCGACGCGCTGGCGCTGCCCGCCGGAGAACTCATGGGGATAACGCTCCAGCGCATCCGGCGCCAAGCCGACCAGATCGAACAATTCGCGCGCATGCCGCCATGCACCATCATGCGTCTTGCCGTGGGCGATGGGCCCTTGGGTGACGATGTCACCCACGCGGCGGCGCGGGTTCAGCGATGCATACGGATCCTGAAACACCATCTGCACCAGTGACGCGTGGTGCCGGCGTCCGGAGGGCGTGCGCAGGTCCACCGCTTCGCCGAACACCTTCATCTCACCGGCTTCGGGCATCAGCAGGCCCAGCACATTGCGCGCCAATGTGGATTTGCCCGATCCACTTTCACCCACGATGCCCAGCGTGCTGCCGGCGGCCAGTTCGATCGAGACGTCGCTCACCGCATGCGTGATGCGCGCATTGCGCTTGAACCAGCGCTTCTTGCCATAGGTCTTGGATAAATGGCTGACCGACAACGCCACCGGCCGTCCTTCGGCACGCACGCGCAGCGCTGGCTCCAGCGGCGGCACGGCCGCAATCAAGGCACGCGTATAGCGGTCCTGTGGATAGTTGAGCACTTGCTCGGCCGGGCCGCTTTCTACCAGCTTGCCTTTCTGGATCACTGCCACGCGGTCGGCAATGTCGGCCACCACGCCGAAGTCGTGGGTAATGAACAGCACGGCGGTGCCCTTGCGGCGTTGCAGCTCATGGATCAGCTTCAGGATCTGCGCCTGCGTGGTCACATCCAGCGCCGTGGTGGGCTCATCGGCGATCAGAAGTTGGGGCTCCAATGCCAACGCCATGGCAATCATGGCGCGCTGGCGCTGGCCGCCGGACAGCTCGTGCGGATACGCCTTTGCGGCAGCAGCCGGGTTCGGAATATGCACCGACTCCAGCAACGCCACCGTGCGCGTCTCGATCTCCTTGCGGCGGAGTGGGGTGTGGGTGCGGAACAACTCGGCAATCTGGTCGCCAATGGTTCGCAGCGGATTGAGCGCCGTCATCGGCTCCTGGAAGATCGTACCCACTTCCTTGCCGCGCAGCTGGCGCAGGCGCTCGGGGCTCGCGCAGCGCAGGTCTTCACCATTCCAGGCGATGCGGCCGCCGGTGACAGACACACCCTCGGGCAGCAGGCCCAGCACGGCCGCTGCCGTCAGCGATTTTCCCGACCCGCTTTCACCGACCACGCACAGCACTTCGCCGGGATGTATGTCCAGGTTGACGCCGGAGAGCGCATGGGCGCGGTCAGCACCGGGCGGCAGCGCGATGGTGAGGTTCTGGAGGGAAAGCAGGGCAGTCATAAATCAATCTTGGCGATCTTGGTGTGGACCGGTCAAATGCGGCTTCAGAGGCGTTGGCCACCGGTGGCATCGATGTTCTGGCCGGTCACCCAGCGGCCCGCGTTGCTGGCCAGAAAGGTGACGATGTCGGCGATGTCATCGGGCTGGCCGACGCGGCCCAATGCAACCGTCTGGGCAATGACCTTGGCGGTTTCCGGATCGCGGGCGCGCTGGTTGAGGTCGGTTGCCGTCGCGCCGGGCAGCACGGCATTCACCGTGATGTTGCGCTCGCCGAGTTCCGCTGCCAGCAGCAAGGTCAGCGCTTCCAGCCCGCCCTTGGCCGGGGTCCCAGATCGCTGACAAGGAGCCGAGGCTGGCACAGCGGCCGCCTCTGGCCGCCTGGGCGCCCGACGATTTCGCAGTGGAGCCCGCGCTATTGGCATGCCAGTTGCGGGCCGGCGCTCTGGACTTGGGCGCATGCGTGCGCCACGGGACGGCAGATGCCGTTGAAGTGGCCGGCAACCGGGTCGCCGCGGTCATCGTGGACGGGCAGAAGCTGGTGGCAGACACCGTCGTGCTTGCCAACGGCTTTGGCGCGGGCGCACTGGCGTTGACCGCCGGCGTTGATCTTCCCATTGGCCAGTCGCCGGCCGTGCTGCTTCGGTGGGATATGCAGGCCCATGGCCTTCGTCACCTCGTCTGCGCTGACGAGGTGGAGCTTCGGCCCGCGCTGGCCGGTGGACTGGTGTCGGCCGCGGACTATCCGCGCGCGGGTGAAGCCGGCTTGCCCGCACTTGCCGCCCGCACGGGCCGCCAGGTCGCACAGCTGTTGGGGCTCGCGAAGGCACCACCTCTGCGGTCCGTAGGCGCTGCCCAGCGCCCGATGACGTCCGACGGGCGGCCGCTGTGCGGCTATGTGGAGGGGATCGACGGGCTGTTTGCATTGGTCGCGCATCCTGGCGTGATCCTGGCACCGTTCTGGGGCCGCCGCTGCGCGCAATCCGTTCTGATGGCATGAGGCGGACAGTGGCCGTCGGCCGAACCAGGCCGGTGGCACGCGGCCTAGGGCGTCTCGTAGCTGCTGCACTGCTGAACCCCCGCACGACTGCTGTCTGCCGGCCCGGATTTTGTGGGCAGTCATTGCGCTACTTCACCAAATAAGCTGCAAAAAAGCAAAGGTCTATTGAATAAGGGTTTACAGTGGGTCAATATTCTTGAAAGGCGCCACCATGTCGACACTGTTGGGTTACTTCCTCTATTCAAGTCGGCTGGCTCCCGATTGCGATCCCACCGAAGTGGGCGCCATTGTGAAGGTGGCGCGGGAATTCAATGCGCTGCACGGCATCACCGGCATCCTGGTGTTCGATGGTGAGCGATTCACCCAGTACATCGAAGGGCCCGGTAGCGAAATCGATGCACTCGTACGCAATCTTGTCCGGGACCGCCGGCATACGGACTTTCTGCAACTGAATGCAGGCAGCGCACTGGAAGAGCGCCGCTATGCGACATGGTCGATGGGTTACAGCGATGTCAGCCTGGAAGAGCTGGACATCGACCTGATGGCCACCATTGATGGGGATGCGGCGCTGGACCTGTTTACGACCGCCGTCGCGGAATTGGACCGTTTGTAACCCGTTGACAGCAGCAGCGATGGCACCCTCGGTGCTGCTGTCCCGGTGCCTCCTGATCCCCCCGATCAGCGATCCGCTCAGCTTTCATCCCACCATGGCGCAGCCGCCATACATTGCGCCGTCACCGCCTGGTTGGTGGTGACAACAGCGCAGGCAGGCCCTCTGCCGCCGTGCTGCCATGTCCACTGGATGCGCATCCGGGGGCGGGCGCGGCGCCTGCAGCGCCCTAGCCCAGCACAGTCTTGCCGCCAGCGCTGAAGGGGCCGGCCAGATGCGGCCGGGTGTGAATCCCGGCATGCTTGCGCTTAGGCTCCGGCCGCCTCGCCCATCCTCGTTCGTGTCACCCGCAGTTTGTACGACCAGCCCTTCGGACAAACGGGGTTGCAGTCCCACCTGCGTTTTCCGCTACCGGCACTAGGATGTACTGGCGTGCGGTGCAACAGGTCCCGGGCCGGGCCACAGCACCGCGCAGCGCCAGGGGGGACATGCGGGAAAGCTGGAGAGCGCCGCTATGGCCTCCGCGACCCACTGCTCCGTTGCATGCCAAGCCCCATGCGTCGCCTCGAACGCCCTGGCCTGGTCAGCGCTGTCCCATTGCATGCGCCTTTTTCCGGCGCGCCACCAAGGAACCCACGATGACACATTCCGACGATGCTGATTTTCCGGCAAGGCTGAGCGCTGACGAGGCGGCCTTGCTCCAAGCAATGCCGCAACTCCAGGGCGTAGGCCAGGCACGGCGCAGCTTCATGATCCACTCGGCTGCCGGCAGTGTGGGCCTGTTTGCCGCTGATCTGCTGGCGCAGGAGGCGGCGCTGGCGCAGATGCCGCTGCCCCACGGTGCGGCGGTGGCGCCCACCAATGCGCAGAACGTGGTGAAGGTGGCTTTCCAGGTCAACGGCACAGCGCAGACGCTTGAGCTCGACTCGCGCGTGGTGTTGCTGGACGCGTTGCGTGAGCATCTGGCGTTGACGGGCTCCAAGAAGGGCTGCGACCAGGGGCAGTGCGGCGCCTGCACGGTACTGGTGGACGGCCAGCGCGTGCTGTCCTGCCTGATCCTGGCGGCGACGCTGGAAGGGCGCGAGGTGACCACCATCGAGGGCCTGGCCCAGGGCGAGCAGCTGCACCCGGTGCAAGCGGCTTTTATCAAGCACGACGGCTTTCAGTGTGGCTACTGTACCCCGGGGCAGATCTGTTCGGCCATCGGTATGCTCGACGAGGCCCAGCGCGGCCATGTCAGCCATGTCACGGGCGACGTGCGCAAAACTACCACTCGCCTGACGGACGAAGAAATCAAGGAACGCATGAGTGGCAACATCTGCCGCTGCGGTGCCTACCCGGGCATGGTTGCGGCCGTGCAGGATGTCCATTCAGGGCGGCAAGCGGCCCAGACCTGGGGCTACGCCACCCAGACGCAGATCGCGTCCGACCGCAAGGAGGATGGCCATGCGACCATTTGAATATCTCCGGGTGGCCGATGCCGCGTCCGCCGCCTCGGCCATCGGTGGCGTGCCAGGCGCCCAGTTTCTCGCTGGCGGCTCCAACCTTGTCGATCTGATGAAGGAGGATATCGAGCGGCCCACGCGCCTGGTCGACATCCGCCAACTGCCGCTGCGGCAGATCCAGCGCAGCCGCGCGGGAGTGTCGCTGGGCGCGTTGGCCACCAACACCGAGACCGCCAACCATCCCCTGGTGCGCGAGAACTATCCGCTGCTGACCCAGGCCATCGTCGCTGGCGCCTCGGGGCAGTTGCGCAACATGGCGACCAATGGCGGCAATTTGCTGCAGCGCACGCGCTGCAATTATTTCTATGACACCGCCTCGCCCTGCAACAAGCGCGAGCCCGGCACCGGCTGCGGTGCGCGCGAAGGGCTGAACAAGATCCATGCGGTGTTCGGCTGGAGCGATGCCTGCGTCGCCACCTACCCGGGCGACATGGCCAACGCGCTGTATGCCCTTGACGCCAGTGTGCGCGTGCGGGCTACGGACGGGTGCGAGCGCCTGGTTCCGATTGCCGATCTCCACCGTTTGCCCGGCGATACGCCGCAGCACGATACCAACCTGGCGCATGGCGACCTCATCGTGGCCATCGAGTTGCCCGTCGCGTCTGCGGAATTTGCCAGGCATTGCCACTATCTGAAAGTGCGCGACCGCAGCTCCTACGCCTTTGCGATGGTGTCCGTGGCAGCAGCGCTGCAACTGGAAGGGGGCACCATCCGCCAGGCGCGCGTGGTACTGGGCGGTGTTGCGCACAAGCCCTGGCGCAGTGCCGAGGCCGAGGCGGCCCTGGTGGGCCAGCGTGCCGACGAGGCAGTTTTTGCCAAGGCCGCCCAAGCGGCGCTGAGCGGTGCCAGGCCGCTGGCCCATAACGGCTACAAGGTGGAGCTGGGCCAACGTTCCGTGGTGCGGGCGCTGATGCGTGCCGCCCAATGGGTTTGACGGCGAAGGAGGATCACCATGGCACGTTATCTAGGTAAAGGAACCACCCGCGTGGACGGGGTGGCCAAGGTCACTGGCAAGGCCAAGTACACGGCCGAATTCCAGGTGCCGCATGCCGCCTATGGCTTTGTCGTGCTGAGCACGGTGGCCAAAGGGCGCATCACGGACATCGACACCCGCGAGGCCGAGCAGGCGGCCGGCGTGGTGCGCGTGTTCACCCATCTCAATGCCGGGCGGCTGGGCAAAGCGCCGGCTGCCGATGCAGAGCCGCAATGGACCTGGCCGCTGCAATCGGACCGGGTGTTTTTCAACGGCCAGCCGATAGCGTTGGTGGTCGCGGAAAGCTACGAGCAGGCGCGCCACGCGGCGCGTCTGGTCAAGGCCAGCTACCAGAGCGAGGCCCATACCACGGCGTTGGAGGCGGTGCTGGACAAGGCCAAGCCCTCGTCTGACAATACGCCCCCACGCGGTGACCCTGACAAAGCACTGCAAGCCGCGGCTGTCAAAGTGGACGCCGAGTACCACATCCCCATCAACCACCACAACCCGATCGAGCCGCATGCCGCGATCGCACTGTGGGAGGGCGACAAGCTCACGGTCTTTGACAAGACCCAGGAGGTCTATGGCGTGCAAAAGCACCTGGCCGAAGGCCTGGGCGTGCCGGCGGAGAACATCCGTGTGGTGTCGCCCTTTGTCGGCGGTGCCTTTGGCTCCTCGCTCAAGCCCAACTACTATCCCTCGCTGACGGCGATGGCCGCCCGCGAGCTCAAGCGTCCGGTCAAGCTGGTGCTGACGCGCGCGCAGATGTTCACCGCGCACGGCTACCGGCCGCAGACGATCCAGAAGGTCAGGCTGGGCGCAGATGCCCATGGCAAGCTGCAGGCGATGGTGCAGGAGGCTTTCCACAACACCTCGTCGTTCGAGACCTTCTCGGACAATACGACCGGATTTCTTAAGCAGGTTTATGCCTGCGAGAACCTGAACATGCCGCTGAAGGTGGCCGCCACGGACCTGGCCACTCCCACCTGGATGCGTGCACCCGGCGCAGTGAGCGGTATGTTTGCGCTGGAGAGCGCGATGGACGAGCTGGCCTATGCGCTGAAGATGGATCCGATGGAGCTGCGCCTGGTCAACTATGCCGAGGTGGATCCCGAGAGTGGCAAGCCTTTCTCCAGCAAGGCGCTGCGCGAGTGCTACCGGCTGGGGGCCGAGAAGTTCGGCTGGAAAAACCGCAAGCCTGAGCCGCGGTCGATGCGCGACGGCAAGCTGCTGGTGGGCTGGGGCATGGCATCGAGCGTGTGGGGAGCCATGCAGATGCCTGCAAGCGCCAAGATCACGTTCCGGCCGGATGGGACGGCGACCGTCTCGAGTGCCACCAGCGACATTGGTCCAGGCACCTACACCGTGATGACGATGATTGCGGCCGAGTTTCTGGGCCTGCAGCTGGACCAGGTGAGCTTTGAGCTGGGCGACACGCGCCAGCCGAAGGCGCCTGCGCAAGGCGGGTCCTGGACCACCTCCAGCGTCGGCTCGGCGGTGCGTGGCGCGGCCCTGGCCATCACCGCCAAGCTGCTGGCGCTGGCCCAGCGCGATGCCCACTCGCCATTGCAAGGCGCCAGTGCTGACGATGTGGAGATGCTCGATGGCCGCTTGCAGCGCAAGAGCGATACGGCGCGCGGAGTGGATATTGCCGGGCTCATGCGCAGCACCGGCACGGACGAGATCACCGAGGTCTACCAATCAACCCCATCGCCCGAGCGTGACAAATATGCCTCGCTCGCCCATGGCGCGCAGTTTGTCGAGGTCAAGGTAGACCCCGATCTGGGGACTGTCCAGGTCACCCGCGTGATCGAGATCACCGCCTGCGGCAAGATCCTCAATCCGCTGGCCTCGCACAGCCAGGAGATCGGGGGAGTGGTGTGGGGCATCGGGATGGCGCTCGAAGAGGGCACCGAGGTGGATCACCGCACCGGGCGTTTCATGAATGCCAATTTGCAGCACTACCATGTGCCGGTCAATGCGGACATCCATGCGATCGAGACCGTGTTTGTCGAGGAGGACGACACCATCGTCAATCCGCTGGGGGTCAAGGGCATGGGCGAGCTGGGCATGGTCGGCATTCCGGCGGCCATCGCCAATGCCGTCTACCATGCCACCGGCAAGCGCATCCGCAGTCTTCCGATCACCCCGGACAAGCTGCTGTAAGTGCAATGTGTAAGGCAGCGGGCCGCGCACCGGTCCGCTGCAGTCCATCCGCTCGCCCTCGGATACGGTTAGCGGCGGGGTTGCAGAATGCTGTTCTTCACGGCCAGCACTTCGGCCATCGCGCTCACCGCGATCTCGGCCGGGGTCTTGCTGCCAATAGGCAGGCCCACTGGCGAATGCAGCCGCTGCAGCGATTGCTCCGTCTCGTCAAAGTGCTCGATAAAGCGTCGCTTGCGGCTGTCGGCGTTGCGCCGCGATCCTATCGCGCCGACAAAGAAAGCCGGGCTGTGCAGTGCTTCCAGCAGCGCCAGGTCATCGAGCTTGGCGTCATGGCTCAACGCCAGGATGCAGCTGCGCGCGTCCGGCTTCATGCGGCGCACGGCGTCGTCCGGCATCTCGGCGCTGAGCTGGGCGCCTGCCACCGACCAGGTGTCGCGGTGCTCGATGCGCGGATCGCAGACAGTCACCTCGAAGTGGTTGAACAGCGCCATCACGGCCACATACTCTGCCAGTGCGCCCGCGCCGATCAGCAGCATGCGGTACTGGGGCCCCAGGGTGACCGAGAGCCTGGCACCATCAAATTGCACCGCCGCAGGTGCCGAGGCATCTGCCAGGCTGACCCGCCCGGATTGGCAATCGACCGTGCGCTGCACCAGCCGCCCCGCTTCCAGACGTTGCACCAGCTCATCCATCACCGCTGGCGCCGGCGCAAACTCCAGCAGCAATTCCAAGGTGCCGCCACAGGGCAGGCCAAAGCGGTGGGCCTCGTCAGCCGTGATGCCATAGCGCAGCAGCTCCGGCGTGGACTGCGGCAGGGGACTGGCGCCATAGGCGCTGGTGTAACGGTGCACCAGATCGTCCTCAATGCAACCGCCGGACACCGAGCCGATGCAGGGCCCGTCTTCGCGCAGCGCCATCATCGAGCCGATGGGGCGGGGGGACGATCCCCAGGTCTTGACGACGGTCACCAGCATGACGCGGTAGCCGCTGGCCAGCCAGCCGCGCGCGCAGCGCAGCACCCGCGCATCAACGTTTTCCATCGCCGGCCCCCTGTGCAAAAGCTCCGCTGGCCAGCAGCGCCTGTGCCCGCGCCAGGTCATCGCAGGTGTCGATATCGATGGCTATGCCAGGATCGTCCAGCAGCAAGCTGTGGGCCGTTCCCGCTTGCCGATGGGCACGCACAATGGCACTGGCCCCTGTGTCGCCCTGCAGCTGCAGCAATGCCTCACGGCAAGTTCTGTCAAAACCCACCGGGTGGCCCTGTTGACCGCCACATTGTGGCACTACCACCGCATGCGTGGCCAGGCTTTGCGCCACTGCTACCAGGCTCTGCGCGCGGACTAAAGGCAGATCGCCAGGCAGGATTAGCCAGCCATCGGCGTCTGCCGTCGCCGCCACGCCCCGGGCAATCGAATAGCCCATGCCGTCCATCCCGGAGGATGAAACACCCTCGGCCCGGCGAACCACATGGCAGGGCAGGCCGGATGCCACAACGCTGCGCAGCACCTGCGCCAGCACCGTCCCATCGCCCAGCATCGCGTCGAGCTTGTAGGTTGTACCGCCCGAGTGCGCAAAGCGCCGGCCGTGGCCGGCGGCCAGTACAACCACGGTAGGCTTGAAGGGAGGCGGCATCTGGCAAGACCTAGGCATCGCTGCGTTGTGCGAGCGGCAGGCTGACCGGTTGCCGCTGGGTGCGGAGCAGGGTGTGGGTGGCAGGCTGAGGCACAGGCAACTTTCTCATGGGGATGGCACGGCGCATGGCGCACCGGCAGTGATGCTCCTGCTGGATGCGCATGCCAACCATCGCGGGAACGCATGGGTGGAGCTGGTAAGTGTAGTGAGTGCCCCTGTGCCCGCCATCTCCGAAACCGAGGCAGCGTCTGTCAGACCAGATGGACAGTGGAGCCATGGCCTGGCGGCTTTGTCCGGCTGCCGCGCGCTCCTGTGTGCCGGCCTGCGGGCGCATGCCAAGCGATGGGCCGGTGTTGCGGCTGGGGACCTCGCTGGTCCCTCAGCGTCTCCGGACCGTGCCAGGCACTCCCTTCAGTCTGCCTGCGGCGCAGGTGGCGCTGCTGCCGGGGTTGCCGCCGCTGCAGCTTGCAGCTTGGCCAGGTGGCGCTTTCTCAGGCTGTCCGTGGTCTGGTCGCACAGCTGCTGTGTGGCCGCTTGCAAGGTGGGCAACAGCACGCAGGCGCCTGGCGAACTGCGGAAGGCCGTCTCCTGGACCTGGTGGACATAGTCCAGCTCGCCGTCGCCTTTCTTGATGGTGTAGCGGAACTGGAACTGCGTGACGGCGGGCTTGTCCGCCAGCGAGCCGAGCACGGCGCCCAATATCCCGACCGCCAGGTTGACACCGACGGAGTAGTTATGTCCGCCGCGAATGGCGCGGTCAATATAGGCGGCGCTGGCGACAGCGCTGCCAATGGCCGCCCCCGCGTGCGTGCCCGGCGTGGATTCGTCGACACCCTGCACGTCGATGATGGTGCCGAACTCCGCCGCTGCGAAGTAGTCGATACTGTAGTTCGCTTCCAGCAGCTGGCGTTCTGGCGCCGCCAGCTCATCCCATACCAGCCGCGACAGCTGCAGGTTAGGGCGTGGTGCCAGCAGGTACTTGTCCGAGGTGCCCAGCGACACATCCTTGGATGGGTAGGCGCTGGGCGCCAATTCGCCATTCAGGTAAGGCCGGTACTCGCTCAGTGCCATCGTGCGCGAGCCGCTGTGGACGCGTTCCACCGTCAGGCTGTCCCGGCTGACGGAGCAGACCAGCGGATCGCCATCAGAAACCATGGCCACGTTCACCGCCCACTGTTCGGACAAATGCTGGTTGCCATCGTTCTTGACGTCGGTGGCATTCGGAAACTCAGCCAGGCAAATCGTCACGTACTTCTCAAAATTCCGGGCGGCTTCGCGCCGTGAAGTTTCCACATCCTGGTAGATCTTCAGCTGCTCATCCTGAGACATGCGTCCCTGGTAGGCATAAGGCGTGCATCCTCCCAGCAGCGCAAGGCTGGCCGCTGCGGCCGCGATCTGCTTGGTCTTCATGTGCTATTTGTCATCCACTTTTGTTCATTCATTCAAACTCTTAAAGCGCATGGGGTGGTGCATCTTTATCTATCCCCGCCATCTGGGGCGCACCAAGGTATCTTTGAATCTGAATGGGTTGGCCCCTGCAAGGCAGGGCTGCGCTGCCCGATCCTAGCAGTGTTTTTATTACATTGGGTTACGAGTGTGCGCTTGAGGCAACAGTATGCGCAGCTGGGCGTGCCGCTACCGTCATTGCTGAGTTCAGTCGTTCTCGTGGCCGCACAGCGCATCCACCAGCAGCCCCAGTGCAGCGCTGCGGGGCGCGCCCTTGCGCAGCACCAGCTCATAGGGCTCGCTGCGCGATTGCAGGGTCAGATCGATGATGCCGACCAGGCCGTTGCGCGAGAAGTAGGTCGCGATGTCGTCGGAGACCAGGGCCACCAGGTCGTTGTTGCGCCCGAGCATGGTGACGGTGGCCAGCGCCGAAGTGGTTTCGATCAGGTGCGAGGGGAAATGGAGTCCCGCTTCCTGGAACTCGCGCTCCAGCAAACGGCGCATTGGCATGCGGGCGCGGTACACCAGCCAGCGGCTGTCCTGCAGGTCTTGCAATTGCACGGCCTTGGCGCCCATGGCAGGGTGGCGCACGCTGGCAATCACCGACAGCGACTCCTGCTTGATGAACAGGGAGTCATAGACCTCGGGCGTGCGGCTGACCGAGGAGCGGCAGATCGCCGCATGGATCTGGCCGCGTTCGATCATGCCCAGCAAGGTCTCGCTGGTGTCCTCGATGATCTCCACCGACATATGCGGCTGGCGCGCGAGCACGTTCGACAGCGCATCGGACAGCAGCGGCACCGCGCCCATGATGGTGCCGATGGCCAGGTGGCCGCCGACGCCGCTGGCGATGGCATCGAGCTCAAAGCGCAGCTGGTTGATGTCCGACTGGATCAGGCGGGCGAAACGCAGCGCGCAGTGCCCGGCCTCCGTCGGGATTAACCCTCGGTTTGTGCGTTCGAACAGGTCCACCTGCAACGTCGACTCCAGCTCGCGCAGCGCCTTGCTGGCGCCCGGCTGCGTGAGGCCGACTTTGTCCGCGGCGCCAAGCAGGGAGCCGCTTTCCTCGATGGCGATGAGCAGGCGCAGCTGCTTGGCATGCAGGCGCGACATGACGGAATTGAGGCTGGGGATGCCGCTGGCCATGAATAAAAGTTATATCGGTATGGGAAGTCGTCAGTGTACCGAATGGGCCGTGCTGCCTAGACTTCGGGCCTTCTGATAGCAATGGATATAACTGGTAAAACGTTATGGCTCTGATCAACTATGTGACCGAAGTGCGCTTTGGCGCCGGTGTGCTGGCGGAACTGAAGGAAGTGTGCGAGAAGCTGGGTATTACCAATCCTTTGATCGTGACCGACAAAGGGGTGGAGGCCGCTGGCATCATCGACCAGGTCAGGCAGGCGCTGGGCACGGCCCGGTTCGGCCTGTTCAACGGCACGCCGCCCAACCCGTCGGAGACGGCCGTGCGCGCCGGCGTCGAGGCGCTGAATGGCAGCGATTGCGACGGCATCATCGCCGTGGGCGGCGGCTCGTCGATTGACCTGGCCAAGGCGGTGGCGGTATCGGCCCGCCATGCCGGGCCGCTGCGCCAGTTTGCGCTGATCGAGGGCGGTGCGCTGAGGATCACCGCCGCCACCTTGCCCATCATCGCGGTGCCCACCACGGCGGGCACCGGCAGCGAAGTAGGGCGTGGCGCCATCATCATCCTGGACGATGGCCGCAAGGTCGGCATCCTCTCGCCCCATGTGATTCCCAAGGTTGCCATCTGCGACCCCAACCTGACCTTGGGCCTGCCGGCGGGTCTGACGGCCGCCACCGGCATGGATGCGATTGCGCACTGCATCGAAACCTTTCTGGCGCCGTCCTTCAACCCGCCGGCTGATGGCATTGCGCTCGATGGCCTCTGGCGCGCCTGGCGCCATATCGAAGTGGCCTTCCGCGATCCCGCCGATGTGGAGGCGCGCACCAACATGATGAGTGCCTCGCTGCAAGGTGCGCTCGCCTTCCAGAAGGGCCTGGGCTGCGTGCACAGCCTCAGCCATTCGCTGGGCGGCATCAACCCCAAGCTGCACCACGGCACCCTCAACGCCATCCTGCTGCCAGCGGTGATCCGCTTCAACCGGGGCGCGGAGTCGGTGGTGCGCGACAACAAGATCGCGCGCCTGGCGCAGGCCATGGGCCTGCCCGAGGGCGTGTCGGTGGAGGAAGCCCTGGTCACCAAATCCCGCGCACTGCAGCTGCCCACCGGCCTGGCCGAGCTGGGGGTGACCGAAGACCTGTTTGAGCGCATCGTCAAGGGCGCGCTGGCCGACCACAGCCACCGCACCAACCCGCGTGAGGCCAGCGCAGACGACTACGTCGAGATGCTGCGCCAGTCGATGTAATCCGGCACTTTCTACAAAACAGACGCAAGCCCGGCCTGCCGCCGCAACGGCCGGCAGGCCGCAGGCTTGCGCACAGGCAGACATTGATAAACCAACAACCCGAGGTGGAGACATGAGCAGCAGCTCTCTGAATCACACGGCCACGATGGCCGACAAGGAAACCATGGTTCCGGATGCGGAACGCAAGCGCGCGCTGATTGGCAGCGCCGTGGGCAGCACCATCGAGTGGTACGACTACTTCCTCTACGGAACCATGTCGTCCATCATTTTTGCCAAGCAGTTTTTCCCCAGCGACAACGCGCTGGTCAGCCAGATGCTGTCGCTGGCCACGTTTGCGCTGGCCTTTCTGATCCGCCCGATTGGCGGCGTGATCTTCTCGCACATCGGCGACCGCATTGGCCGCAAGAAGACCTTGGCGATGACCCTGTCGATGATGGGCCTGTCGACCGTGCTGATGGGCCTGCTGCCCAATTACGCGCAGATTGGGATACTGGCGCCCATCCTGCTGACGGTATTGCGCCTGCTGCAAGGCCTGGCGCTGGGCGGTGAGTGGGGCGGCGGCGTGCTGCTGGCGGTCGAGTATTCGCCCCGCAAGAAGCGCGGCTTCTACGGCGCCGTGCCGCAGACCGGCGCGGTGCTGGGCCTGGCGCTGGGCAACATCATCACCTCGCTGCTGAGCGCAAGCATGAGCGAAGAGGCCTTCCTCTCCTGGGGCTGGCGCATTCCTTTTGTCGGCTCCATTGTGCTGGTGATGGTCGGCATGTGGATCCGCAATGCGGTGGGTGAGACGCCCTCGTTCAAGAAAATCCAGGCCAGCCGCAGCAGCGCGCCCATTCCGATCAAGCAGACCCTGCAGTTCCACTGGCGGGAAGTGCTGATCGCCATCGGCGCCAAGGTGGTGGAGACCTCGACCTTCTTCCTCTACGCCACCTTCACCATCTCGTACATGATGGACCACGGCTTTGCCCGCGCGACGATTCTCAATATCGTGCTGGTCTGCGCGCTGATTGCCTTCCCCTGCATGCTGTTCTTCGGGCACCTGTCGGACAAGATCGGCCGCAAGAAGGTCTTTATCGGCGGCAGCATCGCGTTCATGCTCTGGATCTTCCCGTACTTCTGGCTGCTCGATCAGAAATCCGTCGGGGCGGCGGCGCTGGCCGTCGGTGTGGGCCTGGGCATCATCTGGTCCAGCTATGGCGCGATGATAGGCACCCTGCTGGCCGAGGCCTTCCCGCCGGACATCCGCTACACCGGCATGTCGCTGGGCTACCAGATTGGTGCAGCCCTGGTGGGCGGCCCGATGCCGCTGATTGCCACCGCGCTGATCGCCTACTACAGCGGCAGCTATGTGCCGGTGGTGGTCTTCCTGGTGCTCTGTGCGCTGGTCTCCATCGTCGCCGTCGGCATTGCCCGCGACCGCAGCGGCCTGCCGCTGGACGAGTGATGGCCTGAATGCTGGCCTGAGTGGACCTGCCGCAGCGCTGCTGGCCTGCGGTGGGTCTTGACCTTCCTGGCGGCCTTCGCGCATCCCCTTCATCTTTTCCCCCAACGCAACTTCTTGAGGAAACCCTCCATGCAGATCACTGGAGACATGGTCATTGGCTACCGCACAGTGCGCGGCACCAGCGGCAGCCAACGCGCCTTCAACCCCACACTGAACGCCCCCATTGCCGAGCCCGAGTTTGGCCTGGGTGGCGACCACGAGGTCGAGCTGGCGGCCCGCATGGCCGCTGCCGCCTTCGACCCGTATCGCCATCTGCCGCTGGCGCAGCGCGCGGCCTTTTTGGAGGCGATTGCCGAAGAAATCCTGCAACTGGGCGATGCGCTGATCGAGCGCGCCCATGCGGAAAGCGGCCTGCCGATGGCCCGGCTGACGGGCGAGCGCGGCCGCACCGTGGGCCAGTTGCGCCTGTTTGCCCAGGTGGTGCGCGACGGGCATTTTCTGCGCGCCACCATCGACACCGCCCAGCCCGATCGCCAGCCGCTGCCGCGTGCCGATCTGCGCCTGGCCAAGATTCCGCTGGGCCCGGTGGCAGTGTTTGGTGCCAGTAATTTTCCGCTGGCGTTCTCGGTGGCTGGGGGTGACACCGCATCGGCACTGGCCGCTGGCGCGCCGGTGATTGTGAAGGCGCACAGCGCGCATCTGGGCACCTCCGAAATGGTGGCGCGGGCAGTGCAAAAGGCCGCGCAGCGCCAAGGCATGCCCGAAGGCGTTTTCTCGCTGCTGGTGGGCGCAGGCCGTGGGCTGGGCGAGGCGCTGGTGGCCCACCCCGAGATCAAGGCCGTCGGCTTTACCGGCTCGCGCCAAGGCGGCCTGGCGCTTTTGCGCATTGCCAACCACCGTGCGGAGCCCATCCCCGTCTATGCCGAGATGAGCAGCATCAACCCCGTCTTCTTGCTGCCCCAGGCGCTGGCTGCGCGGCCCGAGGCGCTGGCCCAGGGCTTTGCCGATTCGCTGGCGATGGGGGCAGGGCAGTTCTGCACCAACCCCGGTTTGGTGCTGGCCATCGACAGCCCCGCGCTCAGCACCTTCATCAGCGCGGCAGCCACGGCCATCCGCGCCAAGGGCGCACAAACCATGCTGACTGCCGGCATCCACCAGGCCTATGAGGCCGGCCGTGCGCAGCTGCAAGCCGCTGCCGGCGTGGAGCAGCTGGCCGCCGGCGTGGCCGCCGACCATGCCAACGCAGCCCAGGCCGCGCTGTATGTGACCAGCGCCCAGACCTGGTTGGCGAATGAGGCCTTGCAGTCGGAGATGTTCGGCCCAGCCTCCATCGTCGTCAAAGCCAGCAGCGTGGAGGAGTTGCTGCAGGTCGCCCAGCACCTGGAAGGCCAACTGACCGCCACCTTGCACCTGGAGCAGGGCGACCACGACAGCGCCCGCGCGCTGCTGCCGGTGCTGGAGCGCAAGTGCGGCCGCATCCTCGTCAATGGCTTCCCCACCGGCGTCGAAGTGAGCCACGCGATGGTCCACGGCGGCCCCTTCCCCGCCACCTCGAATGCCATGTACACCTCCGTCGGTGCCAGCGCGATCGACCGCTTCCTGCGCCCGGTCTGCTACCAGGACCTGCCCGATGCGCTGCGGCCCGTGGCTTTGCAGAATGGCAATGCGCTGGGGCTGTGGCGGTTGGTGGATGGGAAGCCCAGCCAGGGGACGGTGGGCTGAGGTTGGGTGCCAGGGCGCTGCAAGGGCTCTTTTGAGTAGCAAGCCAGGCGTTCCACCGCAATGGGGCGCCTGGCTCTCTGGGTGGAGGTAGCGCGCATCACCGGTGCCCGTCTTGCTGCGCTGGAGCGCCTGTTTTTGGTGGCGCGCACGCTGCCGCCACCACCTGGCGCGCGCTTATACCTTGGCGAGAAAGGCCGCCGCGTCACCCGCTTCGCACTTCCAGTCCGCGAAGACGCCCACCAGATTGCATTCCACGCAGTGGCAAGCGATGTAGTACCAGCGCACGTCATGTGTGCCCTTGTACACGGAGACGCCGGACACCAGCTCGAACACCTCGTTCTCACACACGCAGGCATGCCCCTCGGGGGTGGCTTCTTCCAGGTAGTCCGCGCTGTCGCCCATCAGGTGTTCCTGCCCGCAGTCGCTGCAGGTGCGGATGGCCACGCCGGCTTCTTCATCGGTCTGCAGCGCAAAAGTACGGCAGCCGCAATCGCATTTGGACGAGGCAAACCGGGTGGCCTCATAGCCATTCGCGACGCTGTAGCTGCGCAGCTCGGCCTGGGTGTCGCCGGACGTCGTCCCGTACATGAAATCGCCCTTTTTCGTCAGTGCCATTGGTGTTGTTCCATTCTTCAAGGTGGGCATACCGGCAGACCTGAGCCCAGGCTGCCTCGATCGGCTGGATTTTGCCTGAATGCACGGTGAATCGGCGCGAAGGGGCCAGGGCGGGGGTGGTTGCCGACCATCCCCCCGCCAAACAGGCCGCGCTGTAGGTGACCAGCACGATCCTGACTTTGTGGCGAAAGCCTCTTGGCGCTTTGGCACAAGAAAGGTACGCAATTCAGGCGCAATCTTAGGCGGGCTGTAACGGTATATCGCCCATAATGTTCCTTCGCCGATTCGGGCAACAATATCTCGCTTAGCGTTGGACTCACTACCAGGTCGGTCCTGGGCGGGCTTCAGAGGGACGCATCATGAGCGAACACAATACCAGCCCGCCGTGTAAAACCATCCAGTTGTCAACACTGCCATTTCCCGTGGTGGGCATTGGCGCTTCCGCGGGGGGCATTTCAGCAGTCATTCGTCTGCTACAGCATGTGCCGCGCGACAGTGGCATGGCTTTTGTGGTGGTGCTGCACCTGTCGTCCAACCACGAGAGCCACGCGCCGGAGATATTTCAGCACGCAACGCCGATGAAGGTCGTCCAGGTCAGAGAGACGACTGCCATCGAAGCGGACCATGTCTATGTGATAGCACCGGGCTCTCAGCTGCAGATGGATGACAGCCACCTGGTCGTCGAGCCGGGCCAGCGTCCCCGCGGTGCCCTGGTGACCATCGATGTGTTTTTCCGCACGCTCGCCATCGCGCATCGTGAGCGGGCGATTGCGCTGGTTCTGTCGGGTGGCGGCAGTGACGGCTCCGTGGGCCTTGCCGAGATCAAGCAGGAAGGTGGCGTCACGATGGTGCAGAAGCCTTCGGACGCAGAGCACTCCAGCATGCCCAATGCGGCTGTGGAAACGGGCCTGGCCGACTTCATACTGCCGGTACACGAGATGGGCCAGAAGCTGGTGGACTTGTGGCAAAACGCCCGCACCATGCTGCTGCCCCAGGTGCCCGAGCCGCAGCCTGAGGCATCGTCTTCTGCAGAGATCGAGGACGAGATGGCGCAGAGAGCCATCCGCGACGTTCTCGATATTCTGTTGCAACGTACGCAGAATGATTTTCACCACTACAAGCTGGGGACGGTACTGCGACGGCTGCAGCGAAGGATGCAGATCACCCGTCAGCCCAGTCTGCAGCATTACCGCGAATACCTGGTCAGCCATCCGCAAGAAACCGGCCCGCTGCTGCAGGACATGCTGATCAGCGTGACCAGCTTCTTTCGTGACCGCGAAGCCTTTGACATGCTCGACCAGCTCTACGGGCAGTTGCTTGCCAAGCAGCGTCCGGAGCAAGCCAGAGCTTGGGTGGTAGGTTGCGCGACCGGTGAGGAGGCTTACTCGGTGGCCATGATGCTCAACGACCACGTGGCCGAGATGAAGAGCGTGAGTGCACAGATATTCGCATCGGACATCGACGAGCGGGCCTTGGCCCGCGCGCGTACGGGCCACTATCCATCGGGCGCCGCCCACGATATCTCTGCGACACGTTTGCGTCGGTATCTGGAGCCCACCGACAACGGCCTGCGTGTCAAGAAGGCACTGCGCGAGCAGATCCTGTTCACCCGCCACAACGTGTTGCGCGATGCGCCTTTCTCGCGGGTCGACATCATTTCATGCCGCAATCTGCTGATCTACCTGGACCGTTCCATCCAGATTGAGGTGCTCAAGGTCTTCCACTTTGCATTGAATCCGGGCGGGCTGCTCATCTTGGGCTCGGCGGAAACGGCAGACGCCATGCCCAACCATTTTGCGGTGGTGGACAAGAAGCACCGCATCTACCGCGCCACCCCATTGGCGGCTCAGCGCCGCGAGTTGCTGCCGCTGCGCACGGTCTCGATCCCTACCGCACCCGTGCCTGAGCTGGAATCGCAGTCATCTCCGATTGCTGATCTGCACCAGCGTGTTTTGCAAGTCCATGCTGGCGTCAGCATTTTTGTCGATGCGCAATTCAAGATACTTCACACCAGCAAGGGTGCGAGCCATTATTTGCGCTATGCCGAGGGCCAGCCCTCGCAAGGGCTGATGGAATCCCTGCTTCCCAAGCTCGTGCCATCGCTGCGTCCAGCGCTGTTGCTGGTGGCGCGCGAGGGCGGCAGCGCAGCTGCCCGGCCGGTCACCATCGATGGAGAAGTGGGCCCGATTGTGGTGCGCATGTCTGTGTATGGCGGCTCGCTAATGGCTGCCAGCGGCCAGTTGCTGATCAGGTTCGAAGAGGTGCATCAGGACCTGGGTATGGGCAGTGAAGGCGTCGATCCCGCCGTGGATATCCTGGAGAGGGAGCTGCAGCGGCTGGGACAGCAGCTGCAGGGGACACTGGGTGAATCGGTCTATTCGGACGAGGCATTGCGCGCCTCGAATGAGGAGCTGCAGTCGATGAACGAGGAAATGCGTTCAACGACGGAAGAGCTGGAAACCAGCAAGGAAGAACTTCAGTCGGTCAATGAGGAACTGTCTACCGTCAACTTTGAGCTCAAGCACAAGGTGGAGGAGGCGGACCGGGTCAATGACGATCTGAGCAATCTGATCGCGTCGATGAACATCGCCACGCTGTTCGTAGACCGCGATCTCCGCATCAAAGGATTCACACCGCTGGCAAGCTCGGTGTTCAGCGTTCTGTCGTCGGATGTCGGGCGGTCCTTGCTGGACCTCACCCACCGCCTCAAGCATGAGGGGCTGAGCGAAGATGTGCAGCATGTGATCGCCACCCTGAGCCCGATCGAGCGCGAGCTGGCTTCGGCAGATGGCCGCTGGTACCTGATGCGTGTCTCGGTCTACCGCACCAGCGAAAACCGTATCAATGGCGCCGTGCTCAACTTCATTGACGTAACCGAGCGCCGCCAGGCGCAGGAGGCCGTACGCGTTCGGGACGAGCGCCTGCGCATGGTGGCAGAGACCACGCGTGACTATGCGATGGTCACCATGGACAGTGCAGGCGCCATCACGGGCTGGAACCGAGGCGCCGAGCTGATGTTCGGCTACACCGAGCTGGAAGTGCTGGACCAGCATTTCCGCATGCTGTTTTCACCTGAAGACCGCCAGGCCGGTCAACCCGAAGAAGAGCTGCGCCAGGCCCTTGCAGAGGGCCGCGCTCTGGATGAGCGTTGGCATCTGCGCAAGGATGGTTCGCGCTTTTACTGCAGCGGAATCACCAGCTGCTTTTTTGAGGGCACCACCCATGCGTTCGCAAAGATTGCGCGCGATCTGACCGAGCGGCAACGCTTGGAGAAGCAGCAGGCCGATCTGCTGCGTGCCGAGCAGCAGGTGCGCAAGCGCCTGGAATCCGCTACCGCCGCGCGCAGCGAGTTTCTGGCGGTGATGTCCCATGAGCTCAAGGGGCCGCTGAACCTGATGCTCTTGAACGCCGAGGTGCTCAGCCGCGCCGAGCAGATCCAGTCCGCTGCTCCGCTGATCCGGGCCGCTGAAAACATCAAGCGCACGGTGCGCTCGCAGGCACGCATCATTGATGACCTGCTCGACCTGTCGCGCCTGAACACCGGAAAACTGGCATTGCAGCCAAGCACCTTCGCCGTTCGGCCATTGATTGATCGCATCATTGAAGCGATCCAGGTCCATGCACGCACCAAGCAGATTTCGGTGAGCTGCAGCGGAGACGATGTCACCATCGAAGCCGACCCTATTCGCATAGAGCAAGTCATCTGGAACCTGGTGAGCAATGCCGTCAAGTTCACGCCGCCTGGAGGCACGGTCAAGGTGGCTGTGGGCGAGAGCGATGGCTGGGCTTCCATCTCGGTAGCGGACAGCGGCAAGGGCATTGCGCCGCAGTTTCTCCCGCATGTCTTTGACATGTTCATGCAGGAAGATGGCAGCGCCTACACCCGCAAGTCCGAAGGGCTGGGGATTGGGCTTGCGCTCGTCAAGAGTCTTGTAGAGCTGCATGGCGGTGAGGTGGGTGTGACTTCCTCCGGGCTTGACCAAGGTGCCTGTTTTACCCTGCGTCTGCCCTTGCTGGTCGGCTCCAGGGGCAGCCCGCAGCCCGGAAAGCCCGGTGGGCTGCCGTCGCAGGGCGTGCGCGTGCTGCTGGTCGATGATGACGAAGATGCGCTGGAGCTGACATCACTGCTGCTGGAAGACAGTGGTTTTGCGGTAACCAAGGCGGGAGATGCCAGCCAAGCCATTGCGCATGCCCAGCAGTCCGATTTTGACGTGATCGTTTCTGATATTGCGATGCCCGTCATGGACGGGCGCCATATGCTCAGGGAGCTCAAACACTTGCCGGGCACGGCCAATGCAGCGGCCATCGCGGTCAGCGGCTTCGGGCGGCCGGAAGATGAGCAACTGTCGCTGCAGGCGGGGTTCGACCTTCACCTGAAAAAGCCCATCACGATCCAGGTGCTGGTGACCGCCATCGGCATGCTGCTGGAGCGGGCGCGCTGAGATCAGCAACGCAGTTGCAAGCTGGGCACAGGCGGCTCCTCGTGGCTTGGGCTGATGACCTGGCCTATGGGTGATGACGAAATGCTGGGCGGCTCCGGGGAAGCCGTCCGACACAAACCATGCGGTGGAGACGAAGCTGTGCCAAAGCAGGCAAGAGTCGCCGGGAACTAGTAGACTTGCCGCCGCCGTCGGCCCAGCTTCACATCTGGCCCATCCCCCATCCGCAAAAAACGCCGTCCCCACAATGAACCCGGACTCCTTGGCCGCCAGGCGCAGCAACGTCGCAGCGATTTCTTCCGGCGTGCCAAATTGGGCCAGCGCGGCCTGAAGCTCAGTCCTCGCCGGGACGCGGATAGCCTGCATCGGCCCAACGTTGCGCAGACGCTCGGCTGAGGCTATGGTCCGGCCGGACGCGAACCTTGGCCAACGCGCTGCCATCCTCTGCGGTGGCGGTGAGGGTCGCGGAGGGATTGTCCTCGTCGGGCTCAATATCGAGAGAGACGGTCACGCGCGATCCATTCACCACGATCTGGATGTCCTTGTGCAACTGGGCCGCCAGGTGCTGCTCATGCCGCCGCATGACTTCGTGGGCAGTCTTGACGAGGGTGTTGAAGGCAGAAACGTCAAGCGGCTTGGGATTTTTCTTGTCGCGGCCCATCGTCCATGGCCCCACCAGGCTGGGCTCGGCCTGGCCGTCCTGGGTCATGGCAACCGCCCAGCCATCGTCGTCTTCATTCTTGATGACGCGGGCCTCCCAGCCGTTGTGATGCCAAAGGCAGTCTTCGAAGACGGAGGCAGCTTCTTGTTGGAGCTCTTCAGACATTTTTGGGCCTTTGTGAAAACTATCAAGGGCAGAATTTTACTGTATACTCATACAGTCTTGCGTGCTTGGGTCTTATCTTAACGGTGTCGGCTTCAGAAGGTCGTCAGCAAGCCCGGTGTTCAAAGCGGCTGACATCAAAGATCCAGGCCGCGTAGTTGCGTCGATCGCTGGCATCCACAGCCTAAAGCTGTCACTGGCAGCAAATGCGTCAACTGCAGCTTCAAGACCCAGGCAGTAACTGCGGCGCAGCGGTCTAAGCCCATGCGCCGGCACCTGCTGCCCCCACCTCACATCTGGCTCATCCCCCCCATCCGCAATAATCTCTGTCCCCACAATAAACCCAGATTCCTTGGACGGCAGGCTGCAACGATGGCGCGGTGCTCGTCTTGTGACGCCTTGAGGCCGAAGCGGTGTGATTGCTGGGTGCGCAGTTGGATATCGATGCTGCGCACCAGGTCTTCGATCATCTGCAGCAGTCTGGCGCGGGCGCAGGCGGCACCTGCCCCCATGTTCATCAACGGGCTTGCCGCTGGATGCCTGGGAACTTCCACGACAATCTGGTGGATGCCAGACCTCGACCTCCATCTCTTCCAAGCCCATCTCCAGCGCTGGGGCGCGCAGCCCGCTGGCAGGCCTTTGGCCACGTCTACCAGCGATCTTCTGCCTGTCAGTCTCACGGGGAAGTGGAATGGCCTCCCGGCGATGATCAAAATCAGCCGAGACCTGGACGAGCGCATCGGCGGGCAAGTGTTGCAATGGTGGGATGGCGCCGGTGCGGCTCGCGTTTATGCCTCCGATCCGCCGTCAGGCGCGCTGCTGATGGAGCGGGCCACGGGCTCCAGGCATTTGCTGCGCATGGCTTTAGAGGGAGAAGATGACGCAGCGACGACCTGTATCTGCCTCAGCCTTCATCAACTGCATTCCCACCGGCCTTCTGCGCCGCCGCCTGAAAACCTGCTGCCCTTGGCGGATTTCTTTCGATCGCTGGCGCCGATGGCCGCGCAGCAGGGCGGCCTGATGGCTGAATGCGCAATGGTGGCGCAAGAGCTGCTGCAGGATCAGCGTGAGCAGGTCGTCCTGCACGGGGATGCACACCATAGCAATATCCTCGATTTTGAACAGCGCGGATGGCTCGCGATAGACCCCAAGCGCGTCACCGGTGAGCGGTATTACGACTACGTGAATGTGCTGTGCAACCCGGACCTGAAGACCTGTACCGACCCGGAGCGCTTTGCGCGGCAGTTGGCCGTGGTGGTCGATGTGGCAGGCCTGGAGCGTCAGCGCCTGCTCCGGTGGGTGATGGCCCATGCCGCGTTGTCAGCGGCCTGGTTTTTGGAAGACGGATGCAGAACCGAGGCCGATGAGGAGTTGGCTGTTGCACATCTGGCCAGGCAGGCGTTGGCTTGACGATCCCATCGCTGCGGTCTGCTCGGTTGCTTTCACTCCCTGTTCCCCTCCGCCTGGCCCATGCGGGGGGCGTTTGCAGCAGAACGTGCGCCCACCCCCTCACATCTGGCTCATCCCCCCATCCGCAATAATCTCCGTCCCCACAATAAACCCAGATTCCTTGGACACCAGGTGCAAAACGGTGGCGGCGATTTCTTCCGGGGTGCCAAAGCGGCCCAGCGGAATCTGCGTCTGGATGCCGGCGGCCATGGCCTGGGCCTGGTCGGGTGCCAGGCCCAGCTTGCCGTAGAGCGGGGTGCTGACGGGGCCGGGGCTCACGACATTCACACGCACGCCTTGGGGCAGCAGCTCGGCCGACAAGGTCTTGGCCAGGGAGATCAGTGCGGCCTTGCTGGCGGCGTAGACGCTGGAGTTGGCCATGCCGATGTGGGCGTTGATCGAGCCGTTCAGCACGATGGAGCCGCCGCGCGTCATCAGCGCAGCCAGGCGTTGGATCAGGAAGTAGGGGCCTTTGACATTGGTGTCAAAGCTGCTGTCCCACAGCGCCTCGTCGATCTGCGGCAGCGGGCCAAACTTGGCCACGCCGGCGTTGATGAACACGCCATCGATCACGCCCATCTGCATCTGCAATTCGGCGACCAGCGCGGCTTGGGCGGAGACGTCACCGGCTTCGCTGACCAGGGCCAGCGCGTCAGGGCCCAACGCGGCCTTGACGCGGGCCAGGCTGTCGGCATCGCGGCCGGTGATGGCTACCCGGGCGCCTTCACGGGCAAAGGCGATGGCGGCTGCAGCGCCGATGCCGCTGCTGCCACCGGTGACCAAAATATTCTTTCCTTCAAAGCGGTTCATGATTTTTCTTTCGTTTGTTTCGTTGATGTCTTGCTGGGTTATCAGCCCCAATGCAGGGCTGATGGATGAAGTATCTGCCGATGGGTCGCGCTACAGACACCAGCATTTCGATGAACTCGTGCAAAAATACCGAACATGTTGAGTCTCGAAGATCTCCAGCTGCTCGAAGCGGTGCGCGCCACCGGCAGCCTGTCGCGCGCGGCCCAGCGGCTGGGCAAGGCCGCATCCACCGTGTCCTATGCGGCGCGCCAGCTGGAGGAGCGGCTCGATGCCCTGCTGTTTGACCGTGCGGGCTACCGCATCGCGCTCACGCCTGCCGGCCTGCTGCTGGTGGAGCAGGGCGCGCAGCTGCACGCCCAGGCGCGGCGGCTGACGGAGCGGGTCAAGCAGGTGGCGCGGGGCTGGGAGTCCGAGCTGCGTATCGTCACCGACGAGCTGGCCAACATCGAGGCGCTGCTGCCCTTGATCGCCGACTTTGATGCGCTCAAAAGTGGCGTGCGGCTGCGCGTTGCCCATGAGGTGCTGGGCGGTACCTGGGAGGCCTTGCTGGACCAGCGTGCCGACCTGGTGGTAGCCGCCACGAACGAGCCGCCGGCGATGGCGCATCTGCAATGGTTTGAGCTGGCGCAGCTGGAATGGGTGTTTGCCGTGGCACCGCACCACCCGCTGGCACGCGAGGCACAAGACGGGCAACCGCTGTCGGTGGAGGCCATCGCCGCGCACCGTTCGGTCGTCGTGGCCGATACCTCGCGCCTGGCGGTTGCCCGCAGCTACGGCGTGCAGACGCACCAGGAGCGCCTGGCGCTGCCCAGCATGCGCGCCAAGATCGCCGCCCAGGTAGCAGGACTGGGCGTTGGCTGGCTACCGCTGGAGAAAGTGCGCGATCACCTGGCCCACGGCAGCCTGGTGGCGCTGGCCACGCAGGACCCGCGTGACCCCAACCTGCTGTTTGTCGGATGGCATTCGCACCGCGCAGGGCCGGCGCTGCAGTGGTGGGTGGACAAGCTGCGTGATCCGCGCCTGGTGCCGCCATTGCTGCATAGGAACTACTGAGCCCGTTCGCTGATCTCCATCCCCAGTGCCCGCAATCTCGCCCGAAGATCGTCAGCACCTGCAAAATGGATCGCTTGCATTCCCTGGCGCATCGCCGCCTCGACATTGCGCAGGCTGTCGTCAATGAATACCGCCGATGCAGGATTCAGGTTGAAACGGTTGATGACCAGCTCGAAAATTTCTGCTTGGGGCTTGGCAAGCTGTTCATGGCCGGACACCACGATGCCGTCGAACCAGGCGAGAAAATCAAAGCGCGCCTGCGCAATCGGAAAGGTTTCGGCGGACCAGTTGGTCAAAGCGAGCAAACGCAGCGGCTGTTGCCGCAGCTCCTTCAGAATGGCGACGGCATCGTCGATTGCTCCGGGCACCATCTCCGGCCAGCGGTCGAAGTAGGCGCGAATGGCGGCCTCCTGCGCCGGATGCCGTTCAATGGCCTCGGCAATGCCTTGCTTCCACGGCCGGCCCCGATCCTGCTGGTCGTTCCACTCGGCGGTACACACCTCCGCCAGAAAGGCTTCCATGCCCGCCTCATCGCCTACAAAGATTTTCCGGTACAGATGTCTGGGATCCCACTGGATCAAAACGTTGCCAAGATCGAAGATGACGGTGTCGATGGGTGATGTTTTCATCTGAACGGTGGGCGCGGCCCACTTTAAAAAAATTGGTTCTCAGCGCGTCGGGGCGCCTTGTGCAGCGGCGGCCTGTAGCTGCGTGAAAGGGTCACCGCAGTGGAGGCCAGCGCCACGCAGCCGTTGCGATGCTTGTCCTGGCCCGGGGCGGCGAAAGGCGCTCTTCCTGCGCTGCAAAGCCTGCTGCATCGCCTCGCGATGAGGCATGATCCTGCCAGCCAACCAGTTTAAAGGGATCCATTGCCCATGCCCGCTGTCCCCGATCTCGTATTCCGCCCAGCGCTGGACGCTGATCTGCCGCAGCTCTATGCCTGTGATCCGTATGCACAGGACCATGAAAGCAGACGGTCCGAGCTCAGGCGCATGGTCGAGCAAGCCTCCTGCATCGTGGCCGTCGAGGGCGGCCTGCTGCTGGGGTTTGCGGTGCTGGAATACCACTTCTTCGGATGCGGTTTCATACCGCTGGTGTGCGTCGCTCCCGCACACCGCGGCAAAGGGGTTGCGCTTGCTTTGCTCATCGAGCTGGCGCATCGCTGCGTCACCCCCAGGCTGTTCACCAGTACGAATGCTTCCAATGCACCGGCGCAGGGCCTGTTTGTCCGCGCGGGTTTCATGCGAAGCGGCATCGTCGAGAATCTCGACCCGGGTGATCCTGAGCTCATCTACTTCCAGGATCTGGCCAGCGGCAAGGCGCAGCAGCCGCTGCATCCATAGGGGGCGAGCACCGGGGGTGCCGTGGCGTTGGCGCTGCTTGCCCGCACCTCTGCCGGCCCACTGGAGCCGGGATTGGCATACACTCCCCCGCATCCCTCCATTGCGCTATAACCCAACCGTGACGACCCAGCACCAGATAACCGACGCCGAACTCCAGGCCTTTGCGGCCGAGGCGGCAGCCCAACCCCGTTGCGCTGACTGCACACCGCTGTGGCGGCCGGGTTGGGAGTCGATGTCTGCCGCAGCGGATACCGACCACCTGGCGTTACTGGGCGCGCTGGGCAGCGAAGCGTCGTGGGAGCAGCTGGAAGAGTTTCATCCAGCGGGCACCAACCTGTGGTCGCCCGATGCACCGATAGCGCCTGGCTGGCACCCCTACACCCGCAGTACCTTGTGGCGCTGCGCCCGCTGTTCGGGGGCGTTTCTCCGGTACACCGAATACGGCGGCTATTACCTGGAAGAGCGCATCCGCCCGTTGTGGGCGGATCTCATCGTTCGGCCTTAGATCAGGCGGTGCCGGACCGCCAAACGGGCCTGCCTGCCGCCGCCTGGGGCCATCAAGACCCGTGGCCATCAGACGGTGGAGGCCTGATCCGCTGCGCATGGCCGCTGATCAAGCCTCCATCATTGGCAGTTGCCAGATTTAAGCCGGCTCGTTCCAGCAGGAGTACGGCAGTGTCCAGGTCATTGTCTTGGTGTTGCCGGGTACAAACACATAGCCGTCCGGCGCGGTGGAGGTGACGATGGTGAACCCCGAGGTCAGCGCTTCCCGGTTCGACACGAAATTGTTGCTGTCGTAGGTGGCCTCGGTGGCATTGCGGACATAGCTGATGACGGTCGTCACGCCCGTCTCATTGAAGGTGGGCTCGTTCACGAGACGCGGTGCATACGCATAGAGCAGTCCATCCAGTGGCTCGGACGAGTTGTAGGGGTAGCTTGCAATGATGTCCGTCGTGCAGGTGTTGGTGGGCGCAGCGGTGACGCTGATGGGCAGAAGCGGCGCGGGCGGTGTGCATGAATAGGCTTGCGTGGTGCAACTGGCGCCCGGTGCGATTTCTGAATTCACCACGCAGCTTCCCGTCTCTGCGGAATTGCCGTTGGCGGTAATGCGCATGCGCACGCCACTGGTGTTGGTGACCGTCAGCAGAGGCGCAGGATCGGCGTAGGGCACACTGCTGTCTGCCAGCGTGCCGCCCGCTGGGTTGACAAGTTCATAGGGGCCCGCTGCGCGCACCGATTCGATCCATGATCCACCCCCCAGCGACAGCACGCTGACCGCTGCAGCCATGCCAGCGACGGCCAGCATGCGCGCTTTGTAGCCATCGTGGCGGCTGCGCCAGGCAAGCACTGCGATGAGTGCTGCCAACGCCGCCACTGCAAAAATGCCCAGGCTGGGAACTGGCGTCGTGGGTCCCACAGGCACGGTGACCACCGGCGTATAGCCCAAGGATATGTCGCAGGTGTTCACGACCTGGTCGGTGACCGTGATGGAGACGGCAGTCGGTGGAGCGCATTTTTCCGACAAGGTTTCTGCGGTCATCTCGCCGGTGGAATTATTCATTCGGAATCCCCCAGGGAAGCACACCTGGTATTCCATTGAATACGTGCCCGGGGGCACCGAAGCGGCTGCTTTCACTGCACCCGTCGATGTATTCAGCGTCACTCCCGGATGGGACGCCGGGGTGACCACGGCCAGTTGAAAATAGTGGATGCTGGCTGGCTCCACCCTGTCCGGCTCAAAGGTGTCGTCCATACTCCAAAACACCGTGTCATTCGCCAGCACATTGGCAATGGCGATCGTGTCCGCGCCGGAGGGCGTACTCCCCGAGTCTGGTGACGCGCTGAGATAGGTCGCATCCGACACTATCTGACAGGCTTGGAGCGTGGACATGTAGATTTGGCCAGCGGGACACACCAGCAACGATGAATCCTGCGCTTGCGCCTGCGTCAGCCCGCCAAGCATAAGCAGCAAGCTGCACATCATGCGCTGTCGTGCTCTGCCAAAACAGGATTTGAAATTTATCATGGTGCCGCCTCTCGTTTGAGAATATCTAGCTGAAGTTATTCCAGTGCAGCACCATTATTTTGGTGATTTATTATTTTCTGTATGCGTGTTTTTCCTATCCCTATTAATGGCTTATAAAATGCTTTTCCAATGAATTTTTTAAGAAAACCAAAGATACTTCAAATTAATAAAAGGATTTGAATATCTGGCTGTGCTAGGGATTCTCTGCAAAACTCCCTGCCGTGGCCAGAATGCGGGCCCGGGCGATTTACGGCGTTGTCTTTCTTGTCTATCGCATTGCACTGATTTCAAACGACCTCTTGCGTCTCATCTGGTCCGCGCCCATTCGATGGGGTCTGCATACGATCCCCCTGGAGCGCCTGGCCGCCGCAGCGGTCAGCCCGCATCAGCAGCGGTGCTGCCATCCGTCTATAGGACAAATAGCTGGGGTTGCCTGCACGCGGTCCGCGTCATACTGTGCATATGCCTGCCCGTCCCGCCCATCTGCTGTTGATTGATGACCACGCCTTGTTTCGGACAGGTCTGCGCCTGATCGTGCAGGAGCATCCGGAGGTGGGTGCCATTTCCGAGGCCGGCTCCATCGCCGAGGCCTGTGCGCTCGCGCAGCGTACCCCAGCATCGGGTGGGGGTGGGGCGGTTGACCTGGTGTTGCTCGATATCATGCTGCCCGGCATGAACGGGTTCGATGGCATGCCCTCGTTGCGCAAGGCATTTCCGCAGGCGCGCATCGTGTTTGTGTCGGCCAGCGTGGCGCCTGATGGCGTGCGCGAGGCGCGCGCACGGGGCGCCGATGGCTTCCTGTCCAAATCCGCCAGCGGCAATGACATTCTGCAGGCCATCGGCGCGGTGCTGGCGGGGCAGCCGTGCTTTGCGGTGCCAGCGTCCTCCGGCCCGCTGCCGGACGGGGTTGCGCTTACGCCGCGTCAGCGTGACGTGTTGCGCCTGCTGAGTGCCGGCAAGCCCAACAAGGTCATTGCGCGGCAGCTCGACTTGAGCGAAAGCACGGTGCGTGGGCATGTGACAGCGATCTTTGCGCAACTGGGCGTCGACAACCGCAGCGCCGCCTTGCTGCGCGCGCAGCACCTGGGCCTGGTGGATGTATTGCCTGCCTATGCCGGGCCTGCGTCCGCGGCTTGAAGGCCTGGTATGCCCAACGACGCAAGCCTTGCCCCTCTTTGTGCCGCCGAGCAGACGGCGCTCGTGGATCTGCTCTACCGGCAGTCGCACGCGATGCTGTTCATCAATTTCGTGATCCCCATTCCAGCGGTCGCCGTCTTCTGGTCCCATCTGCCGCACGCGCTACTGCTGGCCTGGGGTGCATCGATCATGCTGGTAACGCTTGCACGCATCGCGCTGGCACGTGGCTGGAGCCGCCATACGCAGAACCCCGCAATGGCTGCCAGGGGCGACGCCAGCCGGGTCTGGGCCTGGCGCTTTGCCGTGGCCTGCGGGCTGTCCAGCGCGCTGTGGGGCGCCATGGGCTGGGCGTTCTACCTTTCAGACCAGCCGCAGTTGCTGGCGTTCCTGGCCTTTGTCATCGCGGGCATGTCCTGTGGCTCCATCACCTCCTTCGCCGCGTTTCCTCCAGCTGCCGTGGCAGCGCAAACGCTGCTGATACTGCCGTTTGCGGTGCGCAACCTGGGCCAGGGGCATGGGCTGCCGCTCGTCTACGGGGTGTTCGCGCTGTGTCTGTATGGCGCCAACCTGTTCTATACCCGGGTCTCCTACCGCACGCTGGTGGACAGCGTGCGCCTGCGCTTCGAGAATGCCGCGCTGGTCGATCAGTTGAAGAAAGAGCGCGACCGCGCAGAAACCGCCAACCGGGCCAAATCGAAATTTCTGGCCGCCGCCAGCCACGACCTGCGCCAGCCGCTGCACGCACTGGGACTGTTTCTGGACTCGCTGCAGCGCAGCGCCCTGTCGGAGCGGCAGGCAGAGGTGCTGGGGCATGCGCGCGCCGCCTCGGTCGCCGCATCCGAAATGCTCACGACGCTGCTGGACTACTCGCGCGTTGAAGCGGGGGTCGTGCGCACGCAGGAGGCACCCTTTGCCATCCAGCCGCTGTTGAGTGCGCTGGAGCGGGAGTTCGGAGCGCAGGCCGATGCCACAGGCTTGGTCTACCGCTCGCGCGAAACCACGGCAGCGGCATTGGCGGACAAGGCATTGGTGGATCTGGTGATGCGCAACCTGCTGTCCAACGCGCTGCGCTATACGCAGACCGGTGGCGTTCTGGTGGCCTGCCGGCGCCGGGGCCAGCAACTGGCGCTGGAGGTGTGGGACACCGGCTGCGGCATTGCGCCCGAACACCTGCAGTCCATTTTTGAAGAGTTCCACCAGCTGGGCAACCCCGAGCGCGATCGCCGCAAGGGCCTGGGACTGGGCCTGGCCATCGCACAACGCCTGGCCTTGCAACTGCATACCCGCATCGACGTGCGCTCGCTGCCCGGGCGTGGCTCGGTGTTCCGCCTGTGTTTGCCGCTGTGGTCGGGTGCGCTGCAGAGCGTGCCGGACCCGCTCGCAGCCCCTGCGGCATCCGAAGACCGCCTGGCCGGGCTGCACATCGTCGTGATCGATGACGACGAGGCGGCGCGGCGCGCGATGCAATCGCTGCTGGAGAGTTGGCATTGCCACTGCACCTGCGCAGAGTCGGGACCGGATGCATTGCAGCAACTCAGCGCCACAAAGCAGCTTCCGGATGCGATCATCACCGACTTCCGTCTGCGCAACGGCGAGACCGGCAAGGAAGCGCTGCAGCTGCTGCGGGAGCATGGGCAGCATCCCGTGCCCGCCATCATCGTCACCGGAGACACCTCGCCGCAACGCCTGCGTGATGCGCAGTCCACGGCGGCCCTGCTGCTGCACAAACCGGTATCCACGGCGGACCTGCAGCAGGCGCTGATCCGGCTTTTGCATCCCTAGGCACTGCGCCATGGTCTTGGGGCATGCGCGCAGCCCAGCCGGCCCAGGCCGCAGACAGACTGTTACCGGTCCCCGGTCGCGTGCCCGATCAGCCCGGTGCCGTTGAACGGCATCACTGCGGCTCCCGGAGCAGCTGCGCGTATTGTCGGTAGCCCCATACCGCTGCGACGACGACCCCGATGCCGACTCCCCAGGCCACAGGGACGCCGAAGCCCCATACCAGCAGCAGGGTCAGGCCGATGCTGACCAGCGCGATCCACACAGCGGTGACGAAGTCAAAACGGGCCACCGCGATGGCGTCATCGGCGATGCCGCGACTGGCATGGCCCCGTTTCTGGCGCTGGCGCCTGAACACCCATACATCGGCAAAGAATGCCGCGACCCCGGCGAGAAGATCGGTGACGAGACTCATGGTGGAACGGCTTTCGTTGCAGTGGTTGGGGCCTTCAGCAGATGGCTGGGTCCATCGCGCTGATCCCGATCGCGAATGTAGCCGAAAAACAGGAAACCGGAGCCACCCCGGCCAAACAGGTCAAGCTGGGCATCGCGCTGCCTGCGCAGGCGGCCACGGCGGCAGGTGGTTTTGGTGGGCACTGGACCGGCGCGCGGGGGCGCTGCACTGCCAGCCTTGCACCGCTGTGCCCCTAGGTGCTGTGCCTGGCGCGCTTCGGTCCGATTCCTGCAGAGGGCCAGGCGCGGCTTGCCAAATACCACCATCGCTCACCAGCTGCAACCGGTAGATGTTCTAGGCGGCCATCGCCACAATCGCTTTAACATGGCCTGGCGGCGGACCAACGCCACGCAGATTTCGTTGCAGATTTTGACATCAGCTGCCAAGGTTGCCAGCGCAGATGTCCGGCAATAAAGCCCGAATCGATTCATTCCAGAGTCGATTCGGGCTTTTTTTTGTCCGCTTTTGCATTCCCGTTTTTCGGACCCTGTACCGGTCCGCTGGCGGAGCTTTGCCTACGCTGCTCTGAAACCCCTGCGCTGCTGTCCGCCGGACCAGTCGCACTTTTCTCTCACCAACCTGGAGCACAGCCATGAGACATGGAGATATTTCGAGCAGCAATGATTGCGTAGGGGTTGCCGTCGTCAACTACAAGATGCCCCGCCTGCACACCAAGGCCGAGGTGCTGGACAACTGCCGCAAGATCGCAGACATGGTAGTGGGCATGAAGCGAGGGCTGCCGGGCATGGACCTGGTGGTGTTCCCCGAGTATTCGACGCACGGCATCATGTACGACGCCAAGGAGATGTACGAGACCGCTTCGGCCATTCCCGGTGAAGAGACGGCCATCTTTGCCGATGCCTGCCGCAAGGCCAATGTCTGGGGCATTTTCTCGCTCACCGGAGAACGCCATGAAGAGCACCCCAACAAGGCGCCCTACAACACCTTGATCCTCATGAACAACCAGGGCGAGATCGTGCAGAAATACCGCAAGATCATGCCCTGGGTGCCTATCGAAGGCTGGTATCCCGGCGACTGCACCTACGTCAGCGAAGGCCCCAAGGGCATGAAGATCAGCCTGATCATCTGCGACGATGGCAACTACCCCGAGATCTGGCGCGATTGTGCGATGCGCGGCGCCGAGCTGATCGTCCGCTGCCAAGGCTATATGTACCCGGCCAAAGAGCAGCAGATCATGGTGTCGAAGGCCATGGCGTTCATGAACAACACCTACGTGGCCGTGGCCAATGCGGCAGGCTTTGACGGGGTCTACTCCTATTTCGGGCACTCCGCCATCATCGGTTTTGACGGCCGCACCCTGGGCGAGACGGGTGAAGAGGAAATGGGCATCCAGTATGCCGAGCTGTCCAAATCGCTAATCCGCGATGCCCGCAAGAACGGCCAGTCGCAGAACCACCTCTTCAAATTGGTGCACCGGGGCTACACCGGCACCATCAACTCGGGCGACGGCGACAAGGGCGTTGCCGCCTGCCCCTACAGCTTCTACAGCCAGTGGGTCAACGATCCCGAGGGAACGCGGGAGATGGTCGAGTCGTTCACGCGCACGACAGTGGGCACCCCTGAATGCCCCATAGAAGGGATTCCGCACGAAGCGCCCCAGCACCGCTAAAGCCGGCACCCCAGTGGGCATGGCCGCCCGGTAGCGCGCAGCCATGCCATCCGATAAAAAACAAGGAGACAAGCATGCTGGGTATTGCGCTTTTTTTCATTGGCGTCGTGCTGATCGTCAACGGTGTGGGGCTGAGCGGCCGCATGGATGCGCGGGACTCTGCGCCGGTCAATCTGCTCGTGGGTTTGCTGGCTTTGTTCCTCAATGCCGTAGGCATTCTGCGTGCAGACACCGACCCCGATTTTTTCGCTGCCGCAGGCGGCCTGCTTTTTGCTTTCACCTACCTGTACCTGGCGGTGGTGCAGTGGTGGGCCCTCAAAGGCGTGGGCCTGGGTTGGTACTGTCTGTTTGTAGCGGTCAGCGCGCTGGCCTTTGCCGCCACTGCGGGTGATGTCCGCGTCATCGCCATGTGGCTGGTCTGGTCGAGTCTGTGGTTTTTCTTCTTTCTTGCGCTGGGGTTGGGCAAGCAACTGCGCTTTCTGGCGGCCTACACGGTGCTGGTGGGCATTGTGACCTGCTGGATTCCAGGTTTGATGTTGTTGACGGGGAAATGGTGAACATGATGAACGCAAAAGACCCTCTGCTAGCCGCTCGCGGCGATGACCCGCTGGCCGGGTACCGCCTGGCCCAAGAGCCGTTTTACCGGTCTGCGCGCAATGAGATCGCGCTGTACGAACAGGCCTACCGGCACCGTATGCCGCTGATTCTGAAAGGGCCGACCGGATGCGGAAAGACGCGCTTTGTCGAGCACATGGCCTGGGCGCTGCAGCGCCCGCTCATCACGCTGGCCTGCAATGAAGACATGACCGCCTCTGACCTGGTCGGCCGCTACCTGCTCGATGCCGATGGCACGGCCTGGCACGACGGGCCGCTCACCATGGCGGTGCGCTACGGTGCCATCTGCTACCTCGACGAGGTCGTGGAGGCACGGCAGGACACGACGGTCGTCATCCATCCGCTGACCGACGCGCGCCGTGTGCTTCCGCTCGACAAGAAAGGGGAGGTCGTGCACGCCCATCCGGATTTTCAGCTGGTGGTCTCCTACAACCCCGGCTACCAGAGCAGCGCCAAGGACATGAAGCCCTCGACACGGCAGCGATTTGCCGCGCTGGAGTTTGACTACCCCGACCTTGCCACCGAGGCCGACATCGTCGCGCACGAAGCGGGCATAGACCATGCGCAGGCCGAGCGCTTGGTCGCGCTGGCCCACAGCACGCGCGCGCTCAAACACCATGGCCTGGATGAAGGCGCCTCCACCCGCATGCTCATCTATGCCGGCTTGCTGATGCGCGATGGTGTATCGCCCGCCGACAGCTGCGACATGACCATCACCCAGGCCTTGACGGATGACCCCGACACCACCGAGGCGCTGAAGAAACTCGTGCATGCCAAATTTGGTAGCTAGGAAGCACACCGCCATGGCCCCACCCTCCGCGCCTCTGTACAGCGAGCGCTCAGCGACACGCTGGATCGACGACGGCACACCCGCTTTCGAGCGCCTGGCCAGGCTGGCATCCGGTCTGGCGTTGATGCAGGTGCAAGTCCATCCGTTGCAGGCTGCCAGCCCGCGTCAGCAGGCGGGCGGACTGCTGGGTGGCGCAGCGGCCCCACCTGCCTCTGCGCAGCGCGCCATTGTGCTGGCTGCAGACGAGGGGGCGTCTTCAAGCGCGGTGCGCTTGGTGCTGCCGCCGCTGCACGATGTGCCCGAGGCCGAGCGTGCCCGCCGGCACACCGCGATGGTGGCGCATGCTGCGGCGCATCTGCTGCATTCGCCAGCGCGCCACCCTAGCCAGGCCTTGAAGCCCATGGGCCTGGCGGTCGTCTCTGCGATAGAAGACGCCCGCGTCGAGCGCCTGTTGCTGCGCGACTACCCCGGCATACGCCCCTGGTTCCAGACGCAGATCGCGCCTGAGCCCGAGGCTGACAATCTGGGTTTCGTCACCTTCATCGCGCGGCTGGACCGGATCTTGTTGCAGGTGGACAGCGGTAGCGCCAACCACTGGGTGCACAAGGCGCAGCAGCTTTTTGAAGACACGGTGCACCGGCATGGACTGGAAGACTATGCGGCATTCCGTGCCATTTCCTCCATCCTCGCCAATGACCTTGGCCAGATGCGCGTGCGGATGGATCCACAGCACTACGCCGGGCCCACGCTCTACCGGGATGACAACAGCTACCTCTGGGCACATCCCGAATCCGAAGACAACCAGGACGAGGCCTTGCATCTGCCCCAGGCCGCCGCGCAACCGCAGGCGGCGCGCCCAAGAGACGCGCAACAGCCACCCGAGCCGGCGCAAACGCCCCAGGCGGCCGAAGAGTTCGAGATCGCCCGCTTTCACTACCCGGAATGGGACTGCCAGCGCGAGCAGATGAAGCACGACTGGTGCCAGGTGATCGAAAAGCTCCCTGCGTGGCAGGGGCTGAGCGAGATCGGTGGCCCGCGCCCCTCCAGTACCACCCGTGTCGACCGTCTGGCGCTGCGCCATCCCCACATCCTCGACCGGCACCACCGGCTTCGCCGCCAGTGGGAGGGCGATGCGCTGGACCTCAATGCAGCCATCGAAGTGCAGGTGGACATGCGTATGCAGCTACGCCCCGACCCGCGCCTTTTTATGCGCAGCGGCAAGGGCCCACGCCCTGGCAGCATGTTGGTGCTGCTCGACATTTCCGAATCGGTCAACGACATCGGCCCGCAGGGCCAGAGCCTGCTGGCGTTGGAGAAGCAGGCCGCGTTGTTGCTGGCGCAGGCCAGCTCGCACAGCACGCAACGCCTGGCCATCCATGCGTTCTCGTCCAACACCCGTGCCGAAGTCAACTACTACCGCTTGCTGGATTTTGGCCAGGTGCACAGCCGCGCCACGGCCGCCATCATCCAGGCGGTGCGCGGGCGCTTTTCCACACGCATGGGCGCGGCGCTGCGCCACGCCAGCAGCCTGTTGCGCCATGAACCCGAAGGGCAGCGCAGCCTGTTGGTGGTCACCGACGGCGCGCCCCACGATATCGATGTGCACGACAAGCGCTACCTGATCGAAGACGCGCGGCATGCCGTTCAGGAAGCCAAGCGTGCCGGTGTGCGCGTTTGCTGTCTGGCCGTCGATGCCCAGGCCGATGCCTATGTGCGCCACATCTTCGGCTGGCGGGGTTACGACATCGCGGACGACGCCGCGCAACTGGTGCCGCGCCTGACCAGGATGAGCGCGCGCCTGGCCGCTGGGCGCTAGATGCGCAGGGCGCTGTCCAGCCTGGCACAGAACAGGCATGCCAGCGCCCGCAGTTGCGCTAAGCTGGCTGGCTTGCAGCCATTTCACCGTGCCCGGCCCACTGCACAGCGCAGGGGGGCGGGACAGACCAGGAGACAGGTTTTGGCAAACAACGATCCCTTGCGCGTCGGCATTCTTTTTTCGGAAACTGGCACCACGTCCACCATCGGTCAATCGCAGCTGCAGGGCAGCCTGCTGGCCATCGACGAAATCAACAACGCCGGCGGCGTTCTTGGGCGGGAGCTGGTGGCCGTGCGCTATGACCCGGCGTCCAACCCTGCCGAGTACGCGCGCCTGGCCGAGCAGTTGATCATGCACGACCGCGTCAACACCATCTTTGGCTGCTATATGTCCAGCAGCCGCAAGGCCGTGCTGCCCGTGGTCGAGAAATGGAACAAGCTCTTGTTCTATCCCACGCTCTACGAAGGCTTCGAGTTCTCGGCGAACATCATCTACACCGGCGCTGCCCCCAACCAGAACAGCGTGCAGTTGGCCGATTTCATGACCAGCAGCTTTGGTGCGCGTGTATACCTCATCGGCTCGGACTACATCTACCCCTATGAATCCAACCGCATACTGCGCGAGTTGGTTCTGCAGCACCCCGAGGGCGACATCCTCGGCGAGCGCTACCTGCCGCTGACGGCCACTGAGCACGACTACCAGACCGTCATGGACGATATACGCCAGAAACGCCCTGACTTCATCTTCTCCACGGTGGTCGGCGACTCCACCGCCAAGCTGTACCGCGCCTATGCCGATGCCGGGTTCGACACCAAGGAAATGCCCATTTGCAGCCTCACGACGTCGGAGGCCGAGATCGGACAAATGGGTTTTGACATCGCAGCCGGCCACATCACCTCGGCGCCTTATTTCCAGTCGATCCAGTCTGCTGCCAACCAGCGCTGCCTGGCCCACCTCAAACGGCTGTTTGGCGATGATTGCCGCCCCAATCTGTGCTGGGAAGCCTCCTACTTCCAGATGCATATGTTTGCCAATGCCTTTCGCCGCTCGGGCAGCGACACCATCAGCGAGTTGCTGCCTCACCTGCTGGGCAGCGAGTTTGATGCCCCGCAGGGGCGTGTGCGCATCGATCCCGGCAACCACCACACCTGGGTCTACCCCCGTATTGGCCGGGCCAATGCGCAAGGAGCGTTCAGCATTCTGCGCGAGGCCAAACGCGCCGTATCGCCTGACCCTTATCTGGTCACCCATTCCCTGGGCGACTGGACGGCGAAGACCGAGGGCTGAGCGTGAACCAGCAGCAGCCCCGCGCCACCTCGCAGCACCTCAAAGAGCTGCGGCAACTCAACATCATCCTGATGCACCCCGATGATGCCGATGGCTTGCTGCTGGCCCAGCAGCTCCAGCGTATCGGCTGCCAGGTGCGCAGCGTCTGGCCACCGGTTCAGCAGTTGCCGGGCGATCCGGATATCGTGCTGTTGGCGGTACGCCCTGATTTTTTACACCTGCTCATGCCGTGGGCGAGCGGCGAGCAGGCGCCCGCCCTGGTCGCGGTGGTGAACTATGAAAACCCCACCATCGTGTCTGCCGTGCTGGAACTCAAGGCCCAGGCCGTCCTGCCTTCGCCGATACGCTCCTTTGGCCTGCTCTCCACCCTGGTCGTTGCGCGCCAGATCCACAAGGAGCACCGGCAGATGCAGCAACACGTGCACAAACTGCAAAACAAGCTGCTGGGCCAACGCCGTGTGACCGACGCCAAAGCCATCCTCATCGCCACCCACCAGGTCAGTGAAGACCGCGCCTACGAAATGCTGCGCGAGCAGGCCATGAAAAAGCGCGTATCTGTCGAAGAGATCGCCCAGGCCATCATCGGCGCGAGCGAATTGTTGGGGATGAAAGGCAAGCCCGAGTAGTTGCAGCCGGGTTGTGGGGAGGCGTGGAAGACCCTCGGTCTGCTGCAGAGACGGCCGTGGGTGCATGGCACCTAGGCGAGGTTGACAGCCCGCAGCAGCCAATCTGCCCATCCCGCCGCCGGCCCATTACGGCACTCGCCGGCTACCGTGTAGAGGCATAGACGCAGCCGTTCTTCAACTGCCCCGACGGGGTGATGCGCTCATTTTTCATCACGCCCTCCAGCAGCATCCCCGCCCTGGCGCAGGTCGCGCGGCTGCCCGCGTTGTCTTCATCGGTGCGTGCAAACACCCGCCGCGCTTTCAAATGCGTGAACGCCAAGTGCAGCACTGCGGTGACCGCTTCCTTCGCAAATCCGTTTCGGTGCATGCCAGTGCGCATCCAAAAACCCATCTCCATGCTGGGAATGTCCCAGCGGATCGTGTGCAGGCCCACGCTGCCGACCAATCGCTGCTGGTGGTCCAAGACCAGAAATGCCAGGCCCGTGCCGTTTTCGCGGTCACGCATGCTCGCCAGGCAGAAGTCTTCGGAGGCGGATGCCGATGGCTCATACAGTGCCCAGGGCAGCGAGGTGGGCCAGGCGCGCAGGCTGTCCAGGCTTTCTACGACGGCAGCGTAAACGGCCTGGCCATCGTCGGGGCCGGCTAGGCGCAAGCTCAGGCGGGGTGTCTGAATGGGGGTGTCGACACTGTCAGGGAACATGGGCATTGTCATTGGCTTGCACAAGGCTTGTTAAAAGGCAGAGGCTGGCAGTGTACGACGCCCACAAAATGATCGAATGGGTTTATTCAGCGGAGCATGTAGTATCCAGGCGTCCGGCGCTTAAACGCCGTTTTGATGGCGCACACCCGTTAGAAAAATTGGAATACCCACATGGACCAAAGCTTTCCAAATCGCACGACAAAGCCTTTTCGCATGGGTCGAATCCCCAGCTATCCAGTCTCAGGCGATCAGCTGGTGGCCGATGCAGAAAATCGGCTCCAAAACCAGGGCGATATTTTTGGCTGTGCGCTATTCCAATCGCGCAACGACATTCTCTCCACGCTGGCTGCGCTGGTCGAGGACGAGGATTACCGCGAGAAATTTGGAAAAGTAAACAGCGAGCCCTTTGCCGCGCTGGCCGAGCTGCCTCCGGAATCGCAAGCCGCTGCCATCAAAATCGCGGAGCTGGCGATGAATCGGCTCATTGAAGCCATGGTGGGCCAACTAGCCGCAGGCGAAAGAGCATTGCCTGGCGACTATTGCGTCAGCTACAAGCTAGAGGCGCAGCTGGAGAAAATCACAGGCGCCACCGCCAATGGCGTCAAGCTGAGGAAGGTTGATAAATGCACAATCGTAGATGCGAACCAGAGTGTGTTGCCCGCGTCCATGAATAGCTGGCTTCGGCGCTTTGGCCAACGCGCCGTTTGAGTGCTTGGTAGAACGCACTGG
>NZ_CAXYJV010000029.1:0-14830 GCF_964277875.1 uncultured Comamonas sp.
AATTTTTAAAGACCTGACCCAAGAGCTTCAACCCTCAGACCCCCTTCGCCGTGATCAGCGAAGCCTTGTATTGTAGCACAGCTTTTTGAACTGTTTGACAAAGTTTTCAGCGTCTCCGCCATCCCCTTGTCAGCACCTCAAAAAAACAAACCTTGCGAACCGCCCTCTTTCGAGTCTGGCAGCTTTGCAAGGCATCGTGCTGTCGATAGACGCTATTGTATAGGCGTTTTCCCGGGGCGTCACGCAGTTGGCGAAAATTTCTGATTGAACCGCATCCGCATGACCTACAGATGACGACGCAGGGACATGGCAGCAGCAGATGCAGCGCCTGCCGGCGCCGATCCCCCTGCAACCGGGCCGCTGTTGGCGCGCACCCGATAATGGCGCCAACATGGCATTGATTACCTTATTAGACGCGCAACTCGCCTTTGGCCACGTTGCCTTACTGGACCACGCAGACTTCGCCCTGGAGTCCCAGGAGCGGGTTGGCCTCATTGGCCGCAATGGCGCAGGCAAGTCCTCGCTGCTGAAGATTCTCGCCGGCATGGAGAAGGCCGATGACGGCCAACTGCAATTGCAGAACGGCTTGCGCATCGCCTATGTGGCCCAGGAACCCAACCTGAACCTGGAACACACGATCTTTGAAGCAGCCTCTGACGGCCTGGCGGAAGTGACCGCCATCCGTGACCGCTACTTTGCCGCCGAAGACGGCGAGGACCTGGATGCCCTGCAATCCCAGATCGAGGCCTTTGATGCCTGGAACTGGGAGCAGCGCGTGGAAGAAACCCTGCAACGCCTGCACCTGGACCCACAAGCGGTCGTCGGCAATCTGTCCGGCGGTGTGAAAAAGCGCGTGGCGCTGGCCCAGGCGCTGGTATTGCGCCCCGATGTGCTGTTTCTCGATGAGCCGACCAACCACCTGGATCTGGACTCCATCGCTTGGCTGGAAGACCTGCTCAAGGAGTTCAAGGGCAGCATCATCACTATTACCCACGATCGCTCCTTTCTGGATGCGGTCGCGACCCGCATTGTCGAGCTCGACCGTGGCCAGCTGCGCAGCTACCCCGGCAACTTTGCGCAGTACGTGGTGCAAAAGCAGGAGCAGCTGGCACAAGAGTCGGTGATCAATGCCAAGGCCGATAAATTGCTGGCCCAGGAAGAGATTTGGATCCGCAAGGGCGTCGAAGCCCGCCGCACGCGCAGCCAGAGCCGGATCGAGCGGCTCAAGGTAATGCGCAGCGAACATGCGGCACGCCGCACCGCCCAGGGCAGCGTGAAGATGGACATTGCCTCGGGCGTGGGCAGTGCCTACCAAGGCAAGATCGTGGCGGAGCTGACCGACGTCAGCAAGCGTTTTGGCGACCGGACCATTGTGCGCAACTTCAGCACCACGGTGCTGCGCGGTGACAAGATCGGTCTGCTCGGCCCCAACGGCGCTGGCAAGACCACCTTGCTGAAGATGATTCTGGGCGAGTTGGCTGCAGACAGCGGCACAATCCGCCAAGGCGCTAACCTGCAGGTGGCGTATTTTGACCAGATGCGCGATGCGATCAATCTGGATGCGACCCTGGAGGACTTCATCAGCCCGGGCAGCGAATGGATCGAGATCGGCAACCAGCGCAAGCATGTGAAAAGCTACCTGAGCGATTTCCTGTTCTCGCCGGCACGCGCGCACTCGCCAGTGCGCTCCCTGTCGGGTGGCGAGCGCAACCGCTTGCTGCTGGCCCGCTTGTTTGCCCGCCCGGCCAATGTGCTGGTGCTGGACGAGCCGACCAATGACCTGGACATCGACACCCTGGACCTGCTGGAAGACTTGCTGCAGCAGTACGACGGCACCGTCTTCCTGGTCAGCCATGACCGGACCTTTTTGGACAACGTGGTCACCAGCATCATCGCCGCCGAAGGCGATGGCCATTGGCGCGAGTACGAAGGCTCGGTACAGGACTGGCTGATCCAGTCGCGCCGCTCGCGTGAGATTGCCGAGCAGCGCGACGCTGCCCAGGCCAGCAAGCAAGCCAAGGAGACCAAGGCCGCCGCAGCGGCCCCCGCGCCAGCGCCCGCTGCGGCAGTTGCGCCCAGCGCACAGCCCAAGCGCAAGCTCAGCTACAAGGACCAGCGCGATCTGGATACCTTGCCGGCCCGTATCGCCGAGCTGGAGGCCGAGCAGAAGGACATCCAGGCCAAGCTGGCCGATGGCAGCCTCTACACCAAGGACTACGGCCAGGCGATGCAGTTGCAGCAGCGCGATGCCGCCATTGAAGAGCAGCTGCTCGAAGCCTTGATGCGCTGGGAAGAGCTGGCCAGCTGATCCGGCGCCGCGCTCAGCCCTCAGCGGCTCAGCGCGGCATGGGTTCGGCCTGCGGGAACTCCGCACGCACCTGCTGGTAGACCCGCCAGAAGCTCGGGTCCTGCGTGCAGGCATAGTTGATGCGCATCAAGGTGGATGGCTGGCGGCTGGCATGGAAGAGGCTGCCCGGCGCAATCAGGTAGTTTTCATCGAGCATGCGCTGGGCCAGTACCTCGGTATCCATGCCGGTATCCACCCAGCCGAACATGCCTGCGGGCTCGGTGACAAAGCGGCAGCCGGACTCCAGCGCCAGCGGTACGCTGTGCTTGCGCGCCTGCACCAGGCGGCTGCGCATGCGCTCGATATGGCGCCGCAGCTGGCCGTTTTCGATGCACAGCGCCATCGCGCGCTCCATCAGCGCCGGGCTGGTCAAGGTGGACAGCAGCTTGGTGTCCAGCATGCGGTCCACCAGATCCGGTGGCGCCACCATATAGCCGACGCGCCAGTTGGGCGCCAGGATCTTGGCAAAGCCACTCACATAGATGCTGCGCTGGAGGCCATCGAGCACGCTGAGCCGGGTGGCATGCTCGGGTGCGATATGGCTGTAGGTGTCGTCCTCAACAATATAGAAATTGAAGGCCTGCGCCAGCTGCAGCACCTGGTGGGCCGCTGCCGGGTGCAGGCTGTAGCTGGTGGGGTTGTGCAGCACGCTGACGCTGACATACAGCTTGGGCGCATGGGTCTCGCAGTAATGGCGCATGACGGCCAGATCCGGGCCATCGGGCCCGCGCGGCACCGGCAGCACCTGCATGCCCAGTGCTGCCAGCCGGGCAAACTCTACCGACCAACCCGGCTCCTCCACCATCACCGCATCGCCCGCCTTCAGCAAGGTGCGGCTGACAATGTCCAGGCCCTGGGTGGCGCCCATCGTGGTCATCACCTGCTCCATCCCCACCGGCAAGCCCAGCTCCTTGAGGCGATCGGCCAGCAGCGCGCGCAGCAGCTCATCGCCCATGGGCGCGCCGTAGCTCCAGTGCATGGCATGCAGCGCGTCCGAACCCACGACCTTGCGCAGCGCCGATTGCAGAAACTGGTTCTGCAGCCATTCGGGCGGGAACATGCCAGCCCCCGGCTGCGGATGCGTGGCCTTGTGCATCATGCCGCGAATGAGCGAGGTTGCATTGATACGGGCCGATGCGGCCGGTAGCGACAGCGACACCGCATCCTTCAAGGTCCTGTCCTTGACCACCGGCGGCACCGCAGGTGCAGTGACCACGGCCTTGGCCACATAGTCGCGCACGTAGAAGCCGCGCTGGCGGCGCGCCTCCACCAAGCCCTGGGCCTGCAGCAAGTCGTAAGCGGCAACTACCGTATAGGGACTCACGCTTTGCTGGGCGGCACAGGCCCGCACCGATGGCAGGCGTGCACCGGCTGGTAACAGGCGCGATCGGATGCGTTCTGCAAAGCGCGCCGCCAGTTGCTCGGTCAGGGTATGGGTGGTGTCGCGGGTCAGCATGGCAATAGAGGGGAGATGTACCGGTTTTGGCACCAATACAGTTCATGGTATTGATTTTCTGTCTGTACTGTAACTGTATTGCTATCAAAGCTACATTATTTGAGGCAAGCCTGCCCCCAAGGTCCCGGCTGTCTCCGCTGCAACTGGCCTGCGCCTCCGCCCCGACAAAAGCTGGCAGCGCCGGTGCATGATGGGCCTCCCCGAAGGCAGTGGACACGATCACCATGACAACGACAATGACCGCCGTAGAGTTCAGCGCATTTCTGGTTCTGGCCACGGCCATGAGCTTTACCCCCGGGCCCAACACGACGATGGCTGCAGCCATGGGCGCCAACTGGGGGCTCAAGCCGGCGATGCGCTTTGTCTGGGGCGTGCCGATCGGATGGGGTGCGTTGCTGCTGCTGTGCGCCAGCGGCGTGGGTGCGTTGGTGATGGCAGCGCCCGCCCTCAAAGGCGCCATCAAGGCGGTCGGCATTGTGTACTTGGTCTGGCTGGCCTACAAACTCAGCCGCAGCGGCCAACTGGCCGAGACCCAAAACGGCCATCTGCTCGGTTTTTGGCAGGCCGTGGGCCTGCAGTTTGTCAACGTCAAGGCCTGGCTGTTGGCGCTGGCCATTGTCGCGGGCTGGATTGTCGGCTTTCAGGATGCGTTGGCGCGTCTGGCGATTGTGCTGCCGGTGATGCTGTTTTACGCCTTTGCCAGCAACTTTCTGTATGCCTCGGTCGGCGCGCTGCTACGCAGCTGGCTGGCCCAGGGCCAGCGTCTGCTCTGGTTCAACCGGGCGATGGCGCTGATCCTGGTGCTGACGGCGGTATGGATGGTCAAGGCCTGAGCCTGCAGGTAATAAAGTCTGTGCCGCTGCCCACTAGCCCTCTACTAATTGGACAATCAAAGTCCCACCGGCAGGCCTGTGCGCTGGCCTGCCCCTGCATAGAACCATGCAGGCCAAAAGCCTGCCGGCAGTGTCCGCCCGCCGTGCCCAACCCCAGACGCCCGGCCACTGCCACCATTCCAACCTGCGGTGGCTCTGCGCTGCATCCACCCCGGCCAGGGCGCTGTCGCCCCGGCTGCCTGTCAAAGAGATGAGGAAATGATGACGAACTGGACCTTGGCCAAACGCGCCGCCAGCATGAACCCCTCGGTGATCCGCGAGATCCTGAAAGTGACCGAGAAGCCTGGCATCATCAGCCTGGCCGGTGGCTTGCCCTCCCCCAAGACCTTCCCGATCGCTGCCTTCAAGGAAGCAGCCGACAAGGTACTGCTGCAGGACGGTGCGTCTGCACTGCAATACGCCGCCAGCGAAGGCTATGCGCCATTGCGCGAGTTTGTGGCCAAGCAACTGCCCTGGGACGTCAGCCCCGACCAGGTGCTGATCACCACCGGCTCCCAGCAGGGCCTGGATTTGATGGGCAAGATCCTGCTCGACGAGGGCAGCCGCCTTCTGGTGGAGACGCCGACCTATCTGGGCGCCCTGCAGGCCTTCTCGCCCCAGCAGCCCCGGGTGGTGGGCGTGGACAGCGATGACCATGGCGTGATCCCCGACGACCTGGCGCGCAAGGCGGGCGAGGGCGCGGACAAGGCACGCATGGTCTACCTGCTGCCCAACTTCCAGAACCCCACCGGCCGCAGCATGGACGAGGCCCGCCGCCAGGCTGTCGTGGACCGCCTGGCCACCTTGGGTATTCCGTTTCTCGAAGACAACCCTTACGGCGACCTCTGGTACGACCAGGCGCCGCCCGCCCCACTGACGGCCCGCAACCCGGAAGGCGGCGTGTACCTGGGCTCCTTCTCCAAAGTGCTGGCACCGGGCCTGCGCCTGGGCTATGTGGTGGCCCCCAAGGCGGTCTATGGCAAGCTGCTGCAGGCCAAGCAGGCGGCCGATCTGCACACGCCCACCTTCAACCAGCGCATGGTGGCCGAGGTGGTGCAAAGCGGTTTTCTGGACCAGCATGTGCCCACCATCCGCGCGCTCTACAAAAAGCAGCGCGATGCAATGCTGGCCGCACTGCGCACGCATTTCGCCGACCTGGATGTGCAGTGGACCACGCCCACGGGCGGCATGTTCCTCTGGGTGCGCATGCCTGAAGGCATTGACACCGTTGCCATGCTGCCAGCCGCCGTCGAGCGCAATGTGGCCTATGTGCCCGGCAGCGCCTTCTATGCCAGCCAGCCTGACAACCGCACGATGCGCCTGTCCTATGTGACGGCCTCGGAAGAGCAGATCCATATCGCCATCAAGGCACTGGCCGATACGGTGCGGGCCACGTTGGCCGCCCGATAAGCCAGCAGGCCATATCGCCAGAGAGCAGGCCCGCAAGGCAGGCTCTCTGGCCACCACACCACCACGCAGCACACACCAAGGAAGACACATGCTGAAAATCTGGGGCCGCATCAGCTCGATCAATGTGCGCAAGGCCGTCTGGGCCGCGCAGGAAGTGGGCGTTGCGTTTGAGCGCATAGACACCGGCGGCAAGTTCGGCGGCACGCAGACGCCCGAGTACCTGGCCCGCAACCCCAATGCGATGGTGCCGGTGATCGAAGACGGCGAAGGCGCCATGCAGCTGACCCTGTTCGAATCCAACGTGATCGTGCGCTACCTCTGCGCCCGCTACTCACCCGGTGTGCTCTACCCGCCAGCGCTGGCCCAGCGCTTTGATGCCGAGCGCTGGATGGATTGGCAGCAAACGACGATGAACCCCGCCGGGCGCGATGCCTTTATCCAGCTTATCCGCACCGCACCCGAGCAGCGCGATGCCCAAAAGATCGCCGCGTCCATCGCCGCGATGGAGCCCTTGCTGCAACTGCTGGACCGCCATCTGGCCAGCCGCCCTTATCTGCAAGGCGCGCAGTTCGGCATGGCCGACATCCCCGTCGCCTGCGAGGTGCACCGCTGGTGGAACCTGCCCGCCGCCGCCTACCAGCGGCCCCACTACCCGCATGTGGAACGCTGGTTTGCCGCGATGCTGGCCCGCCCGGCCAGCCGGGGCGTGCTGGACATCACGATCGAGTAAGCGCCGCCCAACCCGCGCCCCGCAGCGCGCCACCACGGCGCGCCCTGCTTTTTTTCCCTCCACCCCCCTACCATGCAGCCACGCCGCTTTGCCCAGCTCGATGTATTTGCCCACCATGCGCTGCAAGGCAATGCGCTTGCCGTGGTGCTCGATGGCGAAGGCATTGGCGACGCGGCCATGCTGGACTTTGCCCGCTGGACCAACCTGTCCGAAACCACCTTTGTGCTGCCGCCCACGCCCGAGGGGGCCGCAGGTGGCGCTGACTACCGGCTGCGCATCTTCACCCCGGCAGGCGAGCTGGCCTTTGCCGGCCACCCTACCTTGGGCAGTTGCCAGGCCTGGCTCAACGCGGGCGGTACGCCGCGCCAGGCGCAGGTGGTGGTGCAGGAATGTGCCAAGGGCCTGGTCAGCATCCAACGCTCGTCCTCTGCGAGCGGCATGGACCACGCAGGCCTGGCCTTTGCCGCGCCACCGCTGCAGCGCAGCGAGGTGCCTGCCGGTCTGCAGGCACAGGTGCTGGCCGCATTGGCCTTGCAGGCCGATGACCTGGTCGCCGCGCAGTGGCTGGACAACGGATCGCGCTGGATGGGTTTGCTGATGCGCAGCACCGATATGCTGCCACGCGCCCAGCCCAACGCGGCGGCGCTGCGGACACTGGGCGTCAAAGCCGGCCTCTGCGCCATCCACACACCCAGCAGCGGGGCGATGGCGGCAGAGCCGGTGCTGGAAGTGCGCGGCATCACCTTGACCGCCCATGGCATCGCCGAAGACCCGGCCACCGGCAGCCTCAATGCCAGCCTGGCCCAGTGGCTCGGCGCTGCCGGCCATATCGCCTTGCCGTACCGCGTGCAACAAGGGGCCGCCATCGGCCGCGCAGGCCGCATGCGCCTGGTGGCCGATGCGCAAGGCCAGATCTGGGTACAGGGCCAGGTGCACAGCGTGCTGACAGGCCAGGTCATTCTTTGAATATTGAAGGAAAGGAAGTTCCCATGCGTACACGCGCCTTTATGCAGGTCGATGTGTTTTCCGAAACCGCCTACCGTGGCAACCCGCTGGCCGTGGTGCTGGACAGCGAAGGCCTGGGCGATGAGGCCATGCAGGCCTTTGCCCGCTGGACCAACCTGTCCGAAACCACCTTTTTGCTGCCACCCACACCCGAGGGCCGTGCCCAGGGTGCGGACTACCGGGTGCGCATCTTCACCCCCGGCGGCGAGCTGCCTTTTGCCGGCCACCCCACCTTGGGCAGCTGCCATGCCTGGCTGGCAGCCGGTGGCCAGCCGCAGCACGCCGGCCGCGTGGTGCAGGAATGTGCCAAGGGCCTGGTGCCCTTGCAGCAGGACGCGCGCAGCGGCCGTCTAACCTTTGCCGCCCCGTCGCTCAGCCGCAGCGAGATTGCAGATGCAGAACTGGCCCCGGTGCTGCAGGCTACCGGTCTACACGCAGGCCAGGTGCTGGCCCGCCAAAAGCTCAACAACGGACCCGAGTTCTGGGCCCTGCTGCTGGACGACCCTGACACCATCCTCGCGATGCAGCCCGATCTGACGGCGCTGCATGGCCTAGGCATGGAATTGGCGGTGGCGGCGCTGTACCCGCAAGCGGGCAAGACGCTGATCGGCCGCGCCAGCCGCGAGGCGCGTGCCTTTGATGGCGCCTCGGGCCAGGCCAGCCGCCCGCCTGAGGTCGATATCGAGGTGCGGGTCTGGTTCAACACCGGCGCCAGCCTCAGCGAAGACCCGATCACCGGCAGCCTCAACGCCAGCCTGGCGCAGTGGCTGCTGGCCGATGGCCATCTGCAGGCCCCCTATGTTGCCAGCCAGGGCATCAACCTGGACCGCAGCGGCATCGTCAACATCGCGCAAGATGCGGCCGGCCAGGTCTGGGTCGGCGGCCATGTGTCCGCCGGCATCCGGGGCGAGGTGCTGCTGTGAGCCATGCCGCCCTGGACCACCTCGTCGTCATGGCGGCCAGCCTGGATGAAGGCCTGGCCTGGTGCGAGGCGACCCTGGGCGTGACGCCTGACGCAGGCGGCCAGCATGCCTTCATGGGCACCCACAACCGCCTGCTGCGCATCAGCAGCCCGGCTTTTGCGGGCAGCTACCTGGAGATCATCGCGGTCGACCCGCAAGGCCAGGCGCCCAGCAGCCACCGCCGCTGGTTTGACATTGACGACAGCGCGCTGCAGGCGCAGGTGCGCAGCCAGGGGCCGCAGCTGACCCACTGGGTCGCACGCGTCAACGGCATCGCACAGGCCACCGAGGCCTTGCGCGCGCTGGGCCATGCCGCCGGTACACCCCAGGCCGCCAGCCGGCAAACGCCCCGGGGCCTGCTGGCCTGGCAGATTGGGCTGCGGCCCGACGGCCAGCGCCTGCTGCAAGGTCTGCTGCCCACGTTGATTGAATGGGGGGAGCAGCACCCGGAAGCCAGCATGGCGGACAAGGGCGTTGCGCTGCAGCAGTTGCAGCTGCTGCATCCCGATGCCGATGCTCTGAAAACGGCGCTACAAGCGCTGGGCCTGGTTGGCAACCCGGCCTTGCAAGTGGCCCAGGCCAGCACGCCGGCGCTGGTCGCCGATTTGCACACGCCCAAGGGGCCGGTGCAGCTGCGCAGCCCTCTCTGATCCGCTCTTCAACGCACCCTTTTTTGACCTATGCAAGCCATCTCCCTTCCCAGCCTCGCCGAGATTGAGGCCGCCTCCCGCATCGTCTACCGTGAGTTCCAGGCCACGCCGCAGTACCGTTGGCAGCTGCTGGGCGAACGCCTGGGGGCCGAGTGCTGGCTCAAGCATGAGAACCACACGCCGGTCGGCGCATTCAAGATCCGGGGCGGCCTGGCCTATTTTGCGCAGATGGCCGCGCGCGGCAACCTGCCCGCCCAGGTGATCAGCGCCACGCGCGGCAACCACGGCCAGAGCATCGCCTGGGCCGCGCGCAGCCATGGCGTGCGCTGCACCATCGTCGTGCCCCATGGCAACTCGGTCGAGAAGAACATGGCGATGCGTTCGCTGGGTGCGGAGCTGATCGAGCACGGCGACGACTTCCAGTCCGCCCGCGAGCATGCGATTGCATTGGCCGAGCAGAACGGCGCCCATATGGTGCCCAGCTACCACCCGGACCTGGTCAGCGGCGTCAGCACCTACTGGTGGGAGTTTTTGCGCGCCGTGCCGCATTTGCAGACCGTCTATGTGCCGATTGGCCTGGGCTCGGGCGCCTGTGCGGCCGTGGCCGCCAAGCTGGCCTTGCAGCACCCGGTGCGCATTGTCGGGGTGATCAGCACGGGTGCCACCACCTACCGCGATTCCATCGCCGCCGGTGAGGTGGTCGAGGCGGTGGTCAGCACCGAGATTGCCGACGGCATGGCCGTGCGCCGCGCCGACCCGATGGCCCTGCCCGTGCTGCGCCAGCACCTGGACCACCTGGTGGCCGTCAGCGACGACGAAGTGCGCGAAGCCATGCGCTGCCTGTTCACCGATACCCACAATGTCGCCGAAGGCGCAGGTGCCGCTGCGCTGGCCGCCGCGCTGCAGGAGCGCGAGCTGATCGCCGGCCAGACCATGGGCCTGGCGCTGACCGGCGGCAATGTGGATGCGGCCGTGTTCAGCCAGGTACTGGGCGGCTGATTCTGCGCGTGCAAGACTTCAGCGGGGAGCTACTGTCCACTCCAGCTGGTGGATCTCCTGCAGCAGCAAGGCCAGTTGCCGGGCCGCTGCCTCGACCACCGCGCGGCCCTTGTCTGCCGTGGCGCCAGCGGCATTGCCGACGGCGCCGCAGGGGTTGTAGTCTTCCATCGCCCAGCCCATCTTGGCGCTCTTGCCGTTGCCCACAATCGCAAAGCGCCGCGCCCGGTCCTGCGACGTGGAATGGAAACAGCCCGCCTGCGCCATGTCCACCTGCGCAGGTGCGAGGTGCAGCATCATCGAGGTTTCCACCTCGCCGCCATGGATGCCAAAGCGGTGCTCCTCGGCGCTGAACAAACCCGTCACTTCGGCCGGCAACGGCAGCCCGCCCCAGCTGCTGCTGTAGACCAGCATGCCATGGGCCATGCGCAGTTCGCGCGCGACGATATCCATCACCGCCACCTGCCCGCCATGGGTGTTGAACATCAGCAGCTTGCGGATGCCCGCCCGCGCCACTGCTTGGCCCAGCGCCGTCCAGAGATCGATGATGAGCTTGGGCGGCAGGCTCAGGGTGCCGGGAAAGTTCAGGTGCTCGGTGCTCAGACCAATGTTCTGCGCCGGCAGCACCAGCACCGGCACATCGGCCGGCAGCAGGGGCAGCGCCGCCGCCACAATGCCTTGCAGCAAGGTGGCATCGACGGAGACCGGCAAATGCGGGCCATGCTGCTCCACCGCGCCCACCGGCAGCACTGCCACCGTGCTGGCTGCGAGGCCGCTGGTCTGCGCCTGGGCAAATTCGCGCGTGCTGATATCGGCCCAGAATCGGGAAGACCAGGGGGCGACAGCGGCGTTTTCAGAGGCGGGCATGGGTATTCCAACAAACGGCCGGCACACCATGTTCCGGCGAAGCGCTATCTTAGGCCATGCTAAGCCGCCTTGAGCCGGCGGTACAGGGTCTGCCGGCTGATGCCCAGCAGCTTGGCTGCCTGCGACACATTGCCCCGGCACTGCTGCAGCATCTGGGCAATGGCAGCATGGGAGAGGGTTTTCAGATCGGTGGCCGGCAGGCTGGGCGGCTGCGCTTGCGCTGCCAAAGCGGCGACCGCCATCGGCGCGCCTTCGCGGTAGCGCAGCAGCTCCTGCGCCAGATCGTCCGAGAGCTGGGACCAGCCAATCGTGTCCTCACCGGGCAGCAGCAGCGCCGACGCGGTCTGCAGCGCGTTAGCATATTCGCGCAGGTTGCCGGGCCAGGGGTAGTGCGCCATCGCAAAGGCCAGATCGGGGTGCAGCCTGACCGGCTGGCCGGGGTTGAACTGGTCCAGCAAGCGGCGGGTGATGGCCTCGCGGTCGCTGCGCTCGCGCAGCGCGGGCAACTGCAAGGCCAGGCCATGGATGCGGTAGAACAGATCGGCCCGAAAGCGCCCTTGCGCCACGGCCTCGCGCAGCTGGTGGTGGGTGGCGCAGACCAAAGCAAAGTCCAGCTGCTGGGCCTTGCCGCCCCCCAGCGGCGTGATGCTGCGCTCCTGCAGCACGCGCAGCAAGCGGGTTTGCAGTGCCAGCGGCATATCGCCAATCTCATCGAGAAACAAGGTGCCGCCCTGGGCCTCGCGCAAACGGCCCAGTTGGCCATCGCGCCGGGCGCCGGTAAAAGCTCCTGACTCGTAGCCAAACAGTTCGGCCTCGATCAAATGCTCTGGAATCGCCGCACAGTTGATGGCCACAAAAGGCCCGGCATGGCGGGCGCTGCTGTCATGCAAGGCGCGGGCAAACAGCTCCTTGCCGACGCCCGATTCGCCCTGCACCAGCAAGGCAATGCCCTTGCCCAAGGTGCGCCGGCCACGCTCTGCGGCAGCGCGCCAGGTCGGGTCGCCGGTGTCGAGCTGGGCCAGCGCATCGGGCGCAGGCCGCAGAGGCGCCGCCGCCAGCGGCACACGGACAGCGCGATCGCTGCTCAGCACAGCTGGCGTAGCGGCTGCCGCTGTGGCTTGCAGGGGCAGCACCAGGCGCGCAAACACGCTGCGGCCGGTGTGCAGGGCCGCCAGGTGCAGGCGTTCGGTGTGGCTGTGGCCCCGGGCCAGCCAGTCGCGCAACGGCATGGCGCTGATGTCATCCCAGTGCAGATGGCCCCAGTCGGCGGCGGCGATCTTGAGGCTTTGCATGGCCGCGCGGTTGCCGCCCAACAGCAAGCCATCCGGCGCCAGCGCCAGAATGCCTTCGGCGGCGGTGCCCACCCCTTCGGCCTGGGTGTGGAAATGCATGCGCCAGTCGCGCTGGTGGCGCGCCAGCAGCCAGCGGTTTTCGATCATGCGGGCCGCAGTGGTGGCCAGCCCCAGGGTATGGGCCTGGGCCAGCCGCTGGTCGCCGGAGATATCGAGCACGCCCAGCAGTTGGCCCTGGGCGCTGAAGATGGGCGAGGCCGCGCAGTTCAAAAAGCTGTTGGCTTCCAGAAAGTGCTCGGCGCCTTCGACGCGCAGCGGTGTAGCCTCCACCAGTGCCGTGCCGATCGCATTGGTGCCGCGCGCCTCTTCGGTCCAGATCGCGCCACTGCGCAGCGCCACCCGCTCGGCCTTGTTCAGAAACGGCGCATCGCCCAAGGTGTGCAGCAAGGTGCTCTGGGCATTGGCCAGGATGACCATGCTGTGGCTGTCCTGGATCTGCTCGAACACATAGTCCATCACCGGCCGGGCAATGGCGAGCAGATCTTCGCTGCGGGTGAGCACCTGGCGCATTTCGGTCCCCGTCAGCGGATCGCCGCCAGAGACACGGCCCACCGGTTGCACCCCTGCGCGCAGACTGCGCTCCCAGGAGCTGGCAATGCGCGCCTGCACGGCCCCGGGCGGGCATTCACCATGTGCCAACAAATGCACCCGTGCCTGACGCAGCACCTGGGAGGTGATCTGGGGATCCATGTCGTCTCCTTGCAAGCCTGTCTGCGCAGGCCCATGGGGACAGTATAGGAAAGCAGCCGCTCGGAGAAGCCGCGAATAGCCATGACGCTGTCCGACTGTTCCAGATTGGAACACCTGCACTGTCCGGCGCTGTACCAGCGGCTGCCATTGCGCGCTATCAGACTGATAAAAATCAAGCACTTGCCGCGCTTTTCACGCTGGCATGCATCTTGATATGTCCATGGTGACTCGTGCCTTCAGCGGTTTTGCCAGCGGCGCGAATCAGCTTGAGACATCCAATTTCCAAGGAGACAAACCATGCAATACGTATTTCCCGGCCAATCGGGCGCCAAGATCAGCTACAAAAAGCAGTACAACAACTTCATCGGCGGCCAGTGGAAGGCGCCCGTCAAGGGCCAGTACTTTGATGTGGTCTCGCCGATCAATGGCCAGGTCTACACGCAGGCGGCACGCTCGACGGCTGAAGACGTGGAGCTGGCACTGGATGCCGCCCATGCGGCGGCAGACGCCTGGGGCAAGAAATCAGCCGCCGAGCGCTCCAATGTGCTGCTGCAGATTGCCGACCGCATCGACGCCAACACCGAACTGCTGGCCTATGCCGAAACCGTGGACAACGGCAAGGCGATTCGCGAGACGCTCAATGCCGATATTCCGCTGGCGGCCGACCACTTCCGCTACTTTGCTGGCGCACTGCGCGCGCAGGAAGGCGGCATCAGCGAGATCGACAACACCACCGTGGCCTACCACTACCATGAGCCACTGGGCGTCGTCGGCCAGATCATTCCCTGGAACTTCCCCATCCTGATGGCCGCCTGGAAGCTGGCCCCCGCCCTTGCCGCAGGCAACTGCGTGGTGCTCAAGCCGGCCGAATCCACGCCCATCGGCTTGCTGATTCTCATTGAGCTCATCGAGGACCTGCTGCCTACCGGCGTGCTCAATGTGGTCAACGGCTACGGCCGGGAGGCGGGCATGCCGCTGGCCAACAGCAAGCGCATTGCCAAGATCGCCTTTACCGGCTCGACCAGCACGGGCCGCGTCATCGCCCAGGCCGCCGCCAACAACCTGATTCCCGCTACCCTGGAGCTGGGCGGCAAGTCGCCCAATGTGTTCTTCGCCGATGTGATGGACCATGACGACGCCTTCCTGGACAAGGCGATCGAAGGGCTGGTGCTGTTTGCCTTCAACCAGGGCGAGGTCTGCACCTGCCCCAGCCGCGCACTGATCCATGAATCCATCTATGACCGCTTCATGGAAAAGGTGCTCAAGCGCATTGCCGCCATCAAACACGGCAACCCACTGGACACCGACAGCATGATGGGTGCGCAGGCCAGCAAGGAGCAGCTGATCAAGATCAGCAGCTACCTGGACCTGGGCCGCCAGGAAGGCGCCGAGGTGCTGATCGGCGGCGCCGAAGCCAAGCTGGGCGGCGATCTGGAAGGCGGCTACTATGTGCAGCCCACCGTGTTCAAGGGCCACAACAAGATGCGCATCTT
>NZ_CAXYJV010000030.1:0-138704 GCF_964277875.1 uncultured Comamonas sp.
GAGCACCACTATGCCTATGACCGCTATGAGCCAGGCGGCCAAGCCATCGAGCAGCGCAACCAGGAAGGCCTGGACTACAAGTTTGACTACCAAGAGCTGCCCGAAGTGGATGGCCAGCCGAAGCGAGCATGTGTCGTTACGGACAACCTGGGCCGGGTCGACAAATACATCTTCCAAGGCGAGGCAGGGCTGCAGCGCCTTGTAGAACACACCCGCGCTGATGGCAGCACGATCAAACGCAAATACAACCAGTACGGGCACCTGAGCGAAGTCACCGACCCGCTAGGCCGAACTGTATACATGGCCGTCAGCCCCATGGGCCAGCTGCTGGCAACCCAAGGCCCAGACGGATCGCGCAGCAGCCAGCGATTTGACGACACGACTAGCCTGCTGCAAAGCAGTACCGATGCCGCTGGCCGCACCACGCACTACGAGTACGACTATCACCACCGCCTGACGCGGGTGACCCTGCCGGATGGCAGCAGCGAGCAATACCACTATCCCAACATCACGCTCAATCCAGGAGACCTGGGCCTGCGCGCCAACGCTGACAAGCCCCTCCGCATCACCGATGCCAATGGCCGCGACAAACATATCAGCTACACCCCCACCGGGCAGACCGCCAGCTACACCGACTGCTCGGGCCAAAGCACCCACTACGAATACAACCGCTGGGGCCAGACCACGGCGGTGCGTAACGCACTGGGTGAGCGGGTGGCCTACGAATACAACGAGCAGGACCAGCTGCGCGGGGTTTACTACCCCGATGGAAGCACCGAGCACTACACCTACGATGCCCGGGGGCAGGTAGTCGAAGTGAAGGCCGGGCGCCGCGATGATCGTGAACTCAACAGTCCCAGCAAGAGCCGCATTCCTGTCAGCACCACCGCACCCAGCGTGCGCATGGCCTATGACCTCTGGGGGCGCCTTGTACAGCGCAGCCACGCGGGCCAGCATTTAGGCTTTGCCTACGACACGGCAGGGCGCCTGACCCAGCTCACCAACGAGAACGGCGAACACACCCGCTTTGCTTGGGATGTGATGGACCGGCTGGCCCAAGAAACCGGGTTTGATGCCCGGGTGCAAAGCTACCAATACGACGCGGCTGGCCAGCTTGTTCAATCCAGTGACGGCTGGGCTGCAGAGCAAGGCCTGCCAGCGCACACCAGTCACTATGAATGGACCGTCACTGGTCAGCTCGCCGCCCGCCATCTACCAGCAACCGACCTGCTGCCAGCTTCCACACAGCGTTACGAATGGGGCAAAGTCGGTGAGTTGCTGCAAGCGAGCGTGTGGCATCTCAGCGAAGGAGAAGCTGAACGCCCCAACCGCCTGCCAAGCCAGGGACAAGAAGGCATCCTGCAAAGCCAAGCCATCATCGAGCGCGATGCAGCCGGCAGAGTCATCGGCGAAGTCCAGCGCCTCTACAAAACCCCCAGCCAGGATGACCTGCAAGACCGGTTCTTTACCCCCGAGATCGAGTTCGAACACCGCATCAGCCACCAACTAGACGCCCTGGGCCACCGCCAAGGCAGCCAGCTCCAAGGCCTGGGCAACGTCGGCTACCTGCTCTACGGCGCAGGCCACGTGCACGACATCACCTGGCAAGGCGAGAGCCTGGTGAACTTTGAGCGCGACGCGCTGCACCGAGAAGTCCACCGCCAAGTCCTCACCGACATCAATAGCCAAACCCCTGGCGAAAACACCGCCAAGCCGCTCTACCGCAAGCTCAGCTGGGATGCTGGCGGGCGCATGGAAACGATGCAGTGGATGGGTTTGGAGCAGGGTAGCGCGCTGGATGACATGCTTGCCACGCCCGGCGGGCAAGCCCCCAACCGCGTGCCACCAACGCTGCTGGGCGCCATGACCGCCCGCCAGTACTACTACGACAGCCTGGGCCAGATGGTCGGTATGCGCAGCCATGCCGGCATCAGCCGCTTTGCCTACGACGCAGCGGGGCGCCTGACAGGCGCGCACACGCCGCATGCTGGCTCACAGCGCTGGCAGTTTGACCCTGCAGGCAATCGGCTGCCCATCGCCGGTCCCGACACAAAGCCCGCCACCCCAGACGCCATCACCGGCCACCTCAACGAAACTGACCGCCTGCGCGCCCAGCAACGCGCCGCAGTCCAAGCCAACCCCATCACCAAAGAGCAGCTACTGCGCAGCGACTTCAACCCGCTCCAAGCGGACCCAGACCCCAGCAGCAACCAACCGCTGCACACCAGCAAACGCTGGGCTGGCAACCGCGTGGCCTATTACGAGAACCAGGAAGACGCGAGCAGCCAAGGGGCAAAGATCCACTACCAATATGACAGCCGGGGCAATCGCACTCAAAGCCTGGACGAGGCCACGGGGCGCAAGCTGGAGCTGGCGTATGACAGTGGCAACCAGCTGGTGCAGGTAGTCGTTGATGAAGCTGGCCAGCGCCACACCCAAAGCTACCGATACGACGCGTTTGGGCGGCGCTTAGCAAAGTACAACGCACCGAGCAATACCGGCGAAGGGAAGGAAACAGATTACTTTGGCTGGGATGGCGACCGCCTGATCCACACCGAGCGCTTTAACAGCGCCAACGCCAAAGACGACGATGGCGCAGCGCAACCCGAAGTCATCCACACCATCTATGAGCCAGGATCGTTTACCCCGCTGATCCAGCTGCGCAGAGCCAGCAAAGCAGCGCCCGATCTGGGCGAACAATTGCTCGCCAACACCTCGCCAGGCGTAGTGCAAGACGCCTTGCGCAAAGCCTTGGCAGATATCAAAGAGTTCAGCGCCACGCTGCCCCAGAACATCGCCTTTAAGTCCATGTCCAAGGATGTGCAGATGTTTATGCGTGAGCAGCTGCAGGAGTACGAGCAAACGTTGAGCGACCAACGCAAAGCAGCTGCAGAAAAAGTGGAAATCCGCCACTACCTCTGCGACCACCTGGGAACGCCCAATGCGTTGATTCGCGAGGACAGCAGGCTGGATTGGGCCGTGCAATTAGACGCTTGGGGGAATGTGCGAGCGGAGCATAACCCGGGGGATTTGTACCAGCCGATTCGGCTGCCGGGGCAGCATCATAACGAAATAACCAGTATCGATTACAACAGGTGTAGATATATTGATAATCTTACAGGAAAATATGTTAGTCAAGATTTAATTGGTCTGAGTGGTGGGTTTCTTAAGTATAGCTACGCAAACAATAATCCACTATTAACTTTAGACCCTTTGGGTCTATTTGATCTTCCATCGCTGCCACGCGCAAACGAAGATAGTTTTTTGGGGTACTTATGGAATCAAACGATAGATGGAGAGCTATTCTCGGCAGGGATGAACTGTGAAGATGGAGTATTCAAGAATGCTTGGAATAATGCGCGGCAAACAAATAACATTGCAAACGAATTAGTTGATGGCGTCATACCAGTGATCCCCGACATTCTAACCAACGCAAAAACACCGCTGGCACTGGCGCTAGGGGGCGCCGCAGCCCGTAGCTATGGAGGTTCTACCATTCTACAGTCGGCATTTCTAATTTTTCAAGAGGGGCGACCACTCGCGTCAGGCCTGATGCCCATCAGGACAAGCTGGAAACATTTAGCGGGCAAAACAGTGTTTACAACGGGAATGACTACAGGCGCCACCGCTGTCGGCTGGTATTCAGGATTAGGCATAGGATCTCTTGGAAAAGCAGTAGCTTATAAACTGACATGCACTTGTTAATAAATCTATTTTTCCAATTATTCAGAGTATTTGTTTCACATTCTGCAATGCTTCTATTAATTTATCTCAAAGTAAAACTTTACTCAAATATTCCTGAGGGATTATATAAAGATATTGCTAATGGATTGTATTTCATAATTTTTTGGGTGTGTGTATTCTCTCGTAGATTATTTCTAATCAACTATCACCAAATTTTTGGGATCCATAGCAGATTGTCTTTTTACCTTGGTTGTGTATTTTATTATTGTATTTTATATTACTCCTTGGGGAGGATTTCATATTTCTATCAATTTGATGCTGATAACCCCTTGAAGAGTTATTTTGTGTTTCTATTATTTTTGATATTTTTTAATATGATAGATTACATTGCGCCATCTTATAAAAGATATTTGGAGCTGTCAAGGCAGCACAAATGGAATGTGCCTGCATAATTTTATTATTACACCCTCTACTTCTTTTGTGAGTGATAAATAATGATAATGGTTTTGATGTAAAAACTGTGAAATCTGAGTCAAACAGGCCCCATCAACCGCCCTCAGTCCCCCATCTAACTTGAGCACCGTACGCCGGGCGCAACTGTCGCTACCATGGCGCCATGGACCAAGCTGTGGCTACCTCTCTTCCCCCCACCGTGCTCGACTGGCAGGAGCGCGTTCGATCCGCCCATGCCCACAAGACGCCGCTGCGCATCCGGGGCGGTGGCAGCAAGGATTTTTATGGTGCACGCCTGGGCGGCGAGGTGTTCGATACCCGCAGCTATAGCGGCATCATCAGCTACGAGCCCAGTGAGCTGGTCGTGACCGTGCGGGCCGGCACAACGCTGGCGGCGCTGGAGCAGGCCTTGGCCGAATGCGGCCAGTGCCTGGCTTTTGACCCGCCGCATTTTGGCCCCGGCGCCACGGTCGGCGGCATGGTGGCGGCGGGCCTGTCCGGCCCCTCGCGGGCAGCAGTCGGCGCCGTGCGTGACTACATCCTGGGCCTGGAGCTGATCAATGGGCAGGGCGAGCTGCTGCGCTTTGGCGGCCAGGTGATGAAGAACGTCGCGGGCTATGACGTGTCGCGCCTGATGGCCGGTGCCTGGGGCACCCTGGGCCTGCTGACCGACATCAGCCTCAAGGTGCTGCCGATGCAGCGCGCGCAGGCCACCCTGTACTACGAATGCACGGCGCAGCAGGCGCTGGACAAACTCTCGGCCTGGCGCGCCAAGCCGCTGCCCATCAATGCCAGCCTGTGGCAGCAATCCGGCGAGGGCGAGCAAGGCCATCTGCTGGTGCGGCTGCGCGGTGCGGTGGCGGCGGTGCAGTCGGCACTTGATGGCATGGGTGGCACGATGCTGGACCACGGCCAGGCCGATGCCGCCTGGCTGGCCTGCCGCGAGCAGCAACTGCCCTGGTTCAGCGACATGGACCCGAGCCATGCGCTGTGGCGCCTGTCGCTGCCGGCCACCACGCCGGTGCTGCCCTGCACCGAAGCAGGCCTGCAGCCGCTGATGGAATGGGGCGGCGCACTGCGCTGGGTGCAGGCCCCCATGCAGCATGCCCAGGCCTTGCAGGCGCTGGCCGCCAGTGTGGGCGGCAGCGCCGTGTGTTTCCGGCCCGGCCCCCAGGTGGGCCTGGCCGCATCCGATGATTTTGGTTTTACGCCCGCCTCGCCCGCGCTGCGCCAGGTGCAGCAGCGGCTCAAGCAGGCGTTCGACCCCCATGGCATCTTCAATCCCGGCCGCCTGGGCGACTGGGCGTTGAGCTAAGCTGAGCTCAGCTAATCGAGGCACCCCTGCACCATGCAAACCCAATTAGCCCCCGAATTCAAAGACACCCCCGAAGGCCAGGAGGCCGAGGCCATTCTGCGCAAGTGCGTGCATTGCGGCTTTTGCACCGCCACCTGCCCCACCTACCAGCTGCTGGGCGATGAGCTCGACGGCCCGCGCGGCCGCATCTACCTGATCAAGCAGGTGCTCGAAGGGCAGGAGCCCACCCGCAAGACCCAGACCCACCTGGACCGCTGCCTGACCTGCCGCAACTGCGAATCGACCTGCCCCAGCGGCGTGCAGTACGGCAAGCTGCTCGACATTGGCCGCCACATCGTCGACCAGAAGGTGGAGCGCCCGGCGGCCGAGCGCCTGCAGCGCTGGGCGCTGCGCAAGGGCATGGTGTCCAAGGCCTTTGGACCGGCGCTGGCGCTGGGGCGGCTGGCCCGCCCGGTGCTGCCGGCGGCGCTCAAGGCCAAGCTGGCGCGCGTACCGCGTGCCGGCAAGTGGCCCACACGCAGCCATGCGCGCAAGGTGCTGATGCTGGCCGGCTGTGTGCAGCCGGTGATGCTGCCCAATATCAATGCGGCCGCTGCGCGGGTGCTCGATGCCGTGGGCATCCAGACCTTGGTGACGCCAGCCGCCGCCTGCTGCGGCGCAGTGCAGCAGCACCTGAGCGACCCGCAGGGCGCGCTGGCCCAGGCGCGCGCCAATATCGATGCCTGGTGGCCCCATGTGGAGAGCCAACAGGTCGAGGCGATTGTGACCACGGCCTCGGGCTGCGGCGTGATGGTGAAGGACTACGGCCACCTGCTGCGCCATGACCCGGCCTATGCGGCGCGGGCCGCAGAGATTGGCGCGCTGGCGCGTGATTTATGCGAGCTGCTGCCCGACATGCTGCCCGAGCTGGAGCAGCGCCTGCAGGGCCAGCTGAACCTGCCCGAGGCGCCGCTGGCCTACCACCCGCCCTGCACCTTGCAGCATGGCCAGAAGCTGCGCGGCGGGGTGGAGACCAGCCTGCGCCGCCTGGGTTTTGACATCCGCGTCTCGCGGGTGGAATCGCATCTGTGCTGCGGCTCGGCCGGCACCTATTCCTTGCTGCAGCCCGAGATTGCGCACCAGCTGCGCGACCGCAAGATCGGCACCCTGAACCAGGCCTGCAGCGATGCACCACCTGCCGCGATTCTGTCGGCCAATATCGGCTGCATCTCGCATCTGCAGTCAGGCACCGATGTGCCGGTGCGCCACTGGATCGAGGTGATCGACGAGGCGCTGGCGCCCGCCAAGGCCCAGCGCTAAAGCGGCTCAGACGGCCAGCGCCAGGCCGTCCTTGCGGTGGTCGGATGCGCCGCAGAGCTGGCCATCGGCCAGGCGCCAGATGCACTGCGCGCCACCAAAGTCGCTGCGCCCGCCCAGCTCGCCTTCGCCACTCGGCTCGCGGTAGCCCTGGGCCCGCAGCGCAGCGGTGATCGCAGGCGGCATGCCTGCCTCCACTGCCAGCACGCGGCCGCCTTCCAGGCGCCAGCGCGGCTGGTCCATGGCGGGCTGCGGCGCCTCGCCGCCGGCCAGCATGCGGCACAGCAGCTGCACCTGGCCTTGGGGTTGCATCGCGCCGCCCACCACGCCAAACACGCCGAGGAATTGGCCATCGCGCGTGGCAGCGCCAGGCACCACCGTGTGGTAGGGGCGTTTGCCCGGCGCCGGTCCGTTGATATGGCCGGGCTGCGAAAAACCATGGCCCCGGTTCTGCAGCACAAAGCCGCCCTCGGCCACACCAATGCCCGAGCCAAAGCGCTTGAACACGCTGCTCATCAGGCTGATGGCCAGGCCGTCGCCATCCACCACGGTGGTGCAGACGGTATTGCCGGCCGGGTCGGCCACGGTCTGCTGGGCATGGGCCATCGCTGCCTCCATCGCCTGCACCAGCGCGACCTGGGTGGCTGCGCTGGCCATATCGATGGCCTGGTCCTGCATGGCGGCCAGTGCATGGAGCACGGCCACGCCATGGGTGTTGGGGGGGCATTCGTAGATGGTGGCGCCGCGAAACGAGGTGCTCACCGGCGTGCAGAAGTTGCCCTGGTGGGCGCTGAAATCTGCAGCGGCCAACACGCCGCCGGCTGCCTGCACCGCAGCGGCGCAGGCGGCGGGGATGGCGCCGGCATAAAAGGCCTGCGGCCCCTGGGTGGCTATGGCCTGCAGCAAGCGGGCCAGCGCGGGGTTGGCAAAGTGCTCGCCTGCGCGGGGCGGGGCATCGGCACGGTACAGCGCGGCGCTGGCTGCATCGCGGGCTATCACCGGCTGGAACAGCGCCCATTCACGTGCAGCGACCGGGGCCACCGCAAAGCCCTGGCTGGCGGCCTGCACGGCCGCATCGAACAGCTGCGCCCACGGGCGTTGGCCAAAGCGCTGGTGCAGATCCCACCAGCCTTGCACCACGCCGGGCGTGGTGACGGAGAGCGGATGGCGCTCGGGGACGCGGCGTTGGGGCAGGGCCCCGACCAAGTCGGCCGTCAGAGCTTGGGGCGCACGCCCGGTGCCGTTGTAGGCCAGCGGCGGCTGGCCCGGCGGCACCAGCATGGCCAGCAGGTCGCCGCCCACGCCGGTGGCCATGGGCTCGACCACGCCCAGCACCGCATCGGCGGCAATGGCGGCATCGACGGCCGAGCCGCCTTGCTGCAGCTGGGCCTGCGCGGCTGCTGCGGCCAGCGGGTGGCCGGTGGCCAGCATCGCGCCCCGGCCCAGCACGCCGGCTGCGCCTGGCAGGTCTTGGCGGTGCAGCTGCGCCATCTCAACCGCCCCAGAGTGCGACGGCGGTGAAGACGGCGGCCAGTAGCCCCAGCACCACCGGTATCAGCAGCGCCCGGGCCAGCTCCAGCACATTCACCCGGGCAAAGCCTGCGACCGCAATCAGCGAGGACCAGGCGATCAAGGTGCCGCCACCCGTCCATACGGAGCCCATCTGGCCCAAGGCCGCCAACGCGGATACATCCATGCCCGAGGCCGGGCCCAGCGCGCCGGCGATGGTGCCGGTCAGCGGCAGGCCGGAGAAGCCCGAGCCATCGATGCCGGTGATCATGCCCATGATGAGGACGCCAAACGACACAAGCAGCTGGCTGTCGGGAATCAGGTGCTGGCCGGCTTGCACCAGCTCAAACAGCAGGCTGGGGGCTGGCGTACCCGGCGCCATGCCCAGGATGGCTCCGGCAGTCTCGCCCGAGCCGATAAAGAAGAAACCGGCAATCGGCAGCACCGAGCCCATGGCCTTGAACGCAAACACAAAGCCGTCGGTCACATGGTCTGCCGCGCCATCGAGCATCTTGCGAAAGCCCTGGGCGGCGGTGGTCGCCCAGATCATCAGCAGCGCTGCCACGCCGCCGATCAGCATGGCAGCATCCCCGCCCTTGAGCTCGGGCACGGCGGTGCTGAACTTGGGCGCGACCATCACCAGAATCACCAGCAAAAAAGCCAGTGGGGTGAGCACCGCAAACAGCTTGGAGGCCGAGGCCAGCGGCTGGGTCTTGCGCAGCTCGGCTTCCAGCTCGGAGTTGGTGCCCAGATCGCCCTCATGGGCGGTGCCCTTGGCGATCTCGGCCTTGTCGAACGGGCCTGCACCTTCAATCTGCGCGTCGATGCCGGCGGGGTTCAACTCCCAGCGCTCCAGCAGGGCGTTGTCGCTGGGCACGATGAGCTTGCGCACCTTGAAGTACGACAGGAACAGCGCAATCATGCCGACCACCCAGGACAGCAGCAAGGCCTTGTCGCCCACCGCCACGGCGCTGATGCCGCCCGCGGCCTTGGCGCTGATGCCTGGTGCCACGCCAATCACATAGTCCGACGACAGCGCCATGCCCTGACCGGCAATCGCGATGGCCATCGCCCCTGCGATGGGCGGCAGGCCCGCTGCAATCGCTGCCGGCAGCAGCACGGCCGCCACCAGTGGCACTGCGGGCGTGGGCCAGAAGAACAGCGAGATCAGGTAGGTGACCAGCGCCAGGATGAAATAGGCCATATGGCCGTTTTTCATCACCGCGCGAAAGGGCTTGACCATGCGGATGTCCGAGCCCAGGTCCTTGAGCGCATTGAGCAAGGCCGTCATCAGCGCAATGATCAGAAAGATGTTGAACAACTCCTTGGCGGCCACCATGCTGGCACTGAATATGCTTCCAATGCCGGTGATGAAGCTGCCGCTCCAGGCGAAGGCCACGACGACGGTGGCCAGTATCGATGGCACCACCACATTGGCACGGAAGGCCATGGTCAAGATGATGACCAGCACCCCGGCGAGGTAGGCCCAGTGCGCGGGGCCTATAGAGACTGACGGATCCATCGTGGCTACTCCTTGGTATGTTGATACAGCCAATTTGTATACTAAATACAATGAATCAAAAAATCATCAGGGAATACCAGAAATATTGCGTCGCAGCATGCGATAAACCCGGGTTAAATAGCCAATAAGTTAGTTTTCGTATACAAAAAAGAAAAATCCTCTGAAGGAATTCGAGGTGATGGCTTTGGATGGACAAGGTTCACAGCGCTGGGGGAATGCTGTTTTTGCCTGTATTTGCAAGCCGTATCAAAGGCTTGGATAGCGCATGGTTATGAACCCAGATCAAGGACATGGATTTGTACACTGGATACACTAGGGTAATTACTAGGTCATCCAGGAGCTATCCGATGAAGAACACTGCTTCCCAAGCCATTGCTGCCCAGCAAACCGATCTGCTGAACCTGCGCGAGCCCCGCCAGGCCTTGTTGCCCGCGTCACTGGGCTGGCTCTCGGCCATCGAAAATGCCTTTGTGCGCTGGCAGGCCAAGCGCCTCGCTGAGCTGGAGCCGGGCCGTCTCTGGGCGCAGGCGATGCAGGACACGCGCTCGCTGGCGGAGATCCGCCGCGCCCAGCGCTGAACGCCGATTTCTGTATACAAGACACGTCGAAGGCGCTGCAAACCCTTGCCGGGCATGTAAACTGGGTGCGACCCTGGGTGGCGCATTGCAGCCGATGCCGCAACCCGGGGCTTGCAACGTACCGAACGGACCGACTTTCATGCCCATTGCCAACGGAGACAAAAAACCTGCACTGAACCACTCGCCGCTGACCCAGCAGCTGGTGGAGGCCTTGCGCGAGAAGATCATGTCTGGCGAACTCGCCTCGGGGGAGCGGCTGGTGGAGGAGCGTCTGTCCGAGGAGTTTTCGGTCTCGCGCATGCCTGTGCGTGAGGCCCTGCGCCAGCTGGCTGCCAGTGGCCTGGTGATCATCGAGCCCCGGCGTGGTGCCTCGGTGGCCAAGTTCCATGGCGACCTGCTGCGCGAGCTGGTCGAGGTGCGCGCCACCCTGGAGGCGCTCAATGCGCGCCTGGCCGCCAAGCGCCATGACCCCGAGCAGATTGCCGCGCTGGAGGCCTTGCTGGCCGAGGGCACCAAGAACGCCCATTCGGGCGATGCCGATGTGCTGGCCGTGCTGAACCAGAAGTTCCACCTGGCGCTGGGCAAGATCGCCGCCAACTCCGTGCTGCAAGAGGTGATGCTGTCCCTGCGTGACCGCACCGAAGTGCTGTTTGCGCCCCGCAGCCAGGCGCGTGCGCCCCAGAACTGGGAAGAGCATGCCGCCATCCTGCGCGCGGTGATCAAGGGCGATCCGGAGCTGGCCGGCCTGCTGGCCGCGCGCCATATCTACAACGCGGCCGGCATCGAGCCCTGAGTTCCGCGTTTACGATTGGCTGGCCAGGTAGTTCTGGTAAGCCACACCCGCCAGCGCAATATCTTCCAAACCCACGCCCACGGCCTTGTAGAGCCGGATGCCCGGCTGCGCGCTGACGGCATAGCGGCCGCTGACGATATCGCCCAGCTCCACCAGCTTGCCCGCCAGCGACAAGCCTGGGTCCGCCAGCACCAGGTCGCCCGCTTCGCTGGTCGCCTGTTTTTTCCATTCCACGGCAATCAGCTGTGCACGCGCCAGCAGGGCATCGTCAAGCTCGCGGGTGTGGGGCAGGCTGGAGCCAATCGCAGCGACCAGCGCATGGGGAGCGACATGTTGCCCGTTGAACAGCGGCTCCTTGGCGCGCGAGGCGGTGACGATGATGTCGGCCTCGCCGACGCCCTGGGTGTGCGCCACGCGGCGGATCTGCGCTTCGGGCAGACCGGTGAGCTGCGCCAGGCGTGCTTCCAGGCCGCTGGGCGCATAGGGGTCGAACACATCGATGCGCTGCAGCCCGAAGTGCTGCACCATCTGCTGCGCATGGGCCAGGCCTTGCACGCCGGCGCCGCACAGGAACAGATGGCGCGCATTGGCAGGCGCCAGATGCTGGGCCACCAGCACCGTGGTCGCGGCGGTGCGCAGGCGTGTGATGGCATTGGCATCGAGGGTGGCCAGCGGCGCGCCAGTCTCGGTCGAGAACAGCAGGATGACAAAGTTGAACTGGCCGGCAATGGTGGTGTAGACCTTGGCGCCGGTGACGCCTTGTGCGGGGATGACGGCCCCCAGCGTGGAGAGCTTGACGCCCCCGGCATCGGTGCGCTCGCGCGCCTGCATCGCTGCTTCGCCCGCGCCAAAGGCGGCAAAGGCGCGGTGCATGGCCTGCAGGGCTTGGTCGGTGGACACCAGGGTGTCCACCATGGCATCGGTGATGTGCAGCATGGTGTGTGTGGTGGGTGAGGGTGGAAATCAGAGCCAGACGCGCAGCAGGATGATGCAGGCGCTGACGGCGGCGGTGCCCAGCAGCCAGCGGCGGATGGTGGCCTTGGAGACATGGCGGGCCAGCCGGTTGGAGGCCAGAAAGCCGCCCAGCATCCAGGGCAGCAGCACCAGGCTGAGCAGCCATTGGCCGCTGCCCATGCGCCCCACCCAGGCAAGCGCGGTGAGCGAGACGATGGTGCCGGCAAAAAAGACCACACCGAGGGTGGAGCGCATCGTCGCCGGCGCCAGGTGCTGCATCGCAATCGCAAACGGCGGGCCGCCCGCAGCGGTGATGGTGCCCATGATGCCGCTGGCCACACCGGCAATCGACAGGTTGGTGGTGCTGGGCTGCACGCGCCAGCCCAGGGTGCTGAGGCTGACGGCGGCCAGGATCAGCACCGCAAACAGAACCGACAGCGCATGGGCGCTGAACAGCACCAGCAGCCCGGCGGCCGCAAAGGTGCCGATGACCCGGCCCACCAAGGTGGCGGCAGCGACCTGGCGGTTGAGGGCATCGCGCTCACGCAGGTAAGCCAGCAGGGCCAGCGGCGCTCCCACGGCCAGCAGCGGGCCGGGCACCAGCTCGGGGAAGAAGATCGCCGCCAGCGGCGCGCAGAACATCGCATAGCCCAGGCCGCCGACGCCCTGCATGGCGGCACCGGTGAGCACCATCAGCCCCATGGCCAGGTAGCGGCCCCAGGAGAGGTGCTCGGCCATCGCCGTCCATGCGCTCATGGCCGGGGCACCCAGCTGACCTTGATGTCACCGTTGACAAAGGTCTGGCAGGCCAGGCGGTGGCCCTGGGCAAACTCTTCATCGCTGAAATGCTTGCGCTCCTTGGCCTTGATCGCATCGGTGTGGGCCAGGCCTTCGTCAATGCGGCATTTGCAGGTGCCGCACAGGCCACCGCCGCATTTGAAGGGGATGCCGCCTTTCTCGCGCAGCGACACGCGCAGCAGGTTGCTGTTTTCCGGGGCTTCGACGGTCTTGTTGTCGTTGCTGACAAAGGTGATGGTGGGCATACGGGTCAATCAGGCGGCGGGCACAGAGGTGAGGGGGGCGGCGGTCAGCGTGGCATCGAGCGCGCCGAACTGGCACAGGTGCTGCAGCTCCTGGCGGGCTTGCTCCAGCGAGTCAAAGCGCTCCAGAAACTTGGAAGGCACCAGGTTGGTGGTGCCGCCGGGGCCTTCCTCGATCACCTGCACCTTGGTTTCGCGCAGCAACTCGCCCACCGCAAAGCGGGCCAGCAGGCGGCCGCAGAAGTGGTAATCCCAGGCTTCGCACAGCGCAATGTCGGCATTGGCTTGTGTGCGGTACTGGCCGGGCTTGCTGGTCAAGATCACAAACATGGGCATTCCTCAGGCAGCAGGGGTGGCGGGCGCTGTGCCTGCGGGGTGGGTATTGCTGGCAGGGGCGGCCGGCAGCGGCACTTGCGCCAGCTCCAGGTCGTGCTCCGGCCAGAGCTGGCAGACCAGGCGAAAGCCCTCGTCCAGGTGGGCGCCCAGCTGCTTCTTTTCCTTCCAGTTCGGCGCCGGCAGGTGCTCGGCCCCGGCCAGCACCTTGCAGGCGCAGGTGGCGCACTTGCCCATGCCGCATTGGTAGGCCAGGTGGGGGAAGGGGAACTGCTTGATCCCCGCGCGCACGACCAGGTTGGCGCCGCTCTTGACCTCGCCGTGGAAGGTCTGGCCGTTCTTGTGAAAGGTGATCTGGGGCATGGCATCCTCCGCATTGCAATTACGTATACTGTATACAAAAGGATGTTGTGGATGTATTAGGGATAACGTGATGCAGGGGGAATTTTGGTTTGGCGATCGCACTTGCGGATGAATGAATATCAATGGCTTGTGACTGTTAGGTGACGATCGAAGACTTTGAAATTCACCAGCGATAGGGGTAAGCACTAGGGGCGAGTTGGGTGCGAAAACATTGACCATGTTTTCTGTATACAGTATTCTAACTCCGTCGCTTGGATCGGTTTGACTTGGCGACACCCCAACATTTCAGAGGAACCCGCCATGACCCAAACACTGATGAACCGCGACGAATTCCGCGCTGCGCTTGAGAATGCGATCAAGGGCAAAAGCGCCAACAAGGCCCCTTTCAGCGTGGCCTGGGCAACCGGCCGCCTGAGCCGTGAGCACCTGGCGCGCTGGGCCGAGAACCACTACCACTATGTGGGCCCGTTTGCCGACTACCTGGCCTATCTGTATGCCCGCACGCCGGACCATATGACGGAGGCCAAGGACTTCCTGCTGGCCAATATGTATGAGGAAGAGATTGGTGGCGACCGCCATACCGATCTGCTGATCCGCTTTGCCGAGGCCTGCGGCACGACGCGTGAGCGCGTGGTGGACCCCAACAACATGTCGCCCACCACGCGTGGCCTGCAGGCCTGGTGCTATTCGATTGCGATGCGCGAAGACCCGGTGGTCGCGGTGGCCGGTCTGGTCGTGGGCCTGGAGTCGCAGGTGCCATCGATCTACCGCAAGCAGACGCCCACTCTGCGTGACAAGTACGGCTTTACCGATGAAGAGGTCGAGTTCTTTGACCTGCACATCGTCTCTGACGAAATCCATGGCGAGCGCGGCTACCAGATCGTGCTGGAGCATGCCAACACGCCCGAGCTGCAAGCCAGGTGCCTGCGCATCTGCGAGATCGGTGCCCAGATGCGCCTGCTCTACACGACGGCGCTCTACCACGACTACGTCGCCAAGGACCTGCAGATCTCGCAGGAAGAGCTGCTGGCCGCCTGAGCGTTGCCGACCCCCACTTGCCCCGCGCGGCGGCGGGCCGCTGGCGGCCGCCGCTGTGACTGACCTCCACCTCTCCAAGACCCTCCCCACCATGGCTGACACCGTGCAAACGTTTCTGAACTATATCGACGGCGCCTGGGTGCCTTGCCTGCTTGGCAGCACCTTTGACAACCTCAACCCCGCCGATACCCGTGATGTGGTGGGGCGTTTTCAGGCGTCAGGCCCGGCCGATGCCGAGGCGGCCGTGCAGGCGGCGCAAAAAGCCTTTGATGGCTGGCGCAAGCTGCCCATTGGCAAGCGCGCCAAGATCCTCAACGACGCGGCCCGTTATCTGGAGCAGAACGTGGAGCAGTTTGCGCAGGAGCTGACCCGTGAGGAGGGCAAGCAGCTGAGCCAGGCGCGCGACGAGTTTCTGCGCAGCGCGCAAACCTTTCGTTTTTATGCCACCGAAGGCCAGACCTTGGGCGGCGAGACCTACCCGCAGGACGATGCCAATCTGCATGTGTTCAGCCACCGCGAGCCGCTGGGCGTGGTGACGGTGATCTCGCCCTGGAACTTTCCCGCCTCCATCCCGGCGCGCAAGCTGGCGCCTGCGCTGATCACCGGCAACACGGTGGTGTTCAAGCCCTCGTCGGATGCGCCGCTGTCGGGGCTGCGCCTGGTCGAGGCGCTGGAGAAGGCGGGCGTGCCCGCAGGCGTGGTCAACTGTGTCACCGGCCGCGCGGGCGAGGTGGGGCCGGTGATCACCAATTCGCAGGCCATCCGCGCGATCTCGTTCACCGGCTCGACGACGGCCGGCACCCAGATCCACCGCACCGTGCACCTCTCCACCCGCTTGCAGATGGAGCTGGGCGGCAAGAACCCGCTGATCGTGATGGAGGACGCCGACCTCAACCTGGCGGTGGACCTGGCGATCAAGGGCGGTTTCTCGCTGACCGGCCAGGCCTGCACCGGCACCAGCCGCATCCTGGTGGTGCCCAGCGTGAAAGCGGCCTTTACCGACAAGCTGCTGACGCGCGTGTCCCAGCTCAAGATCGGCAACGGCATGGCGCCAGGCATGGACCTGGGCCCTTTGGCGACCGAAAAGCAGCTGCAGACCGTGCAGCGCTACATCGACATCGGCAAGAGCGAGGCACGCTGGCTCTGCGGCGGCGAGCGGCTGACCGGGGGCGAGTTTGACCATGGCTACTACCTGTCGCCCGCAGTCTTTACCGATGTGAAGAACAGCATGCGCATTGCGCAGGAAGAGATCTTCGGACCGGTGCTGGCGATCATCGAAGTGGCCGATTTTGACGACGCGCTGCGCCAGGCCAACGACTCGCAGTACGGGCTGTCGGCCAGCATCGTCACGATGAACCCGCGCTACATGCATGTGTTCACCAACGAGATCCAGGCGGGCACCGTCAAGATCAACCGCACGACCACCGGCAACCTGGTCAACGCCCCCTTTGGCGGGCTGAAGAACTCCAGCACCTCCACCTTCCGCGAATCGGGCCGCGCCGGCCTGGAATTCTTTACCCAGATCAAGACCGTCTACCGCGGTATCTGATACCTGACAGCAAGAGGAAACACGATGAAAAGCGCACTGAAACTGGAACTGGCGGAAGCCCGTGTGATGTCCCTGGCCGCACTGGCCAAGGCCAAGGAAATCGGCGTGACCGAGACGGTCTGCATCACCGACGAGGGCGGCTTTCCGCTGGTGCTCGAACGCATGGATGGCGCCCGCGTCACCGGCCCGCAGATCGCCTGGAACAAGGCCTTCACCGCAGCGGGGCACAAGCGCTCCACGCACCTGTTCAATACCTTGCCCAATGGGCCGGCGCTGCCGGGCAACGAGGCCTTTGGCATCCAGTGGAGCTTCGAAGGCAAGTTTGCGGTCTTCGTCGGCGGCTACCCCATCGTCGTCAACGGCGAGGTGATTGGCGGCGTGGGCTTGTCGGGCGGCAATGGCGAGCAGGACACCGCCTGTGGCGTGGCCGCTTTGCAAGCCTTGAAAGACCACCTGGGCGCCGCAGCCGATGTGCTGGTACAGGCCGACATCAAGAAATAAGCGCCAGGGACAACCGAGCTGAGGTCTGCGATGAACTACCGCGTACAGTGGCTGCAGACGCAGCAATTGTTTGACGTGGGTGCCGATGAGTCGGTGCTCGATGCCGCCACGCGCCAGGGCGTGGCGCTGCCCCATGAATGTACCTTTGGCGGCTGCGGCACCTGCCGCATGAAGGTGGAAGAGGGCCAGTTTGCCTATGCCGATGGCGAGCTGCCGCTGGCCATGAGCGAGGAGGAGCATGCACAGGGCTATGCGCTGGCCTGCCAGGCGCGGGCGCAGTCCGATCTGGTGATCAGCATCGCGGCGGGGCCGGACAGCTCCGCACCCATCCGGGTGCAGGCCACCGTGGCCGAGCTGCGCATGCACACGCCCGATATCTACCACCTGGCACTGGACCTGCCCGAGGACCACGGCCTGCGCTATGTGCCGGGCCAGTACCTGAACATCTGCCTGCCCGGCGGCGAGCACCGCAGCTTCTCGATGGCCACGCCGCCGCAGGGCCGGCGCATCAGCCTGCAGATCCGCAAGATTGCCGGCGGGCGCTTTACCGATGGCCTGCTGGCGACGATGGCGGTCGGCGATGTGCTGGATGTGGAACTGCCGCACGGCAGCTTTTACTACCGCGCGCAGGACTACCAGCCAATGGTGTTTGCCGCCACCGGCACCGGCTTTGCGCCGATCAAGGCGATCCTGGAATCGCTGCTGGGCGATGCGGATTGCCCGCCGATCCATTTCTACTGGGGCATGCGCAGCGAGGCGGATCTGTACCTGCTCGATGAGATTGCGGCCTGGGCCGGGCAGTTGTATGAATTCACTTTTGTGCCGGTGCTCTCGCGCCCGTCCGATCGCTGGACCGGCCGGCGCGGCTATGTGCAGGACGCCATTGCCGAGGACTTCGAGGACCTGTCCGAGCATTCGATCTATCTGTGTGGCTCGCCCCATATGATTGCTGATGCCAAGGCGCTGATGGCCCTGTCGGGTGCGGCGCTGGACAAGATCTACAGCGACAGCTTCATCTTCCAGAACGAGGCGGCCGCCGTGGCCGAACTCAGTGAGCAACACTAAGCGGAGCTAAGGAACAACACCATGGATCTGGGATTGACGGGCAAGGCCGCGCTGGTCTGGGGCGGCAGCAAGGGCATGGGCTATGCAGCGGCGCGCCAGCTGGCGCTCGAAGGGGTGGAGGTGGTGGTCGCCGCGCGCACCGAAAGCAGCCTGCAGGCAGCGGCGCAGGCCTTGTCGGCCGAGTGTGGCCGCCCGGTGCGCTATGTGGTGGCCGACATCACGAGGAAGGCGGGCCGCGAAGCCGCACTGGCTGCCTGCCCGCAGCCGGACATTCTGGTCAACAACTCCGACGGCTACCCGCCCGGCGACTTCCGCGACTGGAGCGACGAGACCTGGCACGAGGCGCTGGACATGATGATGGTCGGCCCCATCGACATGATGCGCCGCGTGGTCGATGGCATGCAGCAGCGCGGCTTCGGGCGCATCATCAATATCGTCTCGCGCAGCGTCAAGGCCGCGCATGCCGAGCTGGGGCTGTCCAACGGCGCGCGCTCGGGCCTGGTCGGCTTTGTGGCGGGGCTGGCGCGCCAGACGGTGCGCCACAACGTCACCATCAACAATGTGCTGCCCGGCGCGTTCGACACCGATGCACAGGCCCGCCACATCAACAAGCTCGCCCAGCAAAGCGGCCGCTCGCCGGCCCAGGTGCGCCAGAGCCGCGAGGCCGCCAATCCGGCAGGCCGCTTTGGCCAGCCCGAGGAGGTGGGCGCGCTGATCGCCTACCTGGCATCGCGGCACACCGGCTATGTGACCGGGCAGAGCTGGCTGATCGACGGCGGCGAGTACCCGGGGACCTATTGACGATGGGCAGTGCCAGCGGCGATGCCGTTACCGCAGGCCTTGGCGTGGCCGCGCCACGCCGCCCTGCACCCTGGCCGCTCCCGCCGTTAAAGCCCTGCTGCGGTGTGCAGCTGCTTACTTGGTGATGGGCTTGATTCGTTATACTTGCAGTCTTGCCTTGGGTAATCCAGGGCGTTTTGCTTTTTACCGGTGCAGCTGCTCTTGGCGGGTCTGCACTTTTTTCTGTGCCAGCCTCTGTTTATGACCGAACCGACCCTCCCCACCTCTTCTGATGCTTCCGCACCGGCACCAGCTGCGGCAGCGCCCGCAGCGGGCGGTGATACGCGTCGCCAGCCCAAGCAGGAGCGCCGCGAGCGCCCTGCAGGCGCAGCGCCGGTGCTGAACTCGGCCATGGCCGATGCGCTGCGTGCGGCCACCAAGGGCCATGCGCTGGAAGTGGCAGCTGCGCCTGCACCGGTCGAGGCAGATGCCGCACCCGTGCAGCGCCAGGCGCGCAGCGAGCGCCCCGCTCGCAGCGGCCAGGCCCCCCGCCGCAGCAACAAGCCCGGCAATGGCGCACGCCGCGAAGGCCAGGGTGCTGGTGGCCGTGGCCCGCGCCGTGATGGTGGCCAGGCAGCCCCCGCTGCGCCCAAGGCGCCTCCCCGCCCACGCCACCCGGTGGTGGAAAAGCTCGCAGGTCTGTACCCGGCGCTGTTTGGTGACCAGCCGCTGCCACTCAAGCGCGGTGTGTTCCAGGACCTGATGGCCGCCCACCCCGACGCGTTCGAGAAGAGCGAGCTGAAGGTGGCCCTGGGCCTGCATACCCGTTCGACCCGCTACCTGAACGCCGTGGCCATGGGCCAGCCCCGCCATGACCTGCAGGGCCAGGTGGTCGAGGCGATGGCGCCTGAGCACGTGTTCCATGCGCTGGTGGAGTCCTTCCGCCGCCGCAAGCCGCGCGACGGCGAAGACCTGCAGCTCAAGCTGCGCCGCCGCATTGGCATGGCCTATATTGCATCGGACCTGAGCCGCGACGACTTCCTGGCCAAGGTCCAGGTCAAGGATGAAGCAACCCAGGCGATGCTCGCTGCTGCCATGCAGGAAGTGGCCGAGTTCGACGCCAAGGCCGAGGCGCTGGCGACCGCCCATGCTGCCAGCGGCAAGAGCGTGGCCGAGTTTGCCGACATGTACGGCATGCACCCGGCTGCGGTCGAGCGCCACCTGCACCGCGCCGCCCAGACCAAGGCGATTGCTGTACGCCCTGCCGCTGCCCCTGCGGCCCCCGAAGCGGCGGACGAGGACGAGGTGGCCGAGCCGGCCGCCGCCAAGGCCGACGACAGCGCTGCTGCTGAATAAACCCGGCCTTCGCCCAGTAAAAAGCTGCCCGCGCTCTAAAAGCGTGGACAGCTTTTTTTATGTGCTGGCTTGATCGCCGATCAGCCGCTGCTTACACTGACTGTCTGAGACCTGGCAAGGAGACCGCCATGAAGCCCGATAGCACCACAAGCACCACCAAGCGCCGCTGGCTGCGCAAGTTCTGGGGTGCGGTCTGTGTGATTGCCGGCCTGGCCAGCATTGCCGCCGGGCTGGAGACGGCGTTGATGGACTGAGCGCCGTTTGGTATTTAAGAAGCAGCCAAGGCCTTTTCAATAGCCGCTGCCAGCTTGGCGGGTTTGGTCATCGGTGCAAAGCGCTGCACCGTGCGGCCATCGCGGCCCACCAGAAACTTGGTGAAGTTCCACAGAATCCGCCCACCCAGGATGCCCGGCGCCTGCGCCTTGAGCCAGGCAAACAAGGGGTCGGTGTGCGGGCCGTTCACTTCCACCTTGGCCAGGCTGGGAAAGCTGGTCTGGTAGTTCAGCTCGCAAAACTGCGCAATCTCGGCATTGCTGCCCGATGCCTGCGCACCAAACTGGTTGCACGGCACCCCCAGCACCTGCAGGCCCTGGGCGCCGTACTGCTGCTGCAAGGCCTCCAGCCCTTTGAGCTGCGGCGTGAAACCGCAGGCCGTGGCCGTGTTGACCACCAGCACCACCTGGCCGGCATAGCGCGACAGCGGCAGCGGCTGGGCGCTGGCATCGTGGAGAACAAAGTCCTGGATGGTGTGCGGTGTTGCGGGCATGGCGGCTATCTTAGTCGCTAACCCACCGTCACACCACTCAGGGCAGTCGCGACTCCAGCGCCGCGATCAGCGAGGCCGACAGCACCAGCGCGCCGCCCAGCAGCAGGCGGCCCGAGAGCACCGTGCCCTCGATCAGCACATTGGACGCGCTGGCAAACACCACCTCGGACAGCATCACCACCGCAGCGGTGGTGGCGGCCAGGCGCGAGGCACCGTATTGCAAGGTCCAGTTGCTCAGCATGATCAGCACGGCGACGACCAGCACCATCAGCGGCCAGCTCCAGACGATATCGGGAACAGGCGGCATGCGGCCCAGGGAGATGCCCAGCACCGACATGGCGCCGGCGGCGACCAGACCGCCAAAGAACATGGCCAGCATGCGCGCCTCGCCCGGCACGCGGTACTGGCTGCGCAACACCACATTGGTGCCGGCAAAGGTGAAGCCGCCGACAATCGCCAGCGCATCGGGCAGCGAGAGGTTGGCCGTCAGGCTCTGCCAGGTGGCGCCGGCCGGAATCATCACGATCAGCACGCCGCTGAAGGCCAGCACCAGGCGCAGTATCGAATACTTGTTGGGCTTTTCACCCAGAAAGTACCAGGCCAGCAGCACCGACCAGGCGGGCATCAGATAGAACAGCAGCACCACGCGCACCACATCGCCGGTGGTGGCCGCCCAGTTGAACAGCACATTCGTGCTGCCCGAGGTAAAGGCCAGCAGCAGCAACAGCGGGTGGCGCCGGGCAATGGCCGCCGCCGCCGGCTTGACCAGCAGCAGCCCGCAAAACAGGATCAGGTAGACCAGGGCGGTGCCCAGCACCGGGTGCACCCCCAGGGCCTGCAACTGACGGAACGGCCACCAGATCGTGCCCCAGATCAGGGCGTTGGTCATCAGGGCTAAAAAGGGCAGCGCGGTGAGCATGGGGCGAGGGGAAGCCGCGCCTGGGGTGCCCAGGCGCTGTCAGCTTACTAATTTTTGGGTGGTGCAGAAGGGCCGGGTGGCCTGGCGCTGGGCCCACCGCCTGGGGCCGTCAGTGGTGGTGGTCGTGGCGGGCAATGTCCAGCAGCCGTTGGACTTCCTGCGGATGCTGTTTGCAATTATGCCGGTGCCACAGCAGGATGCACCACATGATGCCGGCCACCAGCAGGCCAAAGCAGGTGATGGCGCCGTAGGCCGACATGCCAAAGCGGGTGAACATGCTGTAGACGACACCCAGGCCCAGGATGCAGGCCTGCTCGTTGAAGTTCTGCACCGCAATCGAGCGGCCCGAGCCCATCAGGTTATGGCCCCGGTGCTGCAGCAAGGCATTCATCGGCACCACCAGGAAGCCGCCCAGGCCCCCCAGCACGACCAGGAAAGGCACCGCCAGCCAGATGCTGTGGATAAAGTTCATGCACACCACCAGGAGGCCCATCGCAATGCCCAGCGGGATCACGCGCGTGGCGCCGTCGAGCTTCATGCGCATCGAGGCCAGAATGGCGCCGACTGCCGTGCCAATCGCCACCACGCCGACGAGGGCCGAGGCCTTGGTGGTGCTGTAGCCCAGCGCCACCGCGCTCCAGGCCAGCACGATATAGCGCAGGTTGCCCGACACGCCCCAGAACAAGGTGGTGGTCGACAGCGAGATCTGGCCGAGCTTGTCGCGCCAGAGGCGGCTGTTGCAGCGCCAGAAGTCGGGCAGCAGGTCCATCACGTTGGAGAACATGCTGCGGCTCATGTCCTGGCGCAGCGGCACCAGCTGGGTATTCGTGCGCGGGATGCGCGTGTTGAACCAGGCAGCGCCGGCATACAGCAGCCCGATCACGCAGATCGCCGCCTCGGACGGGGTGTCGATGGGGGTGTCGATCAGCGGCAGATCAAAAGACAGCAGCCAGCCCGAGACCTGGGGGCCCACCAGCTGGCCACCCAGCAGCACGCCCAGGATGATCGAGGTAATGGTCAGCCCCTCGATCCAGCCATTGGCCCGCACCAGCTGGCTGGCGGGCAGCAGCTCGGTGAGGATGCCGTATTTGGCCGGGGAGTAGGCTGCTGCGCCCAGGCCGACGACCGCATAGGCGAGCAGCGGGTGGTGGCCAAACAGCATCAGCAGGCAGCCGACGACCTTGATGGCATTGCTGATGAACATCACCTGCCCCTTGGGGTAGGCATCGGCAAAAGCGCCTACAAACGGTGCCAGGATCACGTAGAACAGCGCGAACATGGGCACCAGGGCGGCACGCTGCCACTCGGCGGCCCCTGCGTTGATCAGCAGATCGACGGCAACGACAAACAGGGCGTTGTCGGCCAGCGAGCTGAAAAACTGCGCCGACATGATGGTGTAGAAACCGCGCTTCATTCGTTGGGGATGCTAATAAGGGATGCTAATGGCGCGAGAAATTTGTAAGCTGCGTGTAGGGAGTCGAGGTTATAGCACGCAGGGGCGAAAGCACGGTGCCAGAATACTAGGGGTTTTTCATCATCTTGTTGTGAGTATTCGCCATGCCGCGCCCCATTCTAGCCACCATTCATACCGCTGCCTTGCAACATAACCTGGCACGCGCGCGTCAAGCGGCGCAAGACGCCAAGCTGTGGTGTGTCGTGAAAGCAAACGCTTACGGGCATGGTATCGAGCAGGTGTTTGACGGCATGCGCGCCGCCGATGGCTTTGCGCTGCTGGAGCCGTCCGAGGCGCAGCGCATCCGTGATCTGGGCTGGCGCGGCCCCATCCTGCTGCTCGAAGGCGTCTTTGATGCGCGTGACCTGGAGCTGTGCTCGCGCCTGAACCTCTGGCATACGGTGCACTGCGACCAGCAGATCGACTGGCTGGCGGCGCACAAGACCCAGCAGCCCCACCGCGTGTTCCTGAAGATGAACTCCGGCATGAACCGCCTGGGCTTCACCGCCGAGCGCTACCGCTCGGCCTGGGCGCGCCTCAATGCGCTGCCCCAGGTGGATGAGATCTCCTTCATCACCCATTTCAGCGATGCCGATACCGCCAAGGGCATTGGCGCGGCACTGGCGCTGTTCACCCAGACCACTGTGGACCTGCCCGGCGAGCGCAGCATCTGCAACAGCGCCGCGCTGCTGCGCAATCCCGATATGTCGGCGAGCGAGCGTGGCGACTGGGTGCGCGGCGGCATCCTGCTCTATGGCAGCGCGCCCGATTACCCGCTGCAAACCGCTGACGACTGGGGCCTGCAGCCTACGATGACCTTGTCAGCCAAGGTCATCGGCGTGCAGGAACTGCAGCCCGGCGACACCGTCGGCTATGGCTCGGCCTTTACCGCCGACAAGCCCATGCGCATCGGTGTCGTTGCCTGCGGCTATGCCGACGGCTACCCCCGCCACTGCGGCAACGGCACCCCCGTGCTGGTCGACGGCCAGCGCTCGCGCCTGATCGGCCGGGTCAGCATGGACATGGTCACCGTTGATCTCACGGACATCCCCCAAGCCGGCTGGGGCAGCGAGGTCACCCTCTGGGGCCGCGCCGCCAATGGCACGGTGCTCGCCATCGACGAAGTGGCACACGCCGCCGGCACCGTGGGCTATGAGCTGATGTGCGCGGTGGCGCCCCGGGTGCCGGTGGTGGTGGATGGGCACTGAGCTGCCTTAAATATAGGCAGATCTTCCAAGGGCTGGGATGGGAGGGCGCTGCGCCATCGCTTCTGAAGGTTTCAGCCAGCCCCGCAGGCTTTAAAGAAATGCCTGCCTTTGCAGCCGAAGCGCGTCGCGGTCGATGCTGGCTGCGAGCTGTTCCATATCCACCGGGCTGACGCCCAGCGCCTGAAAATGCACAGCCCATTGGTCGACGACCGCTGCCACCTTTTTCACCAGCGCCAGGGCGCGCGGCCTTTTAAGGCCGTACTCGTTGATCTGGGTGAGGGCATTCTCCAAGGTGGATTCGGCGCCCATGGTTCCCACGCTGAGGGCTTGGTAGCCCAGGTTTTGCAGGCTAGGCACCACGTCGTAGGCGGGGCTGAGGTCGTAGTAGTTATCAGCCAGGTTGAGGCTGAGGCTGTGGTTGCGCTCATGGTCGTCGGTGTTGTCCATGAGGATGTTGAAAACCATGCGCTTGAACAACTCCTCGCGCATGGCGGCTTGTCGCTCGGGATGGCCCAGGCGCAGCAGGATGCTTGCCAAGGCGCTGTAGCCCATCTCCAGCCCCGCAGCGCGCAGGGCGGTATGGGCAGACTGGCAGTGCACCCGGAAGGGGCCGATGCGGTCAAAACGTTCGACGGTGAGTGCGTGCCGTGCTTTGCCATAGCGTGGTGGCAGAGGCAGCACCGCCGTGTTGGCGGTGTACATGCCGGCTTGTGCGGCCAGCCTCATCGTCGCGTGTTCAATCAGCGGGGTATCCACGGCATCATCCAACTCGCTGAACTTGATGACGCACGGGCCATTGTCGGTCTGCAGCAAGGCCTTGGGCCGGGCGCCGCCCAAGGTGACGCCGGGCTGGATCAGCCGCTGTATCTCAGGGGTGATCGGGGCCTGGGTCTGCACGTCTTCTACGGCGGCAGCGAGTTGCGCCAAGTCGTTCAACCGCGGATAGGGCCCGATGTAGCGCGGCAGGTAACGCTCGGCCGAGGTGGAGATGCCCAGCGCGCCAAAGCGGTCGTCACCGGCAAAGAGCAGCATCTCCAGAATTGACAGGCGTGCAGGCCGGTCGATATGGCGGATGATGCGCTCGCCCCAGCGGTCAGGCCGGGCATCGTCAATGGCGCCGGGCGCTGTGTGCTTTTCATCATTGCTGAAGAGCTGGCCTTGTACCAAGGGCAGGTCCTGGCTGAGTGCAAAGTTCCACCAATCTGGCGCATAGCTGAACGTGGCGCAATCCGCCACCAACTGCGAAAGGCTGACCGTGCCCGCCAAGGTGGGCGCTGCTGGGTTGACCATGGCCCAGACATAGAGCTGGTCTTGCGGCACATAGGTGCGTGCAGAGACGGCGGGGGCGGCGGTGGTCATGGCTTTTGGGGAGGCTTCTTGGCCATGAGCGCGGCAAGCCCTGGGGCTGCACTTGTCCATTCCTGGCGTGCTTCGTTCAACAGGCCAGGAATGATGGAGGCAAGGTCGGATTCCTGGCTGGGGTACACGGCACTATCCGCGTTGGCCGTTGGTGGCGCAGCACTGTTTGGCTGGGGCGCTTTGGGTTTGCGCTGAGCTTTTGCCTTGGCGACCTCCCGCTCCAGCGCCGCATGGTCGTTTTGGGGCGCAATCAGCGCGGCCAAATCGCCCTTTGGATTGATCAGCCACATGCACATCACATAGGAGGCCATTGCCACCGACGGATCACCCCGCTCGATCCGCGCCATCGTGGGCTGCGAAATGCCCAGGCGCTTGGCCCATTGCGCCTGCGACTCTCCCCGCCGCTTACGGGCGATCGCAATGTTCTGCGCCAGCTTTTCGATCTGCTGCAGAACGGCTTGCGGGTAGTGAGAGGGCGGTGTGTTTTGGCGAGGCATTCATAGATATTAGTCTTTTGCGAGAAAAAAGCAAATCTATGAATTATTTCGACTTCCACGTCGCTGAAATCCGACCAACCTCTGCTTGCTAAAGGTGTTATGCACCATAGATGTCGTGATTCACGCATATTTCATTCATCTATAAATAATTTGTGAAGAATGTGTCAGGCCTCACGCTTTTTTCTCAAGTGGGCCGCGTGACCTCTGGTGGCTCATCTCGCAGGCTGTTCTCTCGAAAGTCACTAGTAAGTTGCCCAAAAAATAGGCAGCCATTAACCCACGGGTTTACCCTAGCGTCACCAGGGTTTGTGCAGGTCGCGCACAATTAGCGTACAGTTTTGTACGTTTAATGCTTTTGCCCCACACCATGACCTCCAAAGAACGCCAACCCCGCAGTGATGCGCTGGCCCATCGCAGCCAGTTGCTCGATGCGGCTCTACATGTGTTTACCGAGCAGGGGGTGACGGTGGCCTTGGATGTGGTGGCTGAGCGGGCGGGGGTGAGCCGCACGACGCTGTACCGCAATTTTGCGGACCGGCCTGCGCTGCTGCGGGCCTTGCTGATCCATATTCTGGATCGGCTGGCCGCCAAGGCCCAGGCCTTGAGCGCCACCGGCGATGCCGATGCGCTGTTCGAGTTTCTGCGCCTGTGGGCGCATGACTCAGTGCTGACCGTGCCGCTGACCGATTACTGGCGTTCGCTGCCGCTCGATGACCCCTTGGTCGTCGATCTGCGTGCGCGCCTGTTGGCGCTGGTGACACCGTTGTTGCTGCAGGCCAAGGCGGCAGGGCGCTGCCGGGAGGATCTGCAAGGCGCCGATTTGCTGCTGATCGTGGGCATGTTCAGTGCGGCGCGGCGGGGCCGCACACCGGCTGAGCGCCTGCAACTGAGCGACCGCGCCTGGCAGCTGATCACCGAGGGCCTGCGCGTGGATGCCCGGGAGATGGTATGAACGCGCCTGCCTTTCGCTATGTCGAGCAACCCCCGGATTGGGAGACGCATGAGCGCCCCGTGCTGCCGGGCTCGCCCGCGCGGCTGCAGCACACGCTGCCCCGGCGCATTGCCTACATCATGGTGGGCCTGTTTGTTGGCCTGGTCGGGGGTCTGGGCAATGGCCTGGTCACCGCCAATCTGACCTCGATCCAGGGCCAACTGGGCCTGACCGCCGTGGAGGCCGCCTGGCTGCCTGCAGCTTATGTGATGGTCAATGTGACGGCCAACCTGCTGGTCTTCAAAAGCCGCCAGCAGCTGGGCCTGCGGGTGTTTGCCGAATGGGGCCTGGGCATCTATGCGCTGCTGGCGCTGCTGCATGTGTTTGTCGAGGGCTACACCATGTCCATCGTCGTGCGGGCGGTGGCCGGTTTTGCCGGTGCCACCACCACCTCGCTGGCCGTCATGTATGTGATGCAGGGTTTTCCGGCGTCCAAGGTGCCCTCGGCCTTCATCCTGGGCATGAACATGTCCTCGATCGCCGTGCCGCTGGCCTGGGTACTCTCGCCCTCGCTGGTCAACGTCAATCCCTGGCCCCATCTGTATGCGTTCGAGGCGGGCCTGGCGCTGATGGCCTTTGCCGCCGTGGTGGTGCTCAAGCTGCCACGGGGCTTGCAGATCCATGTGTTCGAGCCGCTGGACTTTGTGACCTTTCTGCTGGTCGCGCCTGCGGTGGGCCTGCTGTGTGCGGTGCTGGCCCAGGGCGTCAATGCCTGGTGGTTCAATGCCCCCTGGCTAGCCTATGCGCTGATCGCCTCGGTGGTGCTGTTTGCGCTGGCGGCACTGCTGGAATACAGCCGCCGCACGCCGCTGATCCAGCTGCGCTGGCTGATGCACCCCACGACGCTGACCTTCATGGCCGGGGCCATCATGATGCGTTTCATGATCTCCGAGCAGAACTATGGCGTGGTGGGTCTGCTGCGCGCGATGGGCGTGGTGCCCGAGCAGCTGCAGGCCCTGTACGGCGTGATCTTTGTCGGCATGCTGCTGGGCGTGATCGTCGGGGCGGCTACCTTCAGCGCGCAGGCCATCCTGCCGCAGATCCTGACCTCGATCCTGCTGATCGGCGTGGGCGGATGGCTGGACCTGCACTCCACCAGCCTGAGCCGCCCGCATGACTTCTTCTTCAGCCAGTTCCTGATCGCGTTTTCGGCGGCGCTGTTCATGGGACCGGTGATGATGATCGGCATCCAGCGCGCGCTGGGCAAGGGGCTGGACCACATGGTCACCTTTGTCGTGCTGTTCTCGGTCACCCAAAGCCTGGGCGGCCTGCTCGGCCCGGCGCTGCTGGGCAGTATCCAGCAGCAGCGTGCCCAGCTCTACACCCAGGCGATTGCTGCCGAGATGCCGGTAACCAACCCGCTGGTCGCGCAGCGCCTGGCCCAGCAATCGCAGTCCCTGGGCCGTACCATCACCGACCCGGTGCAGCGCGGCGCCCAAAGCCAGGCCCAGCTGGTGCAGGTGATCCGGCGCGAAGCGGCGGTGCGTGCCTTCAACGATGTGTTCCGCGTGATTGGCGCGATGGCGCTGGCCTTCCTGGCCTGGGCGTTCTACCGCGTGCTGCGCCAGCGCACCCTGGCCTGGCTGGCGCGGCGCCGAGGCGAGCTGCCGGCCCCCGTCTGATCCCACCCCTTTTCGATCCCTATCTACAAAGCAACAACAATGGCTGATACTGAAAAACCCACCCCCAACGCTGCCCCCGCTCCCGCAGCGGAGCCGGCAGCCCCACAAGCCACGCCAGCGCCTGCGGTGCCCGTGCCCGCCGCTGCGCCTGCGGCATCGCCAACGGCCAAGCTGATCCGGCCCAGCCGCCGCGCGGTGCTGACGATGGCGGTCGTCGCCTTGGCCGGTGTGCTGCTGGTGCTCTGGGCCTGGAAGCTGCCGCCCTTTGCCTCCGACATGATGCGCACCGACAACGCCTATGTGCGCGGCCAGATCACCGTGCTGGCGCCCCAGGTCAGCGGTTATGTGACCGAGGTGAATGTGCAGGACTATGCGCACGTCAAACGCGGCGATGTGCTGCTGCGCATCGACGACCGCATCTATGCCGAAAAAGTGGCCCAGGCCCAGGCGCAGCTCGACAATGCCCGCGCGCAGCTGGCCAACTCGGACCAGACCCAGGCGCAAAACCGCGCCAACCTGGGCGCACGCCAGGCCAGCCTGTCGGCGGTGGATGCCGAAGCCCGCCGTGCGGCGGCCGATCTGCAGCGGGTCGAGGACCTGGCCGCGCGCGGCTCGGTGTCGTTGCGCGAGCGTGACCAGTCGCGCGCCACCAGCCAGCTGGCCAAGGCCAATGTGCAAAAGGCGCAGGCCGATATCCGCATTGGCGAGCAAAGCATCAAATCCACCCAGGTGGCACGGGCCAGCCTGGAAGCCCAGGTGAAGGCCGCCGAAGCCCAGCTGGGCCTGGCCAGGATCGACCTAGACAACACGGTGGTGCGTGCACCGCGCGATGGCCAGATCAGCGAGGCCTCGGTGCGCCTGGGCCAGTATGTAGCCGCTGGCACGCAGCTGTTGTTCCTGGTGCCCGAGCAGCTCTGGGTGGTAGCCAACTTCAAGGAAACCCAGATTGCCCACATGCAGCAGGGCCAGGCCGCCAGCTTTTACGTCGATGCGCTGGAAGGCGCACGGCTGAGCGGCCATATCGAGCAGATGGCACCGGCGACCGGCTCGGAGTTCAGCGTCATCAAGGCTGACAATGCCTCGGGCAACTTCATCAAGATCGTGCAGCGCCTGCCGATCCGCATTGCGATTGACCCGGACCAGCCGCTCGCTGCCCGCCTGCGCCCCGGCATGTCGGTCGAAGTGCAGGTGGACACCCGCGCGGCCAAGGCCGCTGCCCAGGGAGACCGGCCATGACCCGCACTCCGCCAGTGCGCGGTTCGGCCTGGACCGCGCTGACCACCCTGAGCCTGGCCCTGCTGCTGGCCGGTTGCGCACCGGCGCTGCGCCAGGCGCCCGCCGATGCCGCCGTGACCGTGCCCGCCGCCTGGGCACAGACCGAGGCCGCTGCCACCAGCGGGCCTGAGGCAGCCGTGCCCGCCGCCTGGTGGCAGGCCTTTGGCGATGAGCAGCTCAACCACTATGTGAAGGCCGCGCTGGCGCGCAATGCCAACCTGCAGGTGGCAGGCACCCGGGTGGCGGCTGCGCGCGCCCAGCTCGCGGCGGCCGCTGCCGCACTGCAACCCAACCTGTCGCTGGGCGCCAATGTGGGCGCCACCCACACGTTGACGGCCTCGGGCATCACCACCAGCCGCTCTGTGCAGCCCCAGCTGCAGGCCAGCTGGGAGCCCGATCTGTGGGGGCGCCTGGGCGACCGCAGTACGGCGGCTGATCTGCAATACCGCGCCAGCCAGGCCGACCGTGATGCAGTGGCGCTGACGGTGGCGGCCACCACGGCCCAGGCCTATGTCGATCTGCTGGGCCGCGAGGCACAACTGGCCCAGACGCGCCAGACCTTGCAGACCCGCAGCACCGCGCTGCAGCTGGCCCGGGACCAGGAATCGGTGGGCTATATCTCGCGGCTGCAGGTGACGCAGGCCCAGGCCGAGTACGAGGCGGTGCAGGGCCAGATCCCGCCGCTGGAGCTGGCCATTGCGCGCCAGTACAACGCACTGCAGCTGCTGGCCGGCGATGTGCCTGCGGTGCGCGATCCCAAGGCGGCCGACGGCCAGGGCTTTGCCCGCCTGCAGATGCCGGTGGTGCCAGCGGCGCTGCCATCAACCTTGCTGCGCCGCCGGCCTGACCTGGTGCAGGCCGAGCTGAACCTGGCCGCCAGTGATGCCAGCCTGCGTGCCAGCCGGGCCGCCTACCTGCCCCAGCTCAACCTCAGCGCCAGTGCGGGGCGGCTGTTTGTCAATGCGCTGCAGTACAACCCCATCAATGTCTGGAGCCTGGGCGCCAGCGTGCTGGCACCGCTGTTGGATGGCGGCCGGCTTGATGCGCAGTACGACACGGCCACGGCCCAGCGTGACCAGGCCGCCTATGCGTACCGGGCCGCTGTACTGTCGGCGTTGGGCGACGTGGAAAACGCGCTGGTGGGCGTGCAGCGCCTGGCCGAGCAGGAGCAGGCAGCCGAGCGCCGCCGCGCCGTGCTGGCCCAGACCCTGGGCTATGCCAAGGACCGCTACGAGGCGGGCTATGCGTCCTACCTCGAGCAGATCGACGCCCAGCGCAACCTGTTCCAGGCCGAGACCGAGCTGGTCAACCTGCGCCAGAGCCGGCTGGACAACCAGATTGCGCTGTACCGCGCGCTGGGCGGGGGCTGGTCGGCCGATGCCGTGTTGCCCGCAGCCGCTGCGCAGCCGGCCGCAGATTAGACGGGGCTTAATCCCGGCACAAAGCGTTGCGCACAGCCGTCAGACCGGGGGTGGCAGGGGGATCCAGCCGCAGCGGGCGCTGGCGCCGCCGCATAATGCGCGAATGCCCCGTTCTGGGGCGTTTTGTGCAGCAAGGCGGTGCATGTGCGCCTTCTGCAGCTGCCGGGTATTGCTGCCATGTCTGAGACTGTTGTATTGCGGGGGCCCGAGCGCCCTGATCTGTTGCGCCATGAGGTGCTGGCTGATGTATTTGAGGCCACTGCCTATGCCCACCCGGAGCAGGTCGCACTGATCGCCGGTGCGCGGCAGCTGACCTATGCCCAGCTCGATGCCGATGCCAGCCGCGCAGCGCACCGGCTGATCGAGGCCGGCATTGGCCCGGGTGACATGGTGGGCCTGTGGCTGCCACGTGGCATTGCGCTGCTCAGCCTGCAGCTGGCGATTGCCAAAACAGGCGCTGCCTGGCTGCCCTTTGACAGCGAAACACCCCCCGAGCGCATAGCAACCTGCCTGGAAGACGCAGGCGCCAAGGCGCTGCTGCTGGCAGCGGCCACGCCCCAGCAGGGCCTGCGCGATGCCCAGGTGCTGTGCCCGCTATGGACCGATGTGGACCTGCTGGCCGATCTGCCCGCTGGCACCACGGCGCGGCGGCGCAGCCATGCCCAGCCTGGCGATCCGGCCTATGTGATCTACACCAGCGGTTCGACCGGCAAGCCCAAGGGCATCGCCATCAACCAGGGCAGCATCTGCCACTTTCTGCGCAGCGAGAATGCGCGCCTGGGTGTGCGTCTGGGCGACAAGGTCTACCAGGGCTTCTCGGTGGCCTTTGACATGTCGTTCGAGGAGATCTGGATCAGCTACCTGGTGGGCGCCACCTTGTGGATTGCGCCGCGCGAGATTGCCGGCGACCCCGAGGCGCTGCCCCAGGCCTTGCTGGACCAGCAGGTCACCGTGCTGCATGCCGTGCCCACGTTGCTGGCGCTGTTTGCGCAGGATGTGCCCAGCCTGCGCATCATCAACCTGGGTGGTGAGATGTGTCCGGAGGCGCTGGTCGACCGCTGGGCCCGCTCCAGCACCGGTGCGCCCCGCCAGCTGTTCAACACCTATGGGCCGACCGAGGCCACCGTATCGGCGAGCCTGGCCGAGCTGAAGGCGGGTGAGCCCGTGACCATCGGCACGCCGCTGCCCAACTACAGCATGGTGGTGGTGCAGGTGATCGACGCGGACAGCTTTCCTGCAGGCACGGCGCCCCAGTTGGTGGGCTTGCCGGCCGGAGAGGTGGGCGAGCTGTGCATTACCGGCCCTGGCGTGGCTGCGGGCTACCTGGGCCGGCCGGAGCTGACGGCCGAGAAGTTTTTGGACAACCCCTGGCCGGCGGGGCCGCATGACACGCGCCTCTACCGCACCGGCGACCTGGCGCGCATCGATGAAAAAGGCCAGATGCAGTGCCTGGGCCGGGCCGATGACCAGGTGAAGATCCGCGGGTTCCGCGTGGAGCTGGGCGAGATCGAGGCCGTGCTGGCCCAGCAGCCCGGTGTGGGTACCACAGCGGTGCTGCTGCGCAAGGACGATGGCATCGACCAGCTGGTGGCCTTTTATGTGCCGCTGGACGCGCCTCCCAGCCATGCAGCGCTGCGCAGCGCGCTGGCCGAGCGCCTGCCGCCCTATATGGTGCCGGCCCGTTTTGAAGCGCTGGCGCTGATGCCGCGCTTGACCTCGGGCAAGATCGACCGCAAGGCGCTGCGCGCGGCTGCGCTGAGTGCCGCCGTGGACAGCGGCGACTCTGATACCGCCGAGACCCCGGCCGAGGAACTGCTGTTTGCCGCGCTGGCCAAGATCTTCCCGGGCCAGCCCATCCGCCGCTCGCTGGATTTCTTCAGCGACCTGGGCGGCCACTCGCTGTTTGCCGCGCGGCTGACGTCGATGCTGCGCGCCGATGCGCGCTTTGCACAGGCCACCGTCAGCACCATCTACCAGCAGCGCCGCGTGGGCGCGATTGCCGAGGCGCTGCAGGCCGGCATGGTGGCGGACGATGCACCGGCAGCAGCGCCCCGTGCCTTTCGCGAGCATTCGGCGCTGCGCCGTTGGCGCTGTGGCGCCGCGCAGGCGCTGGCCATCCCGTTTCTGGTGCTGGTCAAGATGGCGCAGTGGCTGGCGCCGTTCTTCACCTACCACTTCTTCACCGGGGACGAAAACGACTCGGTGGCTGTGGCCATTGCGGTATCGGTACTGGCCTTTGCGCTGGCCACGGTGCTGGAGTTTGCCGTGGCCTGGGCCGGCAAGTGGCTGATTGCCGGCCGGCTCAAGCCGGGGCGCTACCCGCTGTGGGGGCTGACCTACTTCCGCTGGTGGCTGGCGGACCGCTTGGTCGAGGCCGTGCCGGTGGGCATGATCTCGGGCTCCTCGCTGTTCCCGTTGTGGCTGCGGGCCCTGGGTGCCAAGGTAGGCAAGGACGTGGTGCTGGGCTCGATGACGGTGCGCGCCCCCGATCTGCTGCGCATTGGCGCTGGTGCCAGCGTAGGCAATGTGGTGAGTCTGGAAAACGCCCGGGTCGAAGGCGGCTGGCTGCTGCTGGGCCGCATCGATATCGGCGCCGAGGCCTGCATTGGCTCCTATGTGGTGCTGGAGGGCAACACCCGCCTGGGCGACTGGGCCCATCTGGAAGGGCAGTCCAGCCTCAGTGATGGCCAGCAGCAGCCCGCACGCAGCGTTTGGACAGGCTCGCCCGCCCAGCCGGTGTCGGACTTCGATACCAGCTGCATGCCTGAGCGCGTGCGCCCCAGCGCCGCCTGGCGCGTCTGGGAAATGCTGGTCTATGCGCTGGGCGGTCTGAGCATCGCCACCCTGTTCTTCATGCCGGTCTTCCCGGCATTCCTGCTGATCGACTGGCTGGATGTGGACGCGATCTCGGTGCGGCCTTTGCTCGAGGACGGTACCGTCGATGCGCTGGGCGCCTTCATCCTGCGCTTCTTCAAGTTCTTTGTGCTGGCGCTGCCTGCCAGCCTGGTGCTGGTGCTTTGCACGATGCTGGTGGCGGCCTTGGTCCGCTACCTGTTCCTGCCCCGGCTGCAGCCGGGCACCTGGTCGGTGCACAGTGGCCGTTATTTGGGCAAGTGGCTCACCAACCAGATCCAGGAAGGCAGCCTGGCCACCTTGCACGGCATCTATGCCACGGTGTTCTCGGCCAGCTGGTACCGCATGCTCGGCGCCAAGGTGGGCAAGCGCACCGAGCTGTCGACCGCGCTGGGCGTGGTGCCCGATATGCTGACCCTGGGCGACGAATGCTTTGTGGCCGATGCGGTGATGCTGGGCGATGAGCGCATCGATGGCGGCTACATGACGGTGCAGCCCACCGTGGTGTCGCGCCGCAGCTTCATCGGCAATGGCGCCTATGTGCCCGATGGCTCGACCATCCCCGAAGGGGTGCTGATCGGCGTGATGTCGGCCGTGCCGCGCAATGCCGACATGCAGGCGGGCCAGACCTGGATCGGCTCGCCGGCCATCAACCTGCCCGCGCGCGAAGTGGTGCAGGGCTACCCCGCCCACCTGACCTTTGCCCCGTCGCGCCGCCGCGTGCTGGGCCGGGGCCTGGTCGAAGCCTTCCGCATTGGCGCGCCCCATGCGCTGGTGATTGCGGCCGGTTATGCGATCGTGCTCGACGCGATGCCGCTGGCAGCAGCGGGCCGCTGGGGTGCGGTGGTGCTGGACCTGGCGGTTGCCGGCATGGTGTTCGGTCTGGTCGCTTTTTGGGCGGTGGCGCTGTTCAAGTGGCTGCTGGTGGGGCGCTACCGCAAAAAGGCCGCGCCGATGTGGACGCCCTTTGTCTGGCTGTCCGAGGCCACCACCAGCATGTACGAAGGCATTGCGGTGCCCAATTTTCTGCGCTACCTGCGCGGCACGCCCTGGCTCAATCTGGCGATGAACCTGCTGGGCAGCAAGATTGCCAGCAGCGCCTACCTGGACACCACCGACATCACCGAACACGACTGCGTGACCATCGGCGCGCACAGCGAGCTCAATGCGCTGTCCTGCCCGCAAACCCATTTGTTCGAAGACCGGGTGATGAAGGTGGACGACGTGGTGATTGGCGAGCGGGTGACGGTGGGCGCACGCTGCACGGTGCTCTACAGCGCCGAGGTGGGCGATGGCGTGCAGCTGGGCCCGATGACCCTGGTGATGAAGGGCGAGCGCCTGCCGGCCGGCAGCCGCTGGCAGGGCGCACCGGCCGCGCCATGGCGGGCCTAGCGCTCACGGGGACCCCGCAGCCGCTGGCCTTGCCGCCGGCGCTGCAGGGCCGGGTGCGGGCCCAGGCGGTGAGGATGGCCGCCGCTGCATCGGGTGTGCTGCCGCGCGAGGCGATGCGCGAGGCCGTGTACCGGGCGATTGGCGAGGCCTTGGCGCCGCAGCTGGGCTGTGCACCGGCGCAACTGGCTGTGCAGCGCCGCGCTGGGCAGGCGCCGCAGCTGCTGCGCAATGGGCAAGCGCTGGCGGGGTGGCAGCTGTCCATCAGCTATGCCGATGCGATGGCGGTATGGGCTTGCACGCAACATGGCTGCGTCGGCATTGATGTGCAAGGCCTGCCCGGTAGTGCCTCCACGGATATCGATGCCGCTGGCTGGCCAGCGGTGGCTGCGCTGTACCTGGAGCCTGACGCAGCCGCTGCGCTGACCGGCTTGCAGCGCATGGACTGGCAGCGCGGCTTTGCCCGGCAATGGGCGCGGCTGGAAGCCCAGCTCAAATGCGCCGGGCTGGCATTGACCGAGGCGGAGGACCGGCCGGCGGGATGGCGCACCGGCATGGTGGTGACTGAACTACAGACAGATGCAGGGCCCGTGGCCGTGGCCTGGCGCGCGCCGGCCCAGGCCGCATCCGGTTGAAGCAGGGCCGTTACACTGGCCTGCCCGCCCGCCGCTAGCAGAAACTGCACAGCGCCAGGCCCATATCGATACAACGAATAAATCGTTGGCGGGGCCGGGCTGCACTGCGATAGTGCGGCGTTTTGATTTTTTGCATGGAATGAAGGAGTCTGTGATGCAACCTACCACTCATCTGCAAGGCCGCAACGGCTGGGCGCGCAGCGTCTGCACCCTGGCCATCGCTGGCGCGGTGGCCAGCATGGCATTTTCTGCCCAGGCTTCGAACTTCCGCTGGACCCGCTCGGCCGATCTGTCGTCCTGGGATATCCATGCGCAGAATGTCGGCGTCAACAACTCGGTGCACCGCGCGGTGTACGAGGCCCTGGTCGAGTACAACAGCCAGACCCAGAAGCCCGAGCCTTCGCTGGCCACCAAGTGGGAGCGCATCAACCCCAAGCAGCTGCGCATCACTTTGCGCGAAGGCGTGACCTTCAGCGATGGCTCGCCGCTGACGGCCGATGACGTCAAGTTCTCGCTGGAGCGGGCCAAGGCCAAGAGTTCCGGCTTTGTGGTCTACACCCAGGGCATCGACCGCATCGAGGTGGTCAATGCCGGCACCTTGGATATCTTCTCGGAGGTGCCCAATCCGGTGCTGGTCAACCAGCTGACCGAGCTGCGCATCATGAGCAAGGCCTGGGCAGTGCAGCACCAGTCCGAAGTGCCCAAGGACATCAAGGCCAAGGACGAGAACTATGCCCACCGCCATGCGCTGGGCACCGGCCCCTATGTGCTCGACAGCTGGTCGCAGGATTCGCGCCTGGTGCTCAAGCGCAACCCGCAGTGGTGGGGCAAGACCCAGTACCCGAGCAACATCACGCAGGCGGTGTACACGCCGATCAAGTCGGACGCCACGCGCACCGCAGCGCTGCTGTCGGGCGAGGTGGACTTCATCATCGACCCGAGCATGAATGACCTGCAGCGCATCAAGCAGGCGCCCAACCTGCAGGTGCTGGAGTCCGCAGCAGACCGCACCTTGTTCCTGGGGATGGACCAGTTCCGCGACGAACTTCCGCAGTCCAGCGTCAAGGGCAAGAACCCGTTCAAGGATGTGCGCGTGCGCCAGGCGCTATACCAGTCCATCGACATGGGCACCATCCAGCGCGTGGTGATGCGTGGCCTGGCCCAGCCCACCGGCACCTTGATCGCCCACCATGTGAATGGCTGGACCAAGCAGGCCGACCAGCGCCTCGCCTTCGATGCCGAGGGCGCGAAGAAGCTGCTGGCCCAGGCGGGCTACCCGGATGGCTTCGAGTTCGAGTTCTCCTGCCCTGCCGGCCGCTACCCCAGCGATGAGCAGCTCTGCCAGGCCATCAGCGCCCAGTGGGCCAAGGTGGGCATCAAGGCCAAGCTGCGCACCTACCCGTTTGCCACCTACTTCCCGATGATCCAGCGCTACGAAGCCAGCGTGTACCTGCTGGGCTGGTCGGTGCCCACCTTTGATGCCTACTACAGCCTGCAGGCGCTGTTGCGCTCGCCGGGCGGCAGCGGCGATGGCAACTTCAACCTGGGCCGCTTCTCCGACCCGCAGCAGGATGCGATGATCGAGCGCGTCAAGACCGAGACCGACCTGAAGCTGCGCAACCAGCTGATCGAGAAGGTGCTGCTCAACGAGCACAAGGCCATCTCGCATATCCCGCTGTTCAACCTGATCACCCCCTGGGCGGCCAGCAAGAAGGTCAGCATCCCGACCCGCGCGGACAACTACATCGACTGGCGCCTGTTGAATGTGGTGAATTAAGGGGCCGGTAGTGAGGGTTGGCGCGGCTGTCTGATAATGCCGGCATGCGCCTGATGCCTCTTCGCCGCTCCTTCTTGCTCAGCTGTGCCGCTGCGGTGCTGGCGGGCTGTGCCTCCGAGCCGCCGCAGCCGGAGGCCGAACCCAGCCTGGCCCAGGCCAGCCTGCCGGTGCAGCTGCTGATGACCGAAGGCTTTGTACCCGTGCACCGGGCACTGGCCGGCCAGCTGATGATCCCCACGCAGATCCGTGCCGAGCCCGGCTATGGCGCGCCGCATGTGGTGGTGCAGGAGCTGACCCCGTACCTGCAGCAGGCGCGCTGTGTCGATCTGGTACTGGCGCCGCGCCCTGTGTTGCAGCTGTTGCAGGCGCATGGCCTGGTGCGCCCGGGGCGTCTCTACGATGTGGTGCGCTCGCCGCTGATCGCCATCGTGCAGGCCGGCCGTCCGCTGCCGGTGCTCAAGGACACCGAAGATGCCAAGCAGATGCTGGAGGCGGCCCGCAGCATCGCCTACCCCTCGGCCGATGGCAGCGACTTTATCGAGCAAAAGCTGTTTCGCGAACTGGATCTGAGCGCCAAGGTTCTGCCCAAGAGCATCAAGGTGTTTGGCCCCCAGGTGGCGCAGCTGGTGGCCCGGGGCGATGCGGAGCTGGGCCTGCTGCTGCGCAGCGAACTGCCCCGCTCCGCCGAGGTGCAGGTGGTTGGCAAGATACCGCACCCGCTTGCCTATGAGGCGGTGTACAGCGCCGGCATTGCCGGCCAGGCCTGCAGTACCGCCGGTGCCCAGTTGCTGGCCCGCTTTTACCAGCGCGAAGCGGCCATGCATGACTGGAATGGCTCAGGCTGGGAGCCGGTGGCGGGCGTGTCGCAGCCGCCACCGCCGCCGGTCGAGCACCTCGATCCGGCCGAATACCAGCCTTAAGCGCTCTGCGCCAGCGCCGCCTGCACCGCAGGCCGTGCCGCCACGCGGGCGTAGTGCGCGGCCACGCGCGGGAACTCGTTGATATCGACGCTGTCGCTCTTGAGCCAGCCGGCCATCGTGAACAGGTAGCCATCGGCCACCGTGTACTGCTCGCCCATCACCCAGGTCTTGTCGCCCAGGTAGTGCCGCTCGATCAGTGCAAAGGCATCGCGCATGTTGTGCGGCACCTTGGCCTGCATGGCCTTTTGTGCGGCTTCGTCATCGGCCCAGCGTGCTGCGCGTGGGCGGTGGGCATGGCTGATGTGCACGGTCGAGGCCAGGTAGCTGTTGAACTCCTGCAGACGGGCGAGTTGGAACGGGTCGCTCAGCGGCGCCAGTTGTTTGTCAGGGTGGGTTTGTGCCACATACAGCAGCAGTGCAGCCGTCTCGGTCAGCACGCCTTGCGGGGTGACCAGCGCAGGCACGCGGCCCTTGGGGTTGATGGCCAGGTAGGCGGGCGTGCGCTGCGCACCTTCTGCCATGTTCAGGCGCTGGGCCTGGAAGGCGGCGCCCGCCTCGTGCAAGGCAATCAGCACGGCCTGGGCGCAGGTGCCGGGGGCGTAGTACAGGGTCAGGTCTTGGCTCATGGGTCTCCTTGGATGCGGTGCTGGATGGGGGTGATGGGGCAGGTTCCGGTGCGCCGGTGCATGGCGTCTGCCGTATCGCCTGGGGATGCTAAACGATTTGCCGGCGCCGCGCTGCGCTCGCCGTTACCATGGGTGTCTGTACCGAAACATCCTCGCCATGGCCAAAGAGAAATCCGTTTACATCTGCAGCGAATGCGGCGGCACCAGCCCGCGCTGGTTGGGCAAGTGCCCGTCCTGCAATGCCTGGAACACCTTGGTGGAGAGCGCCACCGAATCGGCGGGGGGCGGCAAGAACCGCCTGAGCCAGACCGGGCGCACCGGCTATGCCGGCCAAGCCCAGGCCGTCACGCCGCTGGCGGCCATCGAAGCCACCGAAGTCGCCCGCACCCCCAGCGGCATTGCCGAGCTCGACCGGGTGCTGGGCGGCGGTATTGTCGAAGGCGGTGTGGTGCTGATCGGTGGCGACCCGGGCATCGGCAAATCGACCTTGCTGCTGCAGGCGGTCGATGCGCTGCAGCGCCAGGGCCTGCCAGCACTCTATGTGACCGGTGAAGAGAGCGGTGCCCAGGTGGCGCTGCGCTCACGCAGACTGGGGCTGGACAACAGCCAGGTCGATGTGCTGAGCGAAATCCAGCTGGAGAAGATCCTGGCCACCTGCGAGAGCACGCAGCCGGCCATCGTCATCATCGATTCGATCCAGACCATGTACTCGGACCAGCTCAGCTCGGCCCCCGGCTCGGTGGCCCAGGTGCGCGAATGCGCGGCGCACCTGACCCGCATGGCCAAGAGCACCGGCATTGCCGTGGTGCTGGTGGGCCATGTGACCAAGGAAGGCGCGCTGGCCGGCCCGCGCGTGCTGGAGCACATGGTCGATACCGTGCTGTACTTCGAAGGCGATACGCACAGCAGCTTCCGCCTGGTGCGCGCCATCAAGAACCGCTTTGGTGCCGTCAACGAGATCGGCGTGTTCGCGATGACCGAAAAAGGCCTCAAGGGGGTGAGCAACCCCAGCGCCATCTTTCTGAGCCAGCACAGCGAGCCGGTGCCCGGCAGCTGCGTGCTGGTGACCCTGGAAGGCTCCCGCCCGCTGCTGGTCGAGATCCAGGCGCTGGTCGACAGCGGCGGCCCCAGCCCGCGCCGCCTGTCGGTGGGCCTGGACCGCGACCGCCTGGCCATGCTGCTGGCCGTGCTCAACCGCCATGCCGGCGTGGCCTGCGCGGACCAGGACGTCTTCGTCAACGCCGTCGGCGGCGTGCGCATTGGCGAGCCTGCGGCCGACCTGGCCGTCATGCTGTCCATCACCAGCAGCCTGCGCGGCAAGGCGCTGCCCAAGGGCTTCATTACCTTTGGCGAAGTGGGCCTGGCCGGTGAAGTGCGCCCGGCCCCGCGCGGGCAGGAGCGCCTGAAGGAAGCTGCCAAGCTGGGCTTTACCGTCGCCGTCGTCCCCAAGGCCAATGCACCCAAAAAGCCGATCGAGGGCATCACCATCCACGCGGTGGACCGGGTGGATGAGGCGATCTCGCTGGTGCGTGGGTTGGACTGAGCGCATGCTGGCAGATGCCTTTGCGCGTGACGGCTTTGTGCTGGTTCCCGGTGTACTGGCTGCCGCTGGCTGCGCATCGGTGCTGGCAGACCTGCAAGGGCACACGGGGCAGGGGCCGGGCGCACGCCATCTGCTGACTTTGCCATGGTGCGAGCGCTTGGCCGGACAGCTGCGTGCAGCCCCTGGCCTGGCCGATCTGATTCCTCCAGGCCATCTGGCGGTGCAATGCAGCTATTTCGAAAAGTCGCGCGACAGCAACTGGCTGGTGGCGCTGCACCAGGATCTGTCAATACCGGTGCAGCGCAAGATGGAACACCCCGCGCTCAAAGGCTGGGCGCTCAAGGAAGCAACCTATTTTGTGCAGGCACCACCACAGGTGCTGGAACAACTGGTGGCGGTGCGTGTGCATCTGGAGGACTGCGGCCCCGATGATGGACCCTTGCGCGTGGTGCCAGGCTCCCACGCCATGGGTGTCATCGATAGCGCAGACGCTGTGCAGTTGCGTGACGAACGGGGAGAGGTCACATGCCCGGCTGCGCAAGGCGAGGCGCTGGTGATGCGGCCCCTGCTGCTGCACGCCTCGTCCAAAGCGAGTGGCAGCAGCCGCCGGCGCGTACTGCATTTTCTATTTGGCCCTGCGCAGCTGCCCTATGGGCTGGCTTGGGCTGCCGCCGTGTAGCCGCCTTTAAACCAGCCGCCCCTGCGGCCACAGATGCGCCGGATCGTTGTACCCGGGCGTTGATGGATGGCCGGGGCTGACCAGGCCGTTGACCAGGCGCTCGTCTTCCACGGTGATCTGGTAGTTCAGCGCGGGCTGGTAGTCCTGCCACTGCTTCAAGGTGCGCGGGCCCGCGATGACCGCGCTGATGGCGTTGTGGGCCAGCACCCAGGCGGTGGCAAACTGCGCAGCGCTGATGCCTTGGCGCTCGGCGTGCTGCTGCACCTGCTTGGCGATCACGAGGGATTCAGGGCGGAACTCGGTCTGCAGGATGCGGGCATCCTGGCGGCCGGCGCGGCTGTCCTTGGGCGGCTCCATGCCTGGCTGGTACTTGCCGCTGAGCACGCCCCGCGCAATCGGGCTGAAGGGCACGACGCCGATGCCGAACTGCGCGCAGGCGGGCAGGATGTCGGTCTCGGGCATGCGGTTGAGCAGGTTGTAATAGGGCTGGCAGACGACGGGGGGCGGCAGGCCGATCTCGCGGGCGGTGTAGACGGCCTCGACAATGCGCCAGCCGCGAAAATTGGACAGGCCCCAGTACAGAATCTTGCCGCTGTCGATCAGGTGCTTGAGCGCATACAGCGGCTCGTGCAGCTGCAGGCCGGCGCGGTCGCGGTGCAGGTAGAGAATGTCGATGCGGTCGGTCTGCAGGCGGCGCAGGCTGGCCTCGACCTCGCGCAGCATCCAGGCGCGTGAGTAGTAGCCTTGGTTGGGCTGGCTGCCCATGGGGTTGCCGAGCTTGGTGGCCAGCACCCAGTCATCGCGCTGGCCCTGCAGCAGCTGGCCCACCATGCGCTCGGACTCGCCCTTGCTGTAGATGTCGGCGGTGTCGATGAAGTTGACGCCCTGGGCGCGCGCATCGGCGACGATGGCGGCCGCCTCCTGGGCATCGGTCTGGTCGGCGAACATCATCGTGCCCAGGCAGAGGGCGGAGACTTGGAGAGGGCTGGCGCCCAGCTGGCGGTACTGCATCTTGGTCCTTCGGGAATCAGGTCGAGTCCCTCGATGCTAGCGGGCCGCCGCCGGTTTGTCAGTCATGGGGCAGCGGCTTGCCCCACGCATCGCGGCTCAATCGAGACCGCTGTCGTCGCCTTCCTCGTCGTCGTCCTTCTCCAGCTGGCTGCGGTTTTGCAGCTGCTCGCGCATGCTGTCGGTGCCCTGCATGAACTGGTCCACCGAGGTGGTAGGGGCCAAGCGCCATTCAGGCGGCAGCATGGTGGACATGTAGAGGTTGTCACCCAGGCGCTTTTGCGTCTGCCACTGCAGGCCCAGCTTGGCGCCGATGCCCAGCACCAGCAAGCCGCCAACAGCCAGCGCCAAGGTACGGGCCGACACCAAGGTGGCTGCACGCAGATGGAACCAGATGACCACGGCCATCAACGTGAAGGACGCCAGGCTGGCAAAGCGGCTGAGCATGGGCCAGGACATGGCAAAGCCCGTTACCGACAGCAGCACATCGAGCAAGGCCATGGCGACCATGCCGACCGAGGCAATGCAGACATGGCGCCAGAAGCCGGTCACCCCGGTGAACAGCTTGCCCATCATCGACCAGCCCAGGGTCCAGACCAGCAGGCCGCCCAGCATCCACAGCAGGATGGCGGGCAGCTGGCGGGCCAGGGCACCGGTTTCGGTGGCGCCCAGCCAGGTGGTCCAGGCCGACAGCAGCACGAGCAGCACCAGGGCCATGGCCGTCAGCAGGCCTTGGGCGCGCGAGAACGGCCGCCAGCGCTGGGTGGCGGGCAAGGGCTGGGCGGTGCTGCGCAGGTTCAGCTGCACGCCGCGGCCCAGGGTCAGGCGCTGACCGGGCTGCCAGACAAAGCGCTCGCCGGCGCTGTAGTGGCGCCGGCCATGCCAGACGCCATTGGTGCTGTCGAGCACCTCGACTTCGTATTGGCCCGCATCAGGGGGGCCCGCACTAGCTTGGCCTGCATCCAGGCGGTGCAGGCGCACATGGCTGGGTCCGATACTGGGGTCGGTCAGCACCAGGTCATTGGTGGCGGCGCGGCCGATGGTGCAGGGCCAGGCAAACACCGGCAAGGCCATCGCCAGGCGGTGGCCGCGTTCGACCAGCTCCAGTACCGCGCCTTCAGGCGCATGCGCAGCGGCAGGCGCCTGGGTGCTGGTGTCTTCGTGTTCGGGAGCGATATCGGTCAATTCAGGGTAATCGTGCTGGCTCATTGGGCGGCCTCGCTGGAGAAGCCTTGCAGGTACTGGCGGGCCAGGCGCTGGGCATTGTCAAAACTCACGGCACTGACGTTGAGGCGGCCAAGCACGCCTTGGCGCGGCTGGTCCACCGAGACGGCCAGCACGGTCAGGTCATACAGGCCACTGAACTTGCGGTAGGCGGCCATGCAGACGACGGCGCGCAGCGGCAGCTTGGCGTCACCCGCGACAAAATCCTCGCGGCATTCATAGCCGGTGCGCACACGGTTGCCGCGCTTGCGCATCGGTTCATTGGCAAAGCTGCTGCCATAGGTATGGGCAAACTGCCAGGGGCTCAGGCGCGGGGCGTCGTAGGCTTCGTAGCGCATGCCCAGGCCGCCGACATCGCCATCACCGGTGAAGACTTCGCTGTCGATGCGGCATTGGCTGCGCTCGAAATCGAACAAGGATTCGCTGCGCCGCTCACGGCCATCGCCCCAGCAGCGGGCCAGGGTTTCGGACGGCACGGGCACGCGGTAGGGGCCATAGCGCTCGCTGCGGCTGCTGCCGCTCAGCACCCGGTCGACCAGGTCCTTCTGGTGGGCCATCAGCTGGCGTGTGACTTCGGCATGCATGGCGCCCTTGACCGGGGCAGCCTCGCGGCCCTGCGCGAGCAGCTGCTCGACAAACTCCACCGGCACCAGAAAGCTCAGTTGCTCTGCGCCCAGCTGCTTGGCCACGTTGACACCGACCACCCGGCCCTGGGTGTCGATGGCCGGGCCACCGCTCATGCCCGGGTTCAGGGTGCCGCCAAAGAAGATGCGCGGGTAGAAGCTGCGCTGCACCAGACCGTTGTAGGTGCCCTCGGTGATCGCAAAGCCCACGTCCAGCGGGTTGCCCAGCGAGAAGATACGCTCGCCGCCGCTCAGCGGCCGGCTGCTGGGGCGCAGTGGCAGCGCACTGTAGCGGGGCGCTGGGGCCGCTTCGCTGGCTGGCGGGGGGGTGACGCGCAGCAAGGCCAGGTCATGCAGCACATCGATCGCGAGCAGCTGCACCGGCGCCTCCTGGCCGCTGACCGAGACCAGCACCGCGCGGTGGCGTTCGGGCTCCAGCGCGAGCTGGCTGACCACGTGGTAGTTGGTGATCAGCAACCCATCCTCGGAGACAAAAAAGCCCGAACCGGTACTGCTTTGCGTATTGGTCTGGCGGCGCAGGGTGCGGATCTGCACCAGCTTGTCGCGCGCAGCCATATAGGCCTGCTGCGCGTCGGGGGAGGGGGGCGGGGCCTCGGCCGCCGCTGCGGGTTGGCTGGCAGCAGCAGGCGTTCCCGGTGTTGCTGGCGCTGAGGGTGACAGCGGTGGCGCCGTGGGCGCCGGCACGGCAGCCTCCGCCGCGAGCGGGTTGGCCGTCTGTACCAGCGGCGCCTGGGCCATGGCGGGCGCTGCCAGCAAGGCAGCCAGCGCAAGCGCCAGGCCGTTGCGCCACAAAGGGGAAGATGTGCAATGGGTCATGGTGTTGGGGTTCGCGCCCTGCAGGCCGGCGGGCTCGCTCGCAGGCATGGCAGGGCGTTGGACTCAGGGGCTGACGGCCAGGGCTGGATACCAGGCAAGCTCAAATGCTATCAAAATTAAAGCGCTGTTGTGTGAAGGGATCCGGTATCTGTGCAAGTGTTCGTAGGTCTCAGGCAACGCCACGGCGCAGCACCTCGGTGAGCAGGTTGCGCAGCCCGCCCCAGGCCACCTGGATGCCCAGGCACATGAGGATGAAAGCCGAGAAGTTCAGGAAGACCATGACGCCGCTCTTGCCCAGCGGTTTGAGTATCCGGTCTGCATAGCGGTAGCAGATGAGTACCGTGCTGCCTGCAACCAGGCATCCGGCGACGGCACCGAGCAGGTTGGCAGCGACGACGGCGTTGGACTCGCTGTCCAGAACTGCCACGCTGACCGTGATGGTCGCTGCCAGCGTGCCCGGACCAAACGACAGCGGAAAGGTCAGTGGGTAGAAGGTGAGCAGACGGGCGGATTCTGGCGACAAGGACTGGGTGGGCTTTTCTTGCAACTCCTCATTGGGCTTGGCGTTGATCATGCTCCAGCCGATCACCGCCAGCAACAGGCCGCCGCCCAGCCGCACCACGTCGATGGACAGGGAAAACAGGTTCAGGATGATGGCGCCAAAGAGCATGAAAAAGACCATCAGCACGCTGGTCTGCAGGGCGATGCGGGTGGCCATGCTTTGCCGCAATTCCTTGCTGGCGCCTTCGGTCAAGGCCAGAAAGAAGACCGAAATGCCGATCGGGCTCAGCGCAGGCACGACGGTAACCACCAGCAGCCAGAAGCTCTGGTGGGACGCGCTCAGATAAGTGTCAAAATTCATCGTTAAATGCCTTTTGATAGTTAATCCATAGCCCGATGGTGCCACTCTAAGCGAAGTCCAACCAGTGGGCAACCGGCCAATATCGTTACAGCGTATGTGCGCAACGCAGGGCGGGGGACGGCCCAATTGGCCCCTGGAGACAACGGCAACTCCGGAGGCAGTGGACAATAGCGCGATGAACTGGAGAAACATACTGATCCCCATCGGCTTGCTGGTGCTGCTGGGGGCTGCTTACCAAAATTACAAATGGATGGGCGTGCTGGCCGTCAGCGGCGGCATCGTGCTGTGGCTGATGCTGCACTTCACCCGTCTGATGACCATCATGAAGCGGGCCTCCGAGCGGCCTTTGGGCTATGTCGCCAGTGCGGTGATGCTCAATGCCAAGCTCAAACCCAATGTGCCGCTGGTCCATGTGGTGGCCATGACGCGCTCTTTGGGCCTGCGCCAGTCCAAGGACCTGGAGCAGCCCGAGGTGTTTGTGTGGCGCGACAACACGGACTCATCGGTGACCTGCGAGTTTGTGCACGGGCGCCTGCACAAATGGACCCTGCAGCGCCCGGCTGACGCAGCCGAAGCCGCGGCTGCACCCGCCCATCCGCAGCCTTGAGCCGGCCCCACTTGTAACAACGGCGACCTGCCGCCCGTCTGCGGCACCCTTTTAGGCGGGTTTGGCGGTCAAATCTGAGGTGCGCAATGTGCATCTTCTGCCAAGTCGGGCGCCGTCCACGTAAAATCACTGCCCAGCACGGGAGCCCGTTGGGGCTGGTCCCCACCATTGCCCGTGCCTACAGAATCATCGAAAGCCGGTCCGCGACAGGGGTGCGGGGCCGGCGCAGGAAAGTTGAAAACCATGACGCAGGCAGTTGTTGAGTTGCTGGCCAAAGACCTGAACGCCCAAGGTGGCGTGTTTTGCCCCAATCCCAAGGCAGACATGAAATTGTGGAGCGGCCATCCCCGCGTTTTTCTGGATGTCGGCCACAGCGGTGAGGCCAAATGCCCGTACTGCGGTACCGTGTACCGGCTCAAGGCGGGCGAAACCTTCCACGGTGGCCATTGAGTGACTGATTCCCCATTGGGCGGCGCTGCAGCTTCGCGCAGGCTGACGCTGACCATTGGCATCCTCACGCTCAACGAAGAAGACAATATCGAGGCCTGCTTGCGCAGTGCCTCGTTTGCCGACCAGGTTGTGGTGGTGGACAGTGGCAGTGTGGACCGTACCACCGCCATTGCCTGTAGCCTTGGTGCCCAGGTGTTTCGCTACGAAGACTGGCAGGGCTTTGCGTTGCAGCGCAACCGGCTGCTCGCCCACGCCAAGGGGGACTATGTGTTCTTCCTCGATGCCGATGAGACCATCTCTCCCGCGTTCCGCGAGGAGCTGGAGGCCATCGTCCAGTCGGGAGAGGAAGCCATCTGGATGGTGCGCTGGCGCATGGTCGCTTTCGGCAAGGAACTGAAATACCTGCGCTCCACCGCCAAGGTCGAGCGCCTGTTCTGGCGTGGCCTGCTGCGCGAGTACACCGGCGTGGTGCATGAAGAGGCGCAACTGAGCCGCACCAATGTGACGCGCCACCTGATGCGCACACCGCTGCTGCACCATTCGCGCAGCACCGTGCATTCCAGCCTGGAAAAGCTCACCCAGTACGCGATGCTGGGGGCCGCCAAGCGGGCCGAAGAAGGCGTGCGTGGCGGCATTCTGCGCGGTATGGCCTCGTCGGTGGCGATGTTTGTGCGTCTTTACTTCTTCCATTTCGGCTTTCTGTGCGGGGGCGCGGGCTTCCTGTATTGCGTGTTCGTCGCACTGGAGAGCTTCTTCCGCTATGTGGCACTGGCCTATGACCGCCCTTACCTGAGCGGAGACGTGCGCAGATGAGCCCTGCTGCGGCGCCGTCCGCTGCACCCCCGGCCGCAGCACGCGCCAGCCAGCTGGCGGCGTTTCTGGTGCCCGGTGTGGCACTGACCTTGCCCTCTGGCTACTCCTTTGGCGCTGCAGTGCTGGCGCTGGCCAGCCTGGTTTTTGTGCGCCAATGGTGGGGCCGCAGCTGGGACCGCCGCGCGCTGGCCTGGGCGCTGATGCTCGCCGTCATGGCCGTCATGTGGACCATGAGCTTCGATGACTGGCATGTGCGCTCGCGCAGCGACCAGTTCGTCAAATACGCACTGGCCATCACCGGCCTGGGTTTTTTGCAGACCTTTGCGCCCCGGGTGCGCCCGCTGGGCTGGGGCATGCTGGCGGGTGCCCTGGGTGCGGGCCTGGTCGCCGTCTACCAGACGGGCTGGACCGATGCCCACCGTGCCAATGGCTTTACCAATGCGATCCAGTTCAGCGGCATTGCGCTGGTGCTGGCGCTGGCCTGCTGCTTTGGGGTGCTGCTGCTGTGGCGCTCATTGGCGCCCTGGCAGCGCGCGCTGGGTTTGGTCTGCAGCCTGTTCGGCCTGCTGGCCGTCATCCTGTCGGATACGCGCGGCAGCTGGATCGTGCTGCCCTTTGTTCTGCTGATAGGCGCGGCGCTGCTGTGGCGCTGCGGCCTGCGCAAACCGGTGGGGCTGGGCCTGCTGGCGGCCGTGCTGGGCATTGGCGGGCTGGTCTTGCTCAAGGGCGATGAAATGGCCCAGCGCTACCACACCGCCGTGCACGAGGTGCAGAGCTACGAGGTGCAGGACCGCCATGCGGCTGAAACCTCGGTCGGCCAGCGGCTGGCCCACTGGCACCTGGCCTGGCACATGGGGCTGGACAGGCCGCTGACCGGCTGGGGCCTCCAAGGCTATATCGCAGAGAAAGCCCGCCGCGTGGAAGCGGGCGAGGCCAGCGCCTCGGTGCTGCCGTATGACCATGCGCACAACGAGCTGCTCGACATGTTTGCCAAGCGCGGCCTGGTGGGAGTGGCCTTGCTGCTGGCCTTTTATGCCGTGCCGCTGCTGATCTTCTGGCCCACCCGCAAGCGCATGGCGCAATGCCCGGGCATGCCCATGGACCGCCAGATCCTCTACCTGCGCATGCTCGGCATTCTGGTTCCGATGTGCTACATCGGCTTTGGCCTGACCCAGGTCTTTTTTGCCCACAACAGCGGGCATCTGTTCTACGTCTATCTGCTGGTGCTGCTGCTGGGTGCGCTGATCGGACGTGAGCGCGCACTGCTGGCTTTGCAGCAGAAACCATAAGCGACTTGGGTTGCCTCAGGCCACCTGGCGGGACGCAAAGCGCGCTGCCGGCTCGATCAGCTGGGCCTGCGCTGCCACCAGCGGCAGATCACGGGAGCCCGCCTGCGTGCCCTGGACCAGCGAATACAAGGTAGCCGTGGCCAGCTCCAGCGCCTCTGGCAACGCGCGGCCATCCACCAGCCGGCCCAGCAAGGTGGCGGCAAACACATCGCCCATGCCATTGGGCAAGGGGTGCAGGTCGATACGCGGCGTGGTCACCAGCCAGGCGCCTTGCCCATTGACGGCCAGGGTGCCCAGCTGGCCGGCAGCGATGTCGGGCGTGGCCAGGCTGGTGATGACGATGGTGTCCGGCCCGCGCCCACGCATCTGGCGCGCGACAGCCACAGCCTCTTCGGTGCTCGCCAGCTTGGTGCCGCTCAGCAGCTCGAACTCGAACTGGTTGGGCGTGATGATGTTGGCGAACGGGATGGCCTGGTCGCGCAGAAAATCGGGGATCGCCGGGTTGACGAAGAGCCCCCGGCCCACATCGCCCATCACCGGGTCGCAGAGGTAGCGCAGCCGCGGATTGGCCTGGCGGATGTCATTGACGGCATCGAGAATGGCGGCGCCGGTATCGGCGTTGCCCAGGTAGCCCGAGAGCACGGCGCCCACTTTCTGCAGCGCGCCGCGCTCGCGCAGGCCCGCGAGGATGTCGCGGATATGTTCGGCGCCCAGGATCTGGCCCCGGAACTGCCCGTAGCCCGTGTGGTTGCTGAACAGCACCGTATGCACCTGCAGCACATCAAAGCCCAGGCGCTGCAGCGCAAACACCGCCGCCGAGTTGCCGACATAGCCCCAGGCCACATGCGATTGGATGGACAGGATGACGGGGCGGGAGGCTTGCGCAGGGGCAGAGGGTGCAACAGTGTTCACGGCAGGCAGTCTTTGCTGGCCCGGACCAGGCTGCCGGGCATTGGCTGCTATTGTGCGCCCGCTGCCTGCCACTCTTGCTTGAGCTGGTGCAATAGTTGCGCAGCGGGCAGGGCTCTGGCCTGGGCCACGCCCTGGCCGGCCCACAGCGACAGGTACTGCGCATCGCCCGCCGCGCCGGCGAGCTTGCGCAGTGCGCCGGTCAGCGCGTTTTGCACCGGGTAGGGCGGAATGGCGGCCTCATCGGCTTCGAGCGCATCGATCATCGCATTGCGGATGCCGCGCGCAGGGCGGCCCGAGATCGTGCGGGTGGTGACGGTGTCGGTGGCCTGGGCAGCGGCCAGTGCAGCGCGGTAGGCAGCGTTGATGGCCGATTCGGGGCAGACCAGAAAGGCTGTGCCCATCTGCGCCGCCTGCGCCCCCAATGCCTGTGCGGCGGCGATGCCGGCGCCATCCATGATGCCGCCGGCCGCAATTACCGGTACCTGCAGCTGCCGCACGCAGTCGCGCACCAGCGGCAAGGTGGCGACCATCGACGAAGCATAGTCCGCCAGGAAGGTGCCCCGGTGGCCACCGGCCTCGCTGCCGCTGGCGATGACGGCATCGGCCCCCACCGCCTGCCAGGCCAACGCCTCGGCCACCGTGGTGGCCGTGCCCCAGACCTGGCTGCCGGCCGCCTGCAGGCGTTGCACCTGGGCGGCGTTGAGGATGCCGAAGGTAAAGCTGGCCACTGCCGGGCGGCAGGCGGCCAGTGCATCGAGCTGCTGCGCAAAATCTTCGCACCACTGGCTGGGTACGGCGGGCTCCGCGCCAAAACGGGCGTACAGCGGGGCCAGGCGCTGCAGGGCCTGCTGCACGGTGGCGGCATCGGGTGCGGGGGTGGCCTGCACAAACAGGTTCATCGCAAAGGGCCGGTCGGTCTGCGCGCGCACTGCGGCAGCGGCCTCAGCCATCGCCTGGGGCGAGCGCATGCCGCAGCCCAGCGAGCCCAGGCCGCCGCCCGCACTGACGGCAGCGGCCAGCGCTGCGCTGTCCGCGCCGGTCATCGGGCCTTGCACCACAGGCAGCTGCAGGCCCAGTTCTTGCATCACATCGCGGGTCATACGGTCTCCATCGCTGCTGTTAAAGGGGTAGGTGCGGCCGTCTGCAGGACCGCCAGCAATTGCTGCACCGCCGGCGTGGCATAGCCCTGGCGGGTGACAAACATCGTGGTGCAGCTGCCCAGCGGCTGGCTGTGCACAGGCAGCGGGTGGCGCTGCAGGTCGAGCACGGTCTGTGGCACGACGGCCACCGCACTGCCTGCGGCCACGGCCGCAATGATCGCGTGGTAGGACGACAACTGCAGCACCCGCGTGGGAACCGGGCCGTGGGCCTGAGACATCCATTGCTCGCCAATGCGGCGGTAGGTGCAGCCATCGCTGAAACCGGCCAGGGTGCGGGGCAGCTCTCCCTCCAGGGTCTGGGCGGGGCGCAGCAGCTGCAGCGATTCTTCGTACAGCGGCACCAGGTCCAGCGGCAGCGGCGCATCCACATCCGGCGGCGGCCAGGCGACCAGCGCGGCATCGAGCTGGTGGTCCAGCACCTGCTCCATCAGCTGCAGCGATGCAGCCGTGGACAGCTCCAGCTGCACCTGCGGGTGCGTGCGGTGGAACGTGGCCAGTGGCAGCGGCAGGCGCGCGGCGGCGGTGCTCTCCATCGAGCCCAGGCGCAGCCGGCCGCTGGGGTGCTGGCCGCGCAGGCTCTGCGTGGCCTCTTCGGCCAGGGTCAGCAACTGGTCGGCATAGCGCTGCAGCTGCTGTCCCTCGGGTGTCAGCACCATGCGCCGGGCTTCGCGTACAAAAAGCGCAACGCCCAGCGACTCCTCCAGCTGCTGGATGCGGGTGGTGATATTGGACTGGGCGCGGCCCAGCTGCTGCGCAGCACGGGTGATGCTGCCGCTGGCAATGACCTGCTGAAAGATGGCAAGGGTGGCGAGATCCAACACGTTTGTATCTATCTTTTTTGAAGATGTTAATTTAACATAGCATCTCTAGAAAAGATACATAAACGTCAGGTTCGCACCATGCCACCCTCGGTCAGCTCTTCGGTTTCCCCTTCCTCCTCCAGCGCTTCGCTGCCCTGGAACCAGCGCCCATGGCTGGTGGCCGTGGCGGGCATGGTGGCGCTGGCTTCGGCCATGGGCGTGGGGCGCTTTGCGTTCACCCCGTTGATGCCGATGATGCTGCATGACGGCAGCATCGATCTGGCGCAGGGCAGCTGGCTGGCGATGAGCAACTACCTGGGCTACTTTGTCGGCTCGCTGCTGTGCATGGTGCTGCCCTGGGTAGCCCAAGGCCTGATGCAGCGGCTGCACCCCTCGCGCATGGTGCACTGGTGGCTGTTCATCACCGCCGTGCTGACGGCGGCGATGGCACTGAACTGGCCCGGCGCCTGGGCCAGCCTGCGCTTTGTCTCGGGCGTGGCCAGCGCCGTGGTGTTCCTCAATATCACCCTGTGGTGCATGTCGCAGCTGGCGCATCTGGGGCGGCCGCAGATGGGCGGCCTGCTGTTTTGCGGCCCGGGCATCGGCATTGCGCTGACCGGCCTGGCCACCAGCGCCATGGTGGCAGCCGGCTGGCATGCCGTCAGCGCCTGGCTGGCGTTTGCGCTGCTGGCGCTGGTCTTCTGGCTGATGGTGATGACGGTGGTGCGCGGCCCGCTGGCGCCACCGCCTGCCCATACGCAGACCGGCGCCGCTGTGGCAGCCGCACCCGAGGGCCCGGTCGACCGGCTGCTGCTGACCCTGGCCTACAGTCTGGCCGGCCTGGGCTATATCGTCACCGCCACCTACCTGCCGGTGATTGCGCGCGGCGCGCTGCCCGCCGATTCGGTCTGGCCCGACCTGTTCTGGCCCATGTTCGGTGGCGGCGTGGCACTGGGCGCCTATCTCTCGACCCATTTGCCTACCCGCTGGGACCGGCGCCGCCTGCTGATGGCCGGCTACGGCATCCAGGCCGTGTCCATTGCCATCAGTGCGCTGTGGCCGACGCCGCTGGGCTTTTCGCTGGGCAGCCTGCTGCTGGGCCTGCCGTTTACGGCGCTGACCTTTTTTGCGCTGCAAGAGGCGCGCCGCATCTGGCCGAGCGCGCTCAGCAGCTTTCCGGGTCTGCTGACGGCGGCCTACGGCTTGGGCCAGATCGTAGGCCCGCCGATGGTCGCCTGGATGCTGGCCCACAGCGCGAGCACCCAGCAGGGCTTTGCCTATGGCCTGGCGGCCGCAGGCGCTGCACTGGTGTTGGGGATCGTGATTCTGGCGGCCATGGTCTGGCGCCATCCGCACCAGGGCTGAGCCGCTGAAAGGCCGCCTGCAGGCAGCCGTAGCGGGTTGCCCAAGCGGGTGCCGCCGAAGCATTTGCCCGGCATGACCCACTCGTGAAATCTTGTTTGACCTTCGGGTAAACTCCGGGGCGCAAACGTTTGCGCCCATGCAAACATGCGGCATCTCGCGGCTACTGCTGTGGATGGCACCGCGCGATGCACAACAATCCTTCGGAGACTTATCTCATGCGCTTTACCCGCCGTACCCTGACTGCTGCGCTGGCTTTGGCCACCGTGGCTGGTTTTTCCCACCAAGCCGTTGCGGCTGATAAGCCCAAAGTGGCGCTGGTGATGAAATCGCTGGCCAACGAGTTCTTCCGCACGATGGAAGACGGCGCCAAGGCGCACCAGAAGGCCAATGCCGCCCAGTACACCTTGGTGGCCAATGGCATCAAGGACGAGACCGACACGGCCGCGCAGATCAAGATGGTCGAGCAGATGGTGGCCCAGCGCGTGCAGGCCATCGTGATCGCCCCGGCGGACTCGAAGGCCCTGGTGTCGGTGCTGAAAAATGCGGCAGACAAGGGCGTGCTGATCGTCAACATCGACAACAAGCTCGATGCCGACGCGCTCAAGAGCAAGGACCTGAACGTGCCTTTCGTGGGTCCGGACAACCGTGCCGGCGCCAAGCTGGTGGGCGATTTCCTGGGCAAGCAGCTGCAGGCCGGTGACAAGGTGGGCATCGTCGAAGGCGTCTCGACCACCTTCAACGCCCAGCAGCGCACGCTGGGCTTCCAGGATGCGATGAAGGCCGCTGGCGCCAACGTGGTCAGCCTGCAGTCGGGCCAGTGGGAAATCGACAAGGGCAACACGGTGGCCGCCGGCATGCTGCGCGAGCACCCTGATCTGAAGGCGATCATGGCAGGCAACGACAGCATGGCGCTGGGCGTGGTCGCAGCGGTGAAGGCCGCCGGCCGCACCGGCAAGGTGCAGGTCGTGGGCTATGACAATATCGCCGCCATCAAGCCCATGCTGAAGGACGGCCGCGTGCTGGCCACCGCCGACCAGTACGCTGCCAAGCAGGCTGTGTTCGGCATCGAGATCGCCCTCAAGGCGCTGGCCGAGAAGAAAAAGCAGAACGAGCTGCCCGCTGAAGTCAAGACCGATGTGTCCTTGGTGACCAAGGACAGCAAGTAATCACGGCGCACCCCATGGCTACGACTGAGGCGCAAGGCGCCGGCACGCCACGCGTGCGTTTGCAGCAGATCGGCAAAGCCTACTCCGGCACCCTGGTGCTGGAGGGCGTGAGCCTGGATCTGCAGGCGGGCGAAGTGATGGCGCTGACCGGTGAAAACGGCGCGGGCAAGAGCACCTTGTCCAAGATTCTGTGCGGGTTGGTGGATCCATCGCAGGGGCAGATGCAGCTCGATGGCAAGCCCTTTGCCCCCGCGTCGCGGCGCGAAGCCGAGCGCCTGGGCGTGCGCATGGTGATGCAAGAGCTGGGCCTGGTGGCTACCTTGACGGTGGCCGAGAACCTGCTGCTCGGCCAGCTCCCCCACAGGCTCGGCTGGCTGGACCATGCGGCGATGCGGGCGCTGGCCCGCACCCAGCTGGCCAAGATCGGCATGGAGCATATCGATCCGGACACCCCCGTCTCGCAGCTGGGCATTGGCCAGCAGCAGATGGTGGAGATCGCCCGTAACCTGCAGGAGGGCACGCGGGTGCTGGTGCTCGATGAGCCCACCGCAATGCTCACGCTCAAGGAAACCGAGCACCTGTTCACACAGATTGCACTGCTCAAGGAGCGCGGTGTGGCGCTGGTCTATGTGTCGCACCGGCTCGAAGAGCTGCAGCGCATCGCCGACAAGGTGGCCGTGCTGCGCGATGGCCGCCTGGTCGATGTGCGGCCCATGCAGGGCGTGCAGGAGCATGAGCTGGTCGAGCGCATGGTGGGCCATGCGGTGCAGGACAACGAAGGCCGGCCGCGCCGCGCGCGTGGTGCGCTGCGCCTGTCTGCCAAAAATCTGCAGCGCGGCGCGCAGGTGCGCGGCGTCAGTCTGTCGCTCTATGCGGGCGAGATCATGGGCCTGGCGGGCCTGGTCGGCTCGGGCCGTACCGAGCTGGTGCGCCTGCTGTTTGGCGCAGACCGCGCCGAGCACGGCGAAATCAGCCTGCATGCCGCTGGCAGCCCCGCGCCCACGCAGACGGTGGCGCCCAACTGGAACAGCCCCGTGCAGGCGATCCGGGCCGGTATCGGCCTGGTGACCGAAGACCGCAAGTCGCAAGGCCTGCTGCTGTCCCAGTCGATCCGCGCCAACACCACCTTGGCGGGCATGCACAAGATTGCACGCGGCGGCTGGCTGCAGCGCGCGCAGGAGAGCGAAGTGGCCCGCCATTTTGTCGAGCGCCTGCGCATCCGCTCGCGCAGCGCCGAGCAGGCCGTCTCCACGCTGAGCGGTGGCAACCAGCAAAAGGTGGTGTTTGCCCGCTGGCTGCACCAGCCCTGTGATGTGCTGCTGCTCGATGAGCCTACACGCGGCGTCGATGTGGGCGCGCGCGCCGACATCTACCACGAGATCGACCGCATGTGCGATGACGGCAAGGCCGTGCTGATGGTCTCCAGCGACCTGCGGGAGCTGATGGCCATGTGTGACCGCATTGGCGTGATGCACGATGGCGAGCTGGTGGCCGTGTTCGAGCGCGGCCAGTGGAGCGACCAGCAGTTGCTGGCCGCCGCTTTTGGCAATGTGGATGAAGCCCCATCGGCCCACGCCGCAGCACAGGCTGCAACCCCCGAATAAAAGAGCAGGCAAGAGGACCAAGCCATGACTACCCCCCTTTCCGCGCGCGCCAGCGCGCCTACGCCGTCGGCTGCAGCGGCTGCCAGCGCCGCCTCGCAGGCGTCTTCGGGCCGCATGCAGGCCTGGGGCACCTATGTGGGCCTGTTTCTGGTGCTCGCCGCGATGGTCGCGCTGTTCAGTTTCCTCAGCGAGTATTTCTGGAGCACCGAGACCTTTGTCACCATCGCCAATGAGATCCCCGCGCTGGCGGTGATGGCCGTCGGCATGACCTTTGTGCTGATCCTGGCGGGCATTGACCTGTCGGTGGGTTCGGTGCTGGCGCTGTCGGCGGCGGTGGCGGCCCAGGCGATTCTGGTCTGGGGCCTCAACCCCTGGGCTGCGGGTGCGCTGGGCCTGCTCTGCGGCCTGCTGTGCGGCGCGGTGCTGGGCTCCATCTCGGTGGTCTGGCGCCTGCCCACCTTCATTGTGTCGCTGGGCATGCTCGAAGCGCTGCGTGGCGCCGCCTACCTGGTCACCGACTCGCGCACCCAGTATGTGGGCGATGCGATCTCGGGCCTGGCGGCGCCCATTGCCGCTGGCGTCTCGGCGGCTTTTGTCATCGCCATCGTGGTGGTGGCGCTGGGCCAGATTGTGCTGACCCGCACCGTGTTCGGCCGCTATGTGGTCGGCATCGGCACCAATGAAGAGGCCATGCGCCTGGCCGGTATCGATCCGCGCCCCATCCGCATCCTGGTGTTTGCACTGACCGGCCTGCTCGCCGGCCTGGCAGGCCTGATGCAGTCGGCCCGCCTGGAGGCCGCTGACCCCAATGCCGGCAGCGGCATGGAGCTGCAGGTGATTGCCGCCGTCGTGATCGGCGGCACCAGCCTGATGGGCGGGCGCGGCTCGGTGATCGCCACCTTCTTTGGTGTGCTGATCATCGCGGTGCTGGAAGCGGGCCTGGCCCAGATCGGCGCCAGCGAGCCGGCCAAGCGCATCATCACCGGCGCGGTGATCGTCGTGGCCGTGATCATCGACACGGTGCGCCAGCGCCGTGCCGCACGCCGGGCCTGACGGTGGTGATGAGCAGCATCAAGGACGTGGCGCGCCTGGCGGGCGTGTCCGTCACCACGGTCTCGCATGTGCTGAACAACACGCGTTCGGTGCTGCCGGCCACGCAGGAGCGTGTGCTGGAAGCCGTGCAGACCCTGGGCTATGTGCCCAGCGCCGTGGCGCGCAGCCTCAAGACCCAGGCCACGCACACCATCGGCATGCTGGTGCCGGACAACTCCAATCCCTATTTTGCCGAGCTGGTACGCGCGGTCGAAGACGCCTGCTTTGCGGCCGGCTATGCGCTGCTGCTGTGCAATACCGACAACGATGCCGGGCGCCAGCAGGTCTACCTGGATGTGCTGTCGCAAAAGCGGGTCGATGGCCTGATCGTGGCCTCCACCAGCGATGACGCGCTGATGTCCCAGCACCTGGTGCAGACGGCGCTGCCGATGGTGCTGATCGACCGGGCCATTGCCGGCCTGGAGCGCCCCTGCGTGCAGACCGACCATGTGCAGGGCGGCATGCTGGCCACCCAGCACCTGATGGCCCTGGGCCGCAAGCGCATTGCCTGCGTCGCTGGCCCGCAGGATCTGCAGTCCAGCGAACAGCGCGTACAGGGCTGGCGCCAGGCACTGCAGCTGGTGGGCCTGCCCAGCGATCTGCTGGTGCATGGTGATTTCACCGTCAACGGTGGCTATGTGGCCATGCAGCGCCTGCTGCACGACGGCGGCGCCAACCGGCCCACGGCCGTGTTTGCCTGCAACGACCTGATGGCGATGGGCGCGCTGCGCGCCGTGCATGAGGCGGGCCTGCAGGTGCCGCGCGATGTGGCCGTGGTGGGCTATGACGATATCGAGCTGGCCAGCTATACCCAGCCAGCGCTGACCACGGTGGCCCAGCCGACCCGGGCCATGGCCCAGCAGGCGTTGGCCTGGTTGCTGGAGCGCATCCAGGCCGGCCGCAGCGCCGGCCCGGCCGCCGCTGCCACGCAGATGCTGGTGCCGGCGCTGGTCACCCGCGAGAGCAGCCGGGCGCTGGCCCGGGCTGCCGTGCCGATTGTGAGTGGAGAAACAGTGTGAATGTGCCTATCTTGAGCCAGGCGCCGCGTATCGTGGTGCTGGGCAGTTTGAACATGGACCTGGTGCTGCGCGTGCCGCATATGCCGCGCGCTGGCGAGACCATGCTGGGCCAGTCGCTCAGCCAGGTGCCCGGCGGCAAGGGGGGCAACCAGGCCGTCAGCTGTGCGCGCCAGGGGGCGGCCGTCAGCCTGCTGTCCTGCGTGGGCGAGGACGCCTATGCCGACCAATTGCTCGCTGGCCTGGTGGCCGACCATATCGATGTGCAGCATGTGCAGCGCAGTGCGCGCGATGCCACCGGCGTGGCCGTCATCAGCGTCGATGACAGCGCCCAGAACCAGATCGTGGTGGTGCCCGGTGCCAACCTGCGGCTGCAGGTGACCGGGCCGGTGCTGCGCCCGCTGCTGCAGGATGCCGACTATGTGGTGCTGCAGTTCGAGACCCCTTTGCAGGAGGTGGACCAGGCCTTGCGCAGCGCGCGCGCCGTGGGCTGCAAGACCGTGCTCAACCCGTCACCGGTGCAGCCGCTGCTTGATGCCTGGTGGCCCATGGTGGATGTGCTGGTGGTCAATGAAGGCGAAGCCGCCGAGCTCAGCGGCAGCCCGGTGGACAGCCCCGCAAGCGCCGCCCGTGCCGCGCGCTGGCTGCAGGCCAGGGGCGTGGGCCAGGTGGTGGTGACCTTGGGCAGCCAGGGCGCCGTTTGCTGCGGCCAGCCGGCCGAGGGTTGCGCAGAAGCCGCCGCCCATTGGCACCGCGCGCCCCAGGTGCAGGCGGTGGACACCACGGCTGCTGGCGATACCTTCCTGGGCGCACTCACCGTGCAACTGGCGGCTGGCGCCAGCCTGGACGACGCCACGCAGTGGGCCATCCGTGCGGCAGCCATCTGCGTGACCCGCGCAGGCGCACAGCCTTCCATTCCTTTCCATGCCGAGGTCGCTACCCGCACCGAAGCCAGCCTCTGGAGCCCCGTATGAAGCGTGCCGCGCTGTTGAATATCGAGTTGTCGCAGATCATCGCCGCGATGGGCCATGGCGATCTGTTGGTCATTGGCGATGCCGGCCTGCCGGTGCCCCCTGGCGTGCGCCGGGTGGACCTGGCCGTGGCGCGCGGTGTGCCCAGCCTGGACCAGGTGCTGCAGGCCATCCTGAGCGAGCTGCAGGTGGAAGCGGCCGTCGTCGCCAATGAGTGCCTGGACGGGCCGCAACTGCCGGCCTGGTACCAGCAGCGCCAGGCCGATGGCCTGCCCAGCGCGCCGCAATGCGTGCCGCATGAAGCGTTCAAGGCGCTGAGCCGCCAGGCCGTGGCCGTGGTGCGCACTGGCGAATGCACGCCTTATGCCAATATCGCGCTTAGGTCGGGCGTGGCTTTTTAAGCGCTGACATCCAACGTGCCATCAACAAGGGCCTCTGCTGCAAAGCAAGAGGCCCTTTTTCAATGCGTTCGCCGCTGGCTTAGACGCTGGCCGGCGGCAGGGTTTGCGCAGGCGTGCTGCGTGCCAGCGGTGCCAACGGCAGGCGCAGCACAAAGACGGCGCCGCCGCCCTCACGCCCCTCACAATGCACGCTGCCTTCATGGCGCTCGGCAATCGAGCGCACGAGGGCCAGGCCCAGGCCCACACCGCCATGGCGCTCGCTGGCGCCGGGCATGCGGTAGAAGGATTCAAAAATGCGCTCGCGCTGGTCGGGCGGCACGCCGGGCCCCCGGTCGGCGACGCGGATTTCCGCATACGCGCCCTGCTTGTCCAGGAACAAGGTGATCGGGCCCTGGGAGTAGCGGCGGGCGTTTTCCAGCAGGTTGCGCACCGCGCGGCGCAGCAGCTTGGCAATGCCACGCACCTCGATCGCATCGCCATGCATGTCGGCCACTTCCAGGTCGGCCTCCACCCGTGCGCACTCTTCGGCGCACAGACCGATGATGTCGATCATCTCGGCGGTGCCCACATCGGCCTCGCGCGCACCGAGACGGCTGGCCAGCAGAATTTCGTCCACCAGCTGGTCCAGTTCGGCGATATTGCGCTGGATCTCCTGCTTGAACGTGGGCGAGGGCTTCTCGCCCATCAGCTCCACGCCCATGCGGATGCGGGTCAGCGGGCTGCGCAGCTCATGCGAGGAGTTGGCCAGCAGCGATTTGTGCGATTGCACCAGCGCCTCGATGCGGGCGGCTGCGGCATTGAACTGCTCGGCCAGGTCGCTGACCTCGTCATTGCCGCGCACATCGACGCGCACCGACAGGTCGCCATCGCCAAACTGCTTGACGCCTTTGCGCAGTGCCTCGAGCCGGCCCATCAGGCGCCGGATGATGGGGAACACGCCCACGACGACGACGACACCGATGAGGCCCAGCATCCAGAAAAAGCCAAACGGCGGCTTGACCCAGAACCACCACGGACCCAGATTGGGCGGCGGCGGGCGGTGGCCTTCGCCCCGGCCGGAGCGGCGCTGCAGCTCCATCTCGTAGGTGCGGCCCTGGTCGTCCTCAATCAGGTACAGCACCAGCTCGCTGGGGTCGCCGGGCTGGCGCACCGCCTCGCCATGCAGCAGCAACGAGCCATCGGCACTGCGGATCAGCAGCTCGCGCGCCGGGGGCTGCAGTGGCGTGGCGTTCTTCTCCGCCGCCGCCTGCCAGGCCCAACCAATCACCAGGATCAGCACGGCCACGCCGCCCACCACGGTGAGCCAGATACGCAGATAAAGCCGTTCGGCGAAGTATTTGTACAGATGCATGCGGGCGGCGGGGCGCTGGAGCCAGTCCTCAGTCCTGCTGTTTGGCGAACACGTAGCCGACGCCGCGCACCGTCAGAATGCGGCGCGGGTTCTTGGCATCGGCCTCGATGGCGGCGCGGATGCGGCCCATGTGCACGTCGATGGAGCGGTCAAAGGCTTCGAGCTCGCGGCCCCGCACGGCTTCCATGATCTGGTCGCGGCTGAGCACGCGGCCGGCGCGTTCGGCCAGAGTGACCAGCAGGTCAAACTGGTAGCTGGTCAGGTCGGCGGGCTTGCCGCTGATCGTGACGGAACGGGCGTCGCGGTCGATCTCCAGGCTGCCAAAGCGCAGCACCTGGCTGGCGGGGGCCGCCGCGCTGCCACCATCGACCCGGCGGCGCAGAATGGCGCGGATGCGGGCGAGCAGCTCGCGCGGCTCGAACGGCTTGGGCAGGTAGTCGTCGGCGCCCACTTCGAGGCCGATGACGCGGTCCATCGGGTCGCCCTTGGCGGTCAGCATCAGGATGGGCACCTGGGCGGCGGGGCCGTTCAGGGTGCGAATGCGGCGGCAGACCTCCAGGCCGTCGAGATCGGGCAGCATCAGATCGAGGATGACCAGGTCGGGCGACTGGCCGCTGGCCGGCTCCTGCAGCGCTGCGAGGCCGCTGGCGCCATCGGCCATGTGGCTGACCTGCAGCCCCGACTGGGCCAGATACTCGCTCACCATATTGGCCAGACGCTCGTCATCTTCGATCATCAACAGTTGGTGGGTATGCATGGCAGTCATGGTTATGGGCGGGAGGACCCGCAGATTTTGCTATAGGGGCGATCGTGGCACGCCGGGGTCGCGCCGGATTGTCCCTGCCGTAAAGTTTGGTAAACCGCGCATCGGCCGTGCCAAGCGGGTCAGGGCCTGCCGGGCACGGGCCTGATGCGCGACGCCAGCCAGACCAGCACCAGCACCGGCAACCCCAGCAGTGCCGTCGACACAAAGAACTGCGCATAGCCGAAATGGTCCACATAGACGCCCGAGAAGCCGGCAATCCACTTGGGCAGCAGCATCATCATCGAACTGAACAGCGCATATTGGGTGGCCGAGTAGTTGACGTTCGTGAGACTCGACAGATAGGCGATGAAGGCCGCCGACGCAATACCGCCGGCCAGGTTGTCGGCGGAGACCACCGCAATCAGGCCCACCAGGTCATGGCCACGGGTGGCCAGCCAGGCAAACAGCAGGTTGCTGCCGGCCGACAGCACCGCGCCAAGCATCAGCACCCGCATCACGCCGATGCGCATCGAGATCACGCCGCCGATGAAGGCGCCGACCAAGGTCATGATGACGCCGAAGATCTTGCTGACCGAGGCGACCTCGGCCTCGGTGTAGCCCATGTCGACATAAAAGGGGTTGGCCATGATGCCCATCACCACATCCGAGATGCGGTAGATCGCGATCAAGGCCAGGATCAGCGCCGCATGCCAACCGTAGCGGCCCAGAAAGTCGGCAAACGGGGCGACCAGCGCCTCCCGCAGCCACTGGGCGGCATTGCGAGCAGGGGTCAGCGCCTTGGCCACGGGCTCGGGCGACAGCAGCACGGTGACCACGCCCACCAGCATCGACGCGGCCATCACCAGGTAGGCAAAGCTCCAGGCCTGGCGCTGGTAGTCGCCCGCGCCTTCTTGCAGCCCCAGCGCCACCAGCCACAGCACGCCAGCGCCGGCCCAGATCATCGCGATGCGGTAGCCCGTCTGGTAGGTGGCGGCCAGTGCCGCCTGGCGCTCGGCGTCGGCCGATTCGATGCGGTAGGCATCGAGCGCAATATCCTGCGTGGCCGAGCCAAAGGCCACGGCCAGCGCGCACCAGACCACGTGGTTGAGGTGCAGTTGCGGATCGGCCCAGGCCATGCCCAGCAGGCCGGCGATCACCAGGCCCTGGGCCAGCAGCAGCCAGCTGCGCCGGCGCCCCAGCAGGCGCGTGAGGCCGGGCAGCGGCAGCCGGTCGACCAGTGGCGACCAGACCCATTTGAACGCATAGGCCAGGCCCACCCAGCTGAGGTAGCCGATGGTGCTGCGGTCAATCCCCGCCTTGCGCAGCCAGAACGACAAGGTGCCCAGCACCAGCAGCAACGGAAGGCCGGCAGAAAAGCCCAGCGCCAGCATGCGCAGGCTGGCCGGCTCGGTGTAGACGCGGAACGTGTCCGCCCAGGAGCGGCGGGCGGCAGGCGCGGGAGCGGAAGAAGAGAGGGGCGAAGAGGTGTCGGCCATGCAGACGGAAAGCTGTGCAGTAAGCGGGGCGGCCCGGGCCAGTCCCGGACCATGCGCCAATATACGCTGATCCGCACGGCCAGGCGGGGCAAGCGGCGCAACAGGGAGCAACCGCCAGCGCCTGGCTACACTGTGCGCTATGCACTGATGCACCGCTGCCATGGCCGACCACTCTCACCACCGCTTGCTGGCTCCTGACTACTCTGTTCGCCATTACGAAGGCGAGCAGCAGGCGCACAGCCATGACCATGTGCAGCTGCTGTACGCACTGGCCGGGCGCATGGAGCTGGAGGTCGATGGCAAGGCGGCCTATGTCGATACCGCCAGCGGCGTGGTGATACCGGCCGGCTCCACCCATGCCTACCTCGCGCAGAAGGGCAGTGCACTGGCCGTGGTGGATGTGCCCGATGGCGCAGACTGGACGCAGATGCGCCGCTTTGCCGCACCACCGCGTGACTGGCTGGCCACCCATGCCTCGGCCTTGACGGTAGCCCAGGCCCATGTGGCCTGGGTGCAGCAATCGCCGCAGCTGCTGCTGCGCCGCGCGCTGCATGTGCAGGCCATCACCGCTGCGGTGCGGGCCGATCTGGCCGGCGACTGGCGCACCCCCCAACTGGCGGCCCTCGCGCACCTGAGCCCGCAGCGCTTCCATGTGCGCTGGCTGGAACTGACCGGCAGCACCCCCCAGCAGTGGCTGCGCGACCTGCGCCTGACCGAGGCCAGCAAAGCGCTGGCGGCCGGCCAGCCGCTGGAGACCACGGCGCTGCGCTGCGGCTATAGCACCGCCAGCGCGCTGGCCTATGCACTGCGGCGCGACCGTGGCGTGGGCAGCCGCAGCCTGCGCAAGGGCGCGGCGCGTTGATGCACGGGGCCTGTGGAGCAGCGCAGGCACAAGCGTTTCTCGACATTTGCCCGGGTCCCGCCGCAGCACCATAGCGGTATGACACAGACATCCAGCGGCATGGTTTCCCCTGCACCTTCTTCTATCTTCAGCGCCTCCGCCCAGGGCATTGCACTGGTCGCCATTGCCGGCGTGCTCTGGGGCACCAGCGGCACCGCCCAATACCTGGGGGCGGCGGGGCTGTCGCCGTTCTGGGTGGGTGCGGCGCAGCTGGCGGTGGCGGCGGCCTTCCTGGGCCTGAGCCTGCTCTGGGCGCGGCGCGGCAGCACTGGCAGCCTGGTGCTGCGGCCCCGCCAGGCGGGGCTGCGGCTGTCGTCGTTCTTCTGGGCATCGCTGGGCATTGGCGGCTACAGCGTGTTCTTTTATGCCGGCCTGCAGATGGCGGGTGTAGGCGTGGGTACGGCCGTGGCCATTGGCAGCAGCCCCATCTGGGCGGGCCTGCTGCAGGCGCTGGTGCTGCGCGCGCCGCTGTCGCCGCTGTGGTGGCTGGGCACCTTGGTCAGCGTGGCCGGTGGCGTGGCGATGGTGATGGGCGAGGGCGGCGGCAGCCAGGTCTCCTGGCCTGGGCTGGCGCTGTGCCTGCTCGCGGGGCTGTCCTATGCCGGCTATGCGCTGGTCAACAAGCGCCTAGTCAGCCATATGTCGCCCAAGGTGGTGAACTTCTATGTGTTCAGCGGTGCTGCGCTGCTGGCGCTGCCTGTTGCCGCGCTGTATGCGGGTGCGCCGCAGTGGAGCCTGTCTGCCGTGCTGGTCGTCGTCTACCTGGGCGCTGTCGTCTCGGGCATTGCGCACTTGCTGTTCTCGATGGGCCTGCGCCATATCTCCGGGCCCACCGGAGTGGCGCTGAGCCTCATCGAGCCGGTGGCGGCCTTTGTGCTGGCGGTGTGGATTGTCGGCGAGCACCAGCCCTGGGTGGCCTGGGCGGGCTTGGCGGCGGTGCTGCTGGGGCTGTGGGTGGTGGTGAAGGCGGAGATGCGGGGCTGAAATCCAGGTCACGCATTCGCTGGTGCCGCCCGCAGGCCCAGCGATAGAATGGCGCTCTTGCCCCCATGGACTGCGTTTGCTGCCCCTGTATGACCTTGCCCGAAGCCACTTACCAACTGGATGATGCCGTATGGTCGCGGGTGCTGACGCAGGAGATGGCCAGCCAGCTCCAGGGCCAGTCGCTGGTGTTCCTGGCGGGGGATACCGCAGGGCAGACGCATCAGATTCCGCTGGTGGTGACGGCCTTTGAAACGCAAGGCCGAACGGCCCCAGGCATGGCTGCCTTCCGGCTTAATTTTCAGGGCCCGGCCGCCCCGGTGCTGCCCAGCCAGACCTACCGCGCACGCCATGCGGACTGGGGCGACTTTGCGATCATGGTGTCCGCCACCGGGGCCGATGCGCAAGGCGTGTACTACGAGGCCCACTTCAGCCATGCCCTCTGAGCTGCCTGCGGCGCTGCAGCTGGGCCGCTTGCAGCTGCGCCAGTCTTTGGCGTCGGATGCGGATTTTTTGCGTGTGCTCTACCGCGATGTGCGCAGCGACGAGCTGGCAGTTACCGGCTGGCCGCCTGAGGTCATCGATGCCTTCTGCCAGTCGCAGTTTGATTTTCAGCGTCAGCACTATGGCAGCTACTACCCCGATGCGCTGCATTACCTGGTCGAACAGGATGGCCAGCCGATCGGGCGTTTGATTGTGGAGGACGGGCCCGATGCGTTACGGGTCGTCGATATCTCGCTGCTGGCTGCACAGCGTGGCCAAGGCCTGGGCAGCGTGCTGCTGCGGTGGCTGTGCGACTGCGCTGATGCCCAGCGGCAGCCGCTGGCGCTGAGTGTGGAGCCGCAGAACCGCGCGCGCCATTTATACCTGCGGCTGGGCTTTGTGCAACTGCCAGGCGATGGGCTGTACGTGACCATGCGCCGCGCGCCCACCAAGACGGAGCCTGCCGAATGAACGACCATCCAGAACCCGTGGCCGCCATCTTTCCGCCTGGCCAGGCGATGCTGCCGGCCCAGCGCGCCGCGCTGATGGGCCATGCGCCCTGCTGCATCTGGCTCACCGGTTTGTCCGCCTCGGGCAAGACCAGCCTGGCCCATGCGCTGGAGCGGGCCTTGCACCAGCGCGGCTGCCATACCTATGCGCTCGATGGCGACAACCTGCGCCAGGGGCTCAATGCCGATCTGGGTTTCAGCGCCGAGGCGCGGGCAGAGAATATCCGCCGTATGGCCCATGTGGCGCGGCTGATGGCCGATGCCGGCCTGGTGGTGATTGTGGCTGCCATCTCGCCGTTTGCGGCAGAACGGGCACAGGCGCGGGCCTTGTTTGCGCCGGACGCCTTTGTCGAGGTGTTTGTCGATACGCCGCTGGCTGTGTGCGAGGCGCGCGATCCCAAGGGCTTGTATGCGCGCGCCCGGCGCGGCGAGCTGTGCGACTTTACCGGTATTGACAGCCCTTATGAGCGGCCGCTGCAGCCGGAGCTGCATTTGCAGGGCACGGACCTCGCGCCCGAGGCTGCGCTGGGCGCTGTGCTGGCGTATCTGGACGCGTCTGCGCCCAATGCTCAATTACGCGATGGGAAGAGGCCTGAAACCACAATAATGAAGTTAATTCCCTGATAGGGGGACATTGTCGGGACAGGCTGGGAACCACCAGCCAATCCCGTGGTTGTAGCGCCTGCCAGTGAAACCGGAGTGCCCGCCTCGGCGGCCGGAATGTACTGCGCGTCCCGCTGGTTTGACTGTGCCAGCATCGCGCCGCTAGTCGCTGCTTGCAGCGTGCCGGCCGCGGTGCTTGCCACAGGGGTGGCCAATGTATGGTTATGTATCGGGAGCTGCGAGGAAGTTAAGGTGACATTGGGGCTTCCTCCAACTTGGCCCAGGAGCACATTCTCGGTTCCTGGACTCTGTCCAACACCAATTGGCATCCGGCCACTTAAATTAGGCAGAGCGAAATTGGTTACGCCGTTTCCTCCATAGGTGGTTCCCAGAAGTGAGAACAGGGCGGTATTCTGAGCGATGGAGAGAATCTGTCCATTGCAAAAGGCATAGCCCCTAGGGGCAAAATTTCCCGCAAACATGACTATCTGGCCTAAATACAGTTCCATGGTCGATTCCTTTGACGTTGTTAGGTTTGGAGATAGCCGTTAAGCCATCCGCTGACAAGAGGGGTCATAGGGCGGTTGTGCACGTTGGTGGTCGAGGCGATATCGCGCGAACTGCTTTCGCGTGGACCCTGTCGCACCGCCAATTGCCAACGCTGGCGCAACGCAGCAGCGAAAGGCTGTTGAGCAGGGTTATCAAAGGCAGCCGCAATGCTGTACCCCGCTTCGGCGCCAAGCAAGGCTGCAGCGGTCCAAGGCAATCCAACCCGCTCAAAACGTTGCTTCCAAACCGGCTCCGCCTGAGCGGCGCTGGGCCAAGTGCCAGCAGTGATGGTATTACCGCCGGTATGCACATCCTCCAGCCAAGGCAAGCCAGCCAGTCCCCATGCACCTTGCGACTGGGCATGCGCCTGCCACCAGTGAGCAAAGCGGGCCAACTGCGGACCTGAGTAGAAAGCGACAACGGCATCAGGCCGGTGGCTGAAAACGGCAGTGCGCAAGCCGTCAAATTCCTCGCTCTGTGGCCCTTGGCGGCCCACATGGCGGGCGAGCACCCGTCCACCCAACGCGCGGTAGGCATGCTCGAAGCTATAGACAAAGTCGTAGCCGCCTTCCATATGGCCCACGGCCAGCACGGCCCGTGGGCCTAGCTGCTGGTAGACGGCCTGCGCCAGCTGCGCGGCGCTGCCGCACAGATCCAGGCTGTGGCGCACGACGGCCTGGGGCTGGCCCGGCTTGGCATCGGCAGGCAGATCGGCACCGGTATCGCTGGCCCACAAAGGCAGCCCCCTGGGTTGCGCATGGGCGGCCACCCTGGCTTCGACGGCGGGCGGCATCCAGCCGACAACACCATGCAGTTGGGGCAGCTGGTCCATTGCCGCCGTGATGCTGCGGGCGGCACGGTTGGGGGTGGGCGGGGCTTCCACCCAGTGCAGCTGTACAGCGATCTCCGGCCGCTGGGCCAGGCCCAGCTCCAGGCCTCGGCGGTAGTCCGAGCCCAGAGTGGCCACCTTGTGCGACTGCGGCGCCACGGCCAGCAGCTGCCAGGCCTTGGCCGTTTGCGGGGCCGGGGTGCTGGGCACCAGCGCCTGCGCAGCACTCCAGCCGCCGGTCGTGCTGACGGCCACGCTGGTGGAGGCGAGAAAATGGCGTCTTGGAATCATGGTCATAGAGCGGCCTCGGTGAGAGTCTCTGCGCGGTCATGGGCGTCGCACCGGGCCCGCAATTGCTGGTAATGGGGGGCCATCCATTGCGCGGCCAGCGCGCGCAGTGCGGCGTCGGCCTTGGCATGTTTGTCGTTGGTGTCCTGGGCAAAGGGCTCATGCGGCCGCTTGCCGTGGCGCGACAGGCGCTCGCGCAGCGCCTGCATGGCTTTTGCATCGGGTTGCCAGGACATGCGTGGCAGCACCCACTGCTCGATGGCCTCGGGCAGCTGGGCATGGTCCAGCACCAGCGCTTGCGCCGGATCGGCCACCCGGGCCATGTCCGCATAAATGCGGCCCAGCATGCGTGCGCAGTACTGCGCGGGCGGCATCGTGGCCTGCTCCAGCAGGCTCAGGCCCGGCAGGCCGAACGTGGGGCCAAAGGCGCCGGGAACGAGGTAGAAAGCGCGCTCCTGCATCTGCGACACCAGCACGGCCAGCGGCTCGCGGGTCAAAAAGACTGGCAAGGCCTCAGGCCAGGCCTGCATCAACAGCGGTGCCTGGTCGGTGTTCCAGGCGTCGATCTTGAGGCTGGCCGATTGCAGCGCCGGGCTGGCCGCATCGCTGCGCTGGGCCCAGGCGCTCATCCAGGCGCGCAGCGCGGCAATGGATTGCGCGGGGCTGAGCCAGCCATTGACCCGTGCCTCGCGCAGCAGGAAATCGACCGGTGGCGGCTCGGACATCGCCAGGTGGTGGGCGCTTTGCGCCAGTGCCTGGGGGAACAAGGTGGAGCCGCAGCGCGAGACATGGAAGACCAGCAGGCAAGGCGCGATACCCGGCGACTGCGCCTGCCAGTCCAGCAGCACTTGCAGCGGGGTCTGCCGGCGAAAGGCCTGGTTGAACGGCAGGTTGAGCAGCGGCTTGAGGCTCTCCTGGTAGAAGGGCGCGCGCAGCGGTGCATCGCCCAGGCGCGCCCAGTCCACCATGGTCTGGTTGCCATCGTGGTACAGCCGAACGGGCCGCCAGCCCTGGAGTGTCAGAGCATCCATTGGGCATTCCAGGCGCGGCGCCCGGCCTTCATCGCCGATTCGACATCGGAGGCATCAAACACCAGGCCCTGGGCCTGGCCCAGCGCAATGCTGCGGGCGCTCAGGCTGGCCAGGTCGGCGCAGCCGGCCAGCGCATCGGCCAGTGCTTCTTGCGCAAACACGCGCTCGCGAAACTGTTCAAATGCCAACCAGGGATCACCGTCATCAGGCGCTGGCTCGCCCTGGTCACCGGCGGCAAACGCCTGTGCCAGGCGCTCGTCCACCAGCGCATCTGCCACCAGGTGGATGCGTGCCTTGCCGCTGCGGTTGCGCACGCGGTGCGGCAGGGACACATCGGTGTACCAGCATTCACCCACGCGCATCGGCACGCGCTGGCCACCTAAATGGAAAAAAACCCGCTCTTCGGTCTGCAAGGGAATGTGCAGCCGGGCATCGCCCTCGGCCGCGCACAGGCCTGCATCGGTGTGCTCCATGATTTCGCTGTCAGGCTGCAGGCGCATCAGGCGCACCGATTTCCACTGCAGGTCCAGGCTGTGCAGCAGGGCGGCAATGGCGGGGCAGGCCTGCAGCGCCTCGCAGTCGGCATACGCGTCCAAACTGGCATCCATCGGCATGATGTCCGACGGCGCCTGGGCCGATGCCCGCAAGGCCAGCGCCTGCCAGCCACCATCGTGCCGGCCCTGGTTGAAATGCATGCGCCACAGGGATTCGGGCAGTTGCTGGGCTTCTTGCAAGGCAGCCGCTACCTCCAGGCGCCATGGCAGGCGCATGGTGGTGATGCCCTGCAGGCGAAGACCCTGGCGGGGCTGGGCTTGCAGGTCCGGAGCGGCCGTGTGGGTCATGGCGTGGTGACAGGGGCGCAAAGCGCGTAGGCCTTGCAGGTCAAAGAATTGTCGCCTTTGAACGAGTTCAGGATCTGTACCGACCAACCACGGGTACCGCTGCAGCTGGTCGGCGAGCCGGGTGCACTGACCGAAACACGCACATCGAAGACAGGGTTTTGTACGGTCCCGCTAAAAGCCGAATGGCCGCCACCGATCACTTGCTCGCCAACATTGCAGCAGGCGACTGCTTGGCAGAGTTCACCCGTGCCATCGCCTTCGACAGTGCGTACAGCGGCAATCGAGCCGGCGGGTCCTTGAATACCTTGGGCACCAGGCGGGCCTGGCTCGCCCTGAGGTCCTTGCAAACCGGTCGCGCCCGTCAGCCCGGTCGCGCCAGTGGCGCCTGCGGGACCAGCAGGGCCTTGAGCGCCTGTGGCACCTTGGGCGCCGGTAGCACCGATGGGACCGGCAGGCCCGGTCGCACCGGTAGCACCTGTTGGACCTATGGGGCCTGTCTGGCCCGCAGGGCCGGCAGCGCCGGTGGGGCCCGCAGGGCCTGCAGGACCTGCTGGGCCCGTTGTACCCACAGCGCCGCTTGGGCCGGTTTCACCCGTGGGGCCTGCCGGCCCAACCGGGCCAATGGCGCCTGCGGGGCCAACCGGGCCTTGCGGACCGGTGGGACCGGCCGGGCCTGTAGCGCCCGTGCCAATGCCATCGGCACAGCGCAGCAGGCGGCCGGTGGCAGGGTCCATGCACAGCTGCTCGGTGCCGGTCTCGGGCGCGGTGCGGACTGGCGGCACATAGGTTTCGCCGGTGCCCTGCACCCGGAACAGATCCTGGTTGGCCTGGTCCTTGATGACAAAGCCGGAGCCTGCCGCTGGTTTGAAGCTGGTATCGGCAGACCATGCGGCGCTCGCAGCCAGGGCCATGATGCTGCCGGCCAGCCAACGGCTGTGGAAGAAGGAGGTGACGAGGTTCATGGCTGGGTTCTCAGAAAAGAGCGGATGCGGGCAGAGCGCAACGCGCCCCAGGACAAAAGCGAAAGCAGCAGTGCGAGGCTGGCCGTCCAGCCCAGGCCGGAAACCGGCACCGCAACCGGCGCCGCGCTAGGCGGTGGGCCGATGTAGACATTGACCAGGTTGACGTTCTGCTGCGTGACTTGTGCGCCCGGGCCCAAGGTGAAGATCGCTGGCTGGCCGGATGCGGTGGTGATCTGCAGCGGCTGGCCCGGCTGGCCTTGCAGCACCAGGTTGCCCGTAACGACGATATTGGCGCCGTTGGGCAGCACAAAGCTTTGACCGCTGCTGGAGCTGAAGGTAAGGTTGGCTACCGTGGTGACGCCGGAGACGGTAAGGCTGGCGCCCGGCGCGGCGCAGGAGCCGTCGAAAACCATGGTGCTGGCCGCTGCGTTCAAGCTGCCCTGGTTGCGAAAATCGGAGCCCAGCTGGATGCTGCCCTGGGCATCGAGCACGCCACCCGTTTCGATCAAAAAGGCCCCAGCGTTTTGCAGCGTGCCACCGTCCAGTGCATAGCTGCCCGCAATGGTGACGGCCTCACAGCCCAGGTCCTGGCTGCCACCGCCTAGGCTCCCTTCAGAGCCAGCAGGGATCTCCATCTGCGCATGCGCAGCAGAGGCAAGGCCAAGCGCGATGCTCGCGGCGGCCAGAAAACGCAGATGAGGCATGGGCGGGCCTGTTTTGCTTTGGAGCAAATGTAATTGGGTGTAGATTTGTACCAGAGCGAAACATAGTTTGCAATTTATTTATTAAATATATTTATTAATGTGCTAAGCGAAATCGTATTTGGGGATACAACCGCTGTGCGATCATCGCGTTTTCATGATTGGAACTGGAATGCCTGACCTGCCTCACCCGACACCGTTGTTCAGCTGTGCCTGCCACGGGCGCCGCGCCTGGTTGCAAACGCTGGTGGCGGGTGCCGCCGTGGTGGGGGCGGGCAGCGCAGGCAGCGCCTGGGCGCAGGTCGATGTGGGCAAGTCGTCCGCGCTGCGCAATCTGGTGCCGGCCGAGACGCTGGAGCAGGCGGCGCAGCAGCAGTACGCCGAGCTGCTGGCGCAGGCCAAAGAGCAGGGTGCGTTGGCGGGGCCGGGCAATGCGCAGCTGCAGCGCCTCCAGACGATTGCCCAGCGCCTGATTGCGCAGGCCCTGCCCTGGAACCCGCGCGCCAAGGACTGGCAGTGGCAGGTGAACCTGATCGGCAGCAAGCAGATCAACGCGTTTTGCATGCCCGGCGGCAAGATCGTGTTCTACACCGGGCTGATCGACCAGCTCCAACTCAGCGACGATGAGATTGCGATGGTCATGGGCCACGAGATGGCGCATGCGCTGCGCGAGCACTCCCGCGAGCAACTGGCCAAGACCCAGGCCACCGGGCTGGGCATCCGCCTGGGCGCGGCCATTTTTGGGCTGGGCGATATGGGCACGGCCGCGGCCAACCTGGGCGGCCAGCTGCTGACGCTCAAGTTCAGCCGCTCCGACGAGTCCGATGCCGATCTGGTCGGGCTGGAGATCGCTGCACGTGCCGGCTATGCGCCGCAGGCCGCCGTGACGCTGTGGGAAAAGATGGGTGCTGCCACCGGCAAGGGCGGCATCGGCTTTCTGTCCACCCACCCGACCGGGCCGGACCGCATCGCCAACCTGGAGGCGAATGTGCCCAAGGTGCAAGGTCTTTACGAGCGCGCCAAGCGGTAGAGCCCCGGCCTGAACGCGCTCACACCCATTCCACCTGCATCGGGTTCTTGCGCGAGAACAGCGCCACATGCGCATCGATGGCATGGCGCACCCGTGCCAGCGCCAGGGCATCGTCTGCGCTGCAGACAAAGGAGAGCGTGCGTTCGTCGGCCCGCAAACTGCAGTGGCCCCAGGGGAACTGCGCTTCGCCCTGCAGGCTGTCGTACTGCACCTTGATCTTGCGGCTGAAGTGGTAGCACAGCCGCTGCAGGTAGCGGCTGGCCTCTGGCGTCGCTACCTGGCCTTGGGTGCTGAATGGGGTGGCGGTCGATGAAGTCATGGCGTCGGGCGATCAGTCCTGCAGAGCCATTGCCAACGCCTGCTGCGCCGCTGGCAGCATCGCGCCGCCGTGGTCGGCTCCGGGAAAGCTGGCATAGCGCAGCGCCAGGCCGGGCGCGCCGCGCAGACTTTCCATCAAGGCCGGAATGCCGGGCGCGTTCTGGCGCTGGCGCCGTATCGCATCACGGGCCGGGTCGCTGGCGGATGCCGGCGGCGAAGACTGCGTCGATGGCGCGGCCGGCCGCGCTTCCCGCTCACCCTGCGTCAGCAACAGCTGCAGCGCCGCTGCATCGGCAGGCCGGCTCGCTGCCTGTGCCAAAAAGCCGGGCAAGGCTTGCAGCACCAAGCCATCGCGCCACCAGATCGAGGGGCTGGCGGCGACATAGCGCTGAAAGCTGCCCGGCCGGGTCAGCAGCGCATGCAGCACGCAGAAGCCGCCATACGAGTGGCCAAAAAAGGTCTGGCGCGCCCGGTCGATCGGCCAGCTCGCCTCCACCAGCGGGCGCACCTGCTGGTCGATGAAATCCAGAAAATGGTCGGCGCCGCCTTCGGCACGCCCGCGCGCATCGGTGGCCGGCCCGGGCGCAGGCGGGGTGTAGTCATAGCTGCGGGCGCTCAGGTCCAGTACCGCGCTGTCGGCATAGCCCAGGCCGACGACCACTGCGCCTTGCGTGGGCACCGAGGGGCCGCGCGCAAAGCGGTTGCGCATCAGCTGCGCGGTGGGTGTGAACAGCAGGTTGCCGTCCAGCAGATAGAGCACCGGGTAGCCTTGGGGCGGCGGCGGGGCGGGCGGCACGGCCACCATGATGCGGTGCACGCGCTCCAGTGCGCCCGGGCCCGGCATGCCGGGCGCGCGCAGGTCCAGCTGCCGCGTGCCGGGCAGGGTCACCGCTGGGGCATCCTTCAGGCTGCTTTGCCAGGCGCAGCCGGGCAGCGCAAGCGCGGCGCCCAGGCCCAGCAAGCGGCGCCGGGTCCCATCGGCCAATTGGGCCAAGGGCAGGGTGGGGAAGGGGGACAGGGCAATGTGCATAGGGGCGGGGCTTGCGGCAAATCAACCATGAGCTTGAGAATGATTTGCATTAAGAAATTATCATGGCAAGCATGGCACAAACCCGCTTGGCCCATGTTTGCTGCAGCAAGAAAAATGTTTGCGCATGCCGGGCACCCCTTCCACCCGCTACCGGCCTGGCCCATGCACAGCGCTGATCCTGCATCCAGCCCAGAGGCGGATCAAGCGGACCTGCGCGCGCATGTCTCGCGGCTGCGCGAACTGCGCCCGGGCCTGCACCTGCACAGCGAGGACGGTTGCGACCTGCGCGACCAGACTGCGCAGGCCGAGATCGGTGCCGGGCTGCGCCTGGTGGTGCTGCTGGAAGGGCGCATTGATGTCTCCTACGGTTTGACCCGGGTGGCGCTGAGCCATGCAGGCGCGGGCGCCAGCGCGGCGCTGGTGTCGGTTGCCGAGCGCGAACGCTTTGAGCGGCGCGCGCGCTCGGGCGTGTATTCCCGCCGGGTCAGCCTGGGGCTCACCCCCGCCTGGCTGGCCCAGGCCGGAGGTGGCGACGGGGCCGCCTGGCCCGATCTGCAGCGCTTCATGCATGAGCACCTGGCCACGCGCCGCTGGCAGCTGTCGCCCCGCGCCGCCGTGATTGCCGAGCAGATCGTGCATCCGCCAGGCTTGGCGCCGCTGCTGCAGCATATGTACCTGGAAAGCCATGCGCTGGAGCTGCTGGGCGAGGCACTGGCCACCGTGGGGGATGGCGAGGCCGCGGCCCCAGGCGCCAGTGCGGCAGGCCTGCTGCCGCGTGAACACCAGCGGCTGCGCGAGCTGCAGGCGTTTCTGGCCTCCGGCCAGGCCGATGCGCTGTCGATGGATGCGATTGCGCGCCAGGCCGGTGTCAATGCCAGCACCTTGCAGCGCCAGTTCCGCAGCGTCTACGGCACCACCGTATTCGAGTTCTTGCGCGAATGCCGGCTGCAGCGCGCCCGCCAGGCGCTGGAGCGCGACGGCATCACCGTGGGCCAGGCGGCGCTGCTGGCCGGCTACACCAGCGCCGCCAACTTTGCCACCGCCTACCGCAGGCGCTTTGGCCTGGCGCCCAAGCTGGCGCGGGCACGGGTCTAAAAGCGCGCGCTCTTCCGTCCGCATCCATGGCCTGGTCTCCGCCGGACGGCACTGCCGCTGGCGCAAACATCTTTGTTGCCCGCGCAAACCACGGCGCGCCCCCGGGATGGAAGAATTCAGTACTTGGTAATGAAAATCATTTGTCTTTCAAAAAGGGGCGGTATGTCGATCCAGGCAGGGGAACAGGGGTGGCGCTTGCGCGCCGTGGCAGCAGCGGTGCTGGTAGTGGGTGTGCAGGCGGCAGCGCAGGCACAAACCCAGGCAGCGGCAACCACACCGCCGGAGCAGGATCCGACCTTGGAGACCGTGCAGGTGCTGGGCACGGCAGAAAGCGCCTGGAAGCAGGCACCGGGCGTATCGACCGTCACGCGCGAAGACCTGGACAGCCAGCCGAGCAATGACCTGGCCGATGTGCTGCGCCAGCAGCCCGGTGTGAACCTCACCAGCAACTCCAGCAGCGGCCAGCGCGGCAACAACCGCCAGATCGACCTGCGCGGCATGGGCCCGGAAAACACCTTGATCCTCGTCGACGGCAAACCCGTCAACAGCCGGGGATCGGTGCGCTACGGCTGGCGCGGCGAACGCGACACCCGGGGTGACATGAACTGGGTGCCGCAAGAGGCCGTCGAGCAGATCGAGGTGCTGCGCGGCCCCGCCGCGGCCCGCTATGGCAATGGCGCCGCTGGCGGCGTGGTCAACATCATCACCAAGGGCATCCCCGACAAGCTGAGCGGCAGCGCGACGGTCTACTACAACCAGCCCGAAGATTCGCGCGACGGCAGCAGCAGCCGCACCAGCTTCTCGCTGGCCGGGCCCATCTCGGAGCAACTGGGCTTTCGCCTGAGCGGCAATATCGACAAGACCGATGCAGACGCCTGGGACATCAACCAAGGCCATGCCTCGACCCGCACCGGCATCTATGCCGGCACCTTCCCTGCGGGCCGCGAAGGCGTGCGCGACCGTAATCTGTCGGGGCGGCTGAGCCTCAAGCCCGCAGCGGGGCACCGCATCGACTTCGATGCCAGCTTTGCGCGCCAGGGCAATATCTATGCGGGCGATACGCAAAACACCAACAACTACACGGTCGACGCGAATGGCAACCTGGTCGCCACCTCGCAGCGCGTGCTCGATGCGCTGGGCACCGAGACCAACCGCATGTACCGCTCCACCTATGCTGTCACGCACAAGGGCGAGTACGACTTTGGCAGCTCCACCGCCTACCTGCAGTACGAAACCACGCGCAACACCCGCCTGAACGAGGGCCTGGCCGGCGGCACCGAAGGCCTGTTCTCCAGCGATGCCTATGGCACCTCCAAGCTCGACATCCTGACCGCCCATGGCGAGGTCAGCGCCCGGGGCACATGGGGCAGCCTGCCCCATGTGATGACCGTGGGCGCCGAGTGGGTCGAGCAAAAGTTGGAAGACAGCAACTCGGTATCGCAGACCACGACCGAGGCCGGCAGCGTGCCGGGGGTGGACAACACCGGCCGCAGCGGCAAGATCTCCTCGCGCATTGCCTCGGTCTTTGTCGAAGACAACATCGAGCTCAACGCCCGCACCTTGCTGACCCCCGGCCTGCGCCTGGACCAGCACAGCGAGGTGGGCACCAACTGGAGCCCGTCGCTGAACCTGTCGCACTACCTGACGGACAAGGTCACGTTGAAGGCCGGCGTGGCACGGGCCTACAAGGCTCCCAACCTCTACCAGATGAACCCCAACTACCTGCTCTACAGCCGCGGCATTGGCTGCTGGGGCGCGGGCGGTGCCTGCTACCTGATGGGCAATGCCGACCTCAAGCCCGAGACCAGCATCAACAAGGAGCTGGGCATCGAGTACGCCGACGAGGGCCTGCTGGCCGGTGTGACCCTGTTCCACAACGACTACCGCAACAAGATCGATGCGGGCATGACCCCGGTGGGCAGCGCTACTGGCGGCACCGGCGCCTATGCCAATGCCGATGTGTTCACCTGGACCAACATCCCCAAGGCGGTGGTGTCTGGCGTAGAGGGCACCTTCAACATCAAGCTGGGCCCTGCAGTGCGCCTGAGCAACAACCTCACCTACATGGTGCAGAGCAAGAACAAGACCACCGGCGAGCAGCTGTCCATCATCCCCAAGTACACGCTCAACTCGCGGGTGGAATGGCAGACCACCCACGCCTTGCAACTGCTTGGCTCGGTGACCTGGTATGGCGGCCAAAAGCCCAACAAGCTCGACTACCAGGGCCTGCCGCTGACCGGCGAGGAAACCCGCCGCCTGGCCCCCTATGCGCTGGTCGGTGTGGGCGCGCGCTACAGCTTCAGCAAGGATGTCACCCTGACCGCCGGCATCAAGAACCTGTTTGACAAGCGCCTCTACCGCATGGGCAATGCCGTGGGCGTGAACAACCCGCGCACCATCTACGGCGCGGGTGCAGCGACCTACAACGAGCCGGGCCGCTCATTCTATGCGTCGCTGACCGCCAGGTTCTGATCGGCGTCTACGCAAAAAAGGCCAGCGGCATGCCGCTGGCCTTGGGCGTTAGACCCTTCGCTGGAGATCAGGTCCCACCCACATAGGGGTTGCTCTGGCGTTCGCGGCCAAAGCTGCTCTCGGGACCATGACCGGGGATGAACACCGTCGCATCGCCCATGGGCCACAGCCGCTGGGTGATGGAGTCGATCAGCTGCTGGTGGTTGCCCTGGGGGAAATCGGTGCGGCCAATGCTGCCGGCAAACAGCACATCTCCGACAAAGCAACGCGTGATTTGCGGCGCATGGAAGACCACATGGCCAGGGGTGTGGCCGGGGCAGTGGCGCACCTGCAAGGTCTCCTGCCCGATGCTGACCGTATCGCCATCCTGCAGCCAGCGCGTGGGCGTAAAGCTTTGCGCAGGCGGAAAGCCAAACATCTGGCTTTGCTGGGGCAGGCCATCAATCCAGAACTGGTCGCCCGGGTGCGGGCCAATGATCGGCAGCCCGCGCTGCTCGGCCAGCTCACCGGCGCCACCGGCATGGTCGATATGCGCATGGGTCAGCCAGATGGCCTTGAGCTGCAGACCGAGGCGTGCAATCTCCGCCTCGATGCGGTCCAGATCGCCGCCGGGATCGATGACGGCGGCCTCCATCTGCTGGTCGCACCAGACCAGGGAGCAGTTTTGCTGAAACGCGGTGACGGGAATCGTGTGGTAGTGGAGCATGGTTTGTTGGGGCTGGCGGCAGCGCGCAGGCCGGCGGATGCGGGGCGCAATCCGGCTATTGTGCGGCAAGCTGCTATGGACGAGGGGGCTGGGTGGGGTTTGGCGCCGCAGGTGGTGGGTGCCGCTTGGGGGATGCCCCGTAAAATCAGTGCTTCGCCCATCGGTTCTACGTCTTTTCTGGAGGTTTGATGCCCCGCCCTCCTGCCTTGCCCCGTTCGGATTGGGTGCTGCGCAGCCCGGCCTCCGGCGCCATGGAGCGCATCGAGGCCTGGTTCCAGGGCCCTGCCTACGCGATGCACCGCCACGACACCTATGCGATCGGGCGCACCTTGGCGGGCGTGCAGAGCTTTCACTACCGGCGCGGCCGGCGCGACAGCCTGGCCGGCAGCACCCTGGTGCTGCATCCCGACGAGGCGCATGACGGGCAGGCCGGCACGGACGAGGGCTTTCGCTACCGCATGGTCTATGTGGAGCCCGCGCTGATCCAGGACATTCTGGGCGGCAGCGCGCTGCCTTTTCTGGAAGGCGGCATCACCCACGACCCGGCGATATCGGCCGCTGCCCAGGCCTTGCTGCAAGGTGTGGATGATGTTGTCGAGCCCTTGGAGCAAAGCGATGCGCTGGCACAGCTGGCCCATGCGCTGGCCGCTGCCACCGGCGGGCCCGGCACGCGGCGCGCCAAGGCCAAGGGCGACTACCAGGCCGCCCGCCGCGCGCGTGACTACCTGCAGGCCCATGCCACCCGGGTCGTGGCACTGGACGAGCTGGAGGCGGCCACCGGCCGCGACCGCTGGAGCCTGTCGCATGATTTCCGCATGTTCTATGGCACCAGCCCCTACCGCTACCTGACGATGCGCCGGCTCGATGCCGTGCGGCGCCTGCTGCTGGCGGGCCTGTCACTGGCCGACGCCGCCCAGGACGCCGGCTTTGCCGACCAAAGCCATATGACGCGGCATTTTCTGAAGACCTTTGGCATCACGCCAGGGCGCTGGCTGCAGGTGATGCGCCATGCACGACCTCGCTGAACCCGGCACCACAAACGTTCAATACGTCCGGGCTGCGCATGCTTAAGCTGGCTGCTGTTTTCAACACCTACAGCACCACCATGTCAGCACCTGCCGAAACATCTCCCGCACCCCGCCACCGAGGCCAAGGCCAGTCCATCGATCTGCTGGGCAAGATCGCCCAGCTGCAGGGCCATTGGCAGCCGCGCGTGGTAGCAGAGATGAACGACTACCAGTTCAAGGTCGTCAAGATCGCCGGCGAATTTCTGTGGCACCAGCACAGCGACACCGACGAAACCTTCATCGTCCTGGGCGGCGAGTTGCGCATCGACCTGCGCGATGCCAGCGGCAGCATCCGTGCCCTCCACCTGCAGGCCGGCCAGATGGCCGTCATCCCCCAGGGCCTCGAGCACAAGCCCTTTGCGCAGGCCGAGGTCAAGCTGCTGCTGATCGAGCCGCGCGGGGTGGCCAATACGGGGGATGGGGAGGCGGGGGCGCGTACGGTGGCGAATGATCTTTGGATTTAGAACTCGCCCAGCGAAAAAACGGAAGATCTTGGTGAGCGACTGCGAATTCGATGATGTTCCCGGCCAGCTGCAGGATGCGTTGGCATTTCTGAGCGACCATGCCGCCGATATCAGGCGGATGATGCAGACGCGGGAGTCGGCCGCGACGCTGGACTTTGCGCGGGAGACCAGAGAAGAGGGGTTCCAGTACCTCGCTTTTCCCGCGCTGCTGGTGCAGCGCGCCGGGGGCATGGGGGATAGGACTGGAAATTTCTTTGTGCCCGGCACAAAGCTAAGGCTGACTGGCAGAACCAGGCACCCTGGTGGAGCTCTCGGTATCTCAGTACGTTGGGATGAATAACAAAGCCAGAAAACAAAGCGCCATTTCAGTCATCGGCTGGATGGTTCCAACCCAACGGCGCTGCCAGATTGAGCGGCCTAATCTAACCAAGGCGAACAGAAAAGCCAAGAAGAAGAGTTGAGGCCCCACATGCATCACCGTCACGTCAATCAGCTCGCGAATGGATTCCCCCGGTAATGCAGGCCTGGGTCCGTCCAGTAAGGTGGAAGTCCATGGCAACAACAGTATGCCTGCGCAGAGCAAAGCAGTGCTGATGCGAAATTGAAAACGTGATATCACAAATGCCATGGAAGTAGTAGCAGACCCAATGCGCTGGGTGATGGAGCTGCATTGTAGGTATACGCACTGCCCAGTCGCGCGCTATGGCAGGGATCGCCAGGCCCTAGGCAAAAATGCGCGTAGCCCAAACCGCTGGCCCGTGATACAAGGGGTTCTGCGCTGCAGGCATGGCCGGGCACACCGGCGCGCTGCAAGCCCATTGATCCCTGAACCAGGAGCGCGCATCCATGTCCAGCACCTCGCCACCGATGTCAGCAGCAGCGGCGCCGCAGCCACCGCCGGCCAACCCGCAATGCATAGGAGTGCCGCGCGAGATATTCGCCGGTGAAAAGCGCGTGGCCACCGTGCCTGCGGTGGTGGAGAAGCTGGTGAAACTGGGCTTTCGCGTCAGCGTCGCGGCAGGCGCTGGCGAGGCGGCCAGTTTTGGCGACGACGCCTACCGCGCAGCGGGTGCGCAGGTCATGCCCAGCTCGGCGATCTGGGCGGGGGCCGACATTCTCTTCAAGGTGCGGCCACCTACTGCTGAAGAATGCGAATGGATGCATGCCGGCCAGATGCTGGTCGGCTTTGTCTGGCCTGCGCAAAACCCGGAGCTGATGGCGCAGCTGGCGGCCAAGGGGCTGACGGTGCTGGCGATGGATGCGCTGCCGCGCACCTTGAGCCGCGCGCAGAAGATGGATGCGCTGACCTCGATGGCGGGGGTCAGCGGCTACCGGGCAGTGGTCGAGGCGGCCCATGCCTTTGGGCGCTTTTTCAGCGGGCAGATCACCGCGGCCGGCAAGGTGCCGCCTGCGCAGGTGTTTATTGCGGGTGCCGGGGTGGCGGGCTTGTCGGCGATTGGCACGGCCGTCAGCCTGGGCGCGGTGGTGCGCGCCAACGATACGCGGGCCGAGGCGGCGGACCAGGTGGTGTCGCTGGGCGGTACCTTTGTACCGGTGGATTACGCCGAAGAGGGCGGTGGTGGTGGTGGCTACGCCAAGGTGATGAGCGAGGGCTTTCAGGCAGCGCAACGCCAGATGTATGCGCAGCAGGCCGCATGGGCCGACATCATCATCACCACGGCCTTGATCCCCGGCAAGCCGGCGCCGCGCTTGGTCACGGCCGAGATGGTGCAGGCGATGAAGCCCGGCAGCGTGATTGTGGACATGGCCGCCGAGCAGGGCGGCAACTGTGAGCTGACGGTGCCCGGCGAGGCCGTGGTGCGCCACGGCGTGACGATTGTGGGCTACACCGATCTGGCCTCGCGCCTGGCGGCGCAGTCCTCCACCTTGTACGCCAACAACCTGCTGCGCCTGGCCGAGGAGCTGTGCAAGGCCAAGGATGGGCATGCAGTGGTGAACATGGACGACGAGGCGATCCGGGGCCTGACGGTGGTGTACCAGGGCAGCATCAGCTGGCCCGCGCCTGCGCTGGCGGCGGCGCCGGTGGCCAAGCCGGCAGCGGCTGCTGCGGGCACGGCCGCAGCCAGCCCGGCAGCGGCCAAAAAGCGGGGCCATGGCCATGGTGCCGGCAGCCCTTTGCCTGCGCGCACCTTGGCCATCCTCTTTGCGGTGCTGGCGCTGCTCTTCTGGCTCATTGGCGCGCATGCGCCGGCGGCCTTCCTGGGCCACCTCACGGTGTTTGTGCTGGCCTGCTTTATCGGCTACATGGTCGTCTGGAATGTGACACCCGCCCTGCACACACCGCTGATGAGCGTGACCAATGCGATATCCAGCATCATCGCGATTGGCGCGCTGGTGCAGATAGCGCCGCCCGGCGTGGTGGGCTCGGACCGGCCGGGGCTGCTGATTGGCGCACTGGCCTTTGTGGCCCTGGTGCTCACGGCGATCAATATGTTTGGTGGTTTTGCGGTGACGCGCCGCATGCTGGCCATGTTCCGCAAATAGGCCGGGGGGTAGAACCGCATGACCGAAAGCCTTGCAACCGTTGCCTACCTGGGCGCTGCCATTTTGTTCATCCTCAGCCTGGGCGGGCTGTCACACCCCGAGACCGCGCGGCGCGGCAACCTGCTGGGCATGCTGGGCATGGGCCTGGCGGTGCTGGTGACCGTGTTCGGCCCGCGCGTGTCGCAGTCCGGCGTGGTGGCCATTGTCATCGCGCTGGTGCTGGGTGGGGGCATCGGGCTGTATGCCGCCAAGCGGGTCAAGATGACCCAGATGCCCGAGCTTGTGGCGCTGATGCACAGCCTGGTCGGCCTGGCCGCCTGCCTGGTGGGTTTTGCCAGCTATGTCGATACCTCCCATCCGCTGCAGGGCGCCGAAAAGGCCATCCACGCGGCCGAGGTCTATATCGGCATTCTCATCGGCGCTGTTACCTTCTCGGGCTCGCTGGTGGCCTTTGGCAAGCTCAATGGCCGCATCGGCGGCAAACCGCTGCTGCTGCCGGGGCGGCATCTGCTCAACCTGCTGGGGCTCGTGGTGGTGGTTGCGCTGGGCTGCTGGTTTGTGCAGACCGCATCGCTGGGCCTGGGCATGCTGGCGCTGCTCGTGATGACAGCCATCGCACTGCTGTTTGGCGTGCACATGGTGATGGCCATTGGCGGCGCCGACATGCCGGTGGTGGTGTCGATGCTCAACAGCTACTCGGGCTGGGCCGCGGCAGCCACCGGCTTCATGCTGGGCAATGACCTGCTGATCGTCACCGGTGCGCTGGTGGGCTCGTCGGGTGCGATCCTGAGCTACATCATGTGCCAGGCGATGAACCGCAGCTTTATCAGTGTGATCGCAGGCGGCTTTGGCAGTGGCGCGCCCGCAGCAGCGGGCCAGGCAGGCGCAGCGCCCCAGGGCGAGGTGGTGGCGGTCACCGCGGCCGAGACCGCCGAGATGCTGCGCGAGGCCAAGCGCGTGGTCATCGTGCCCGGTTACGGCATGGCCGTGGCCCAGGCACAGCACACCGTCAACGAGATCACCCGTAGCCTGCGCGAGCGCGGGGTGGAGGTGCGCTTTGCGATCCACCCGGTGGCGGGCCGCATGCCCGGCCACATGAATGTGCTGCTGGCGGAGGCCAAGCTGCCCTATGACATCGTGCTGGAGATGGACGAGATCAACGACGACTTTCCCGACACCGATGTGGCCATGGTCATCGGCGCCAATGACATCGTGAACCCCGCCGCCCAGGACGACCCTGCGAGCCCCATTGCCGGCATGCCGGTGCTGGAAGTCTGGAAGGCGCGCCAGTCCATCGTGATGAAGCGCTCGATGGCGGCCGGTTATGCCGGTGTGGACAACCCGCTGTTCTACAAGGACAACAACCGCATGCTGTTTGGCGATGCCAAGCAGATGCTCGATGAGGTGCTGGCCAGCCTCAAGGGCAGCACCTAGGACGGATGCTTACCACTCGAAGGCGGAATCGCTGCTGGGAAAGCGCGCCACCGGGCATTCGCCGCTGCGCGCATAGCGGTCGGCATAGTTGAAGCGGTAGGCCATCTCGCTGCCATTGCGGCAGGGCAGGCCGCCGTACAGGCGTGCATAGGTGGCCCGCGCGCCACTGCTGCTGCGGTAGGTGTCCTCGGCCTTGAAGACCAGCTTGCCGTCCTTGTCCTGGATGCGCAAGGTACCGAACGAGGCATTGTTGGGCGTCTCGTAGTCGACGAGCATGTCCGCGCCCTGCTGGCCCAACTGCGAGATGATCAGAAAGTTGGCGCGCTGCTCGGCCACCAGTTGCTCCTGGCTCAGCACCCGCATCGTTGGGGTGGATTGCAGCCGTGGTGCCAGGCGCAGGCCCTTGCCCTCCAGCATGACAATGGCAGCGGTACTGGGCGGCGCATCACGCGTAGGGCCCGCCAGCAGCACCTTGGACAGGCGCTGGGCCAGCGCCTCGACCAGTTCCTGCGTACTGTAATCCGATGCGTCCCGGGCACTAACGGCGCTGCTGGCCAGCAGGGCAGCCAGAAGAAGGGGTGTTGCAGTGATGCGCATGGAAAGCTCCCGGTGGGTGGTCTGGGCTCCCGGCCGCTGGGACGCGTGGCGGGGCGTTGGGATCAGAGCTGGAAATCGTAATCGATCGTGATGGGCGCGTGGTCGGAGAACTTCACATCCTTGTAGATGTGCTCCTGGCGGGCCAGTGCGGCAATCGCTGGCGTGGCCAGGTGGTAGTCCAGGCGCCATCCCACATTGTTGGCATAGGCCTGGCCCCGGTTGCTCCACCAGGTGTAGCAGGCGTCGGTGGTATCGGGCTGCAGCACGCGGTACACGTCGACCAGGCCGCCGGTCTCGGTTTCCTTCTCCAGCAGCTGGGTCATCCAGCTGCGCTCTTCGGGCAGGAAGCCGCTGTTCTTCTGGTTGCTGCGCCAGTTCTTGATGTCGGCGTTGGTGTGGGCAATGTTGATATCGCCGCAGAGGATGAAGTCGCGCTCGGCCCGCAAGCGCATCAGGTGCGGGTGCAGCTCGGCCAGAAAGCGGTACTTGGCAGCCTGGCGGATGTCCCCCGAGCTGCCGCTGGGAAAGTAGCAGCTGATGATCGACAGCTTGCGCGTGGGCGTGTCAAAGCGCAGCTCCACATAGCGGCCTTCGGCATCGAACTCGTTGGGCGAAAAGCCGACCACCACATCACTGGGTGCATGGCGGGTGTAGATGCCCACCCCCGAGTAGCCCTTCTTCTCGGCAAACTGGAAATACCCGTTCATCTCGTCGATAACGTCGAACTTGTCCAGCATATCCGCTTGCTGTGCCTTGATTTCCTGCACACAAATACAATCGGGCCGGGTTGTCTCAATCCAGGGGATCACGCCCTTGGTGGCAGCGGAGCGGATGCCGTTGAGGTTGAGGCTGGTTAATTTGAACAAGGATTGGGTCATGGTCGATAGTCTCCCACAGCCAGGCGCAGATGCGCAGTTGGCACAGGATTTTGTAGAGTTTGCCGTCGAAGCCGGCGTGCTGCGCTTTGGGCAGTTCACCACCAAGGCCGGCCGCATCAGCCCGTATTTTTTCAATGCCGGGTTGTTTGATGATGGCGCCAAGATGGCGCGCCTGTCCGAATTCTATGCAAAAGCGATTCTGGCCAGCGGTGTGGCGTTCGACATGGTGTTTGGCCCGGCCTACAAGGGCATTCCGCTGGCCGCGACCGTGGCCGTGGAGCTGGCGCGCCAGGGCAAGAACGTGCCCTTTGCCTACAACCGCAAGGAAGCCAAGGACCATGGCGAAGGCGGCAGCCTGGTGGGCGCGCCGCTTAAAGGCCGGGTGCTGATCATTGACGATGTGATGTCGGCCGGCACTGCTGCACGCGAATCGATTGCGCTCATCAAGGGTGCGGGCGCCATTCCCCATGCGATGGCCATTGCATTGGACAGACAGGAGAAAGCCACTGAGAATGGCAAGGACGTTGCCCATAGTGCCGTGCAGTATGTGCGCGACCAGCTGGGAATGCAGGTCTGCACCATTGCCAGGCTGGAGGACCTGCTGGCCTTCCTGGCCCAGGGCCCGGCCGCAGAATCGATGCGTGAACACCACAGTCAGGTGCTGGCTTACCGGGAACGTTATGGCGTTGGCAATTGATTATTAGAATTCGATAGTTTTGAATGATAAGGATCTAGCAATGCGGAAGGACAGGTGTGCAGCTGCTTTGGCCATCGGGATGCTGGCGCTCGCTGGCGCCAGCCATGCCCAGAAGTCCCCGTCGGCCTCCATGGTCTACAGCTGCGTGGATGCGGCTGGCCGCCGCCTGACTGCGGACCGGCCCATTCCTGCCTGTGCGGACCGCGAGCAGCAGGTCACGATGCCCGGCGGTGCGGTGCGCACGGTGGGGCCGGCCTATTCCGAGCGCGAGCGTGCCGAGCAGGCCGCCCAGCAGCGCCGTGAGGCAGAAGAGCGCTACCGCGCCAATGACGGCAAACGGCGCGAGCGCGCGCTGGCCACACGCTTTCCCACCAAGGCCGCCCATGACGCCGAGCGTGCCGAAGCCGTCGATGTGTTGCGTGCGCAGATCCGTATCGTGCAGGAGCGCCGCACTTTCTTGCTCGAAGACCGCAAGAAGATCGACCAGGACATGGAGTTCTACAAAAAGGACCCCAGCAAGGCCCCCGCGCCGCTGCAGGCGCGCCTGGAAGGCAACCGCCGTGACTTCAAGGAAGTGGACGAGCAGATCGCCACGATCAACGAAGAAATCAAGGCCACCAACCTGCGCTTTGACGAAGAGGCCCAAAACCTCAAACCCTACTGGACCCCGGCTGCTTCCAAGTAGCCGCGCGCAACCTCCATGCCCCTCGACACCCTCGCCCCAGGCCTGGCCCTGGCCGACGACCAGCGCGCGCGTTGCAGCTGGTGCATGGCCTCGCCCTTCTACCAGCACTACCACGACCATGAATGGGGCTTCCCCGTGCATGATGACCGCCGCTTGTTCGAGAAGATCTGCCTGGAAGGCTTTCAGGCCGGCCTGAGCTGGCTGACGATTCTGAACAAGCGCGAGTCCTTCCGGGCGGCCTTTGCGCAGTTCGATGCGCAGCAGGTTGCGCAGTTCGGTGCCGAGGATGTGCAGCGCCTGCTGGCCGACGCCGGCATTGTGCGCCACCGGGGCAAGATCGAGGCAGTGATCAACAATGCACAGCGCCTGGCCGAGCTGCAGCGCGAATTTGGCAGTTTTGACGCCTACCTGTGGCGCTTTGCGCCAGCGCCGGCAAGCCGCCCGGAGCGGATCACGTTGGAGGCCGTGCGCCAGATGGGCGTGGCGCCCGAGGCCGTGGCGCTGTCGAAGGATCTGAAAAAGCGCGGCTGGAAGTTTGTCGGCCCCACCACGGTTTACGCCTTCATGCAGGCGATGGGCATGGTCAATGACCACCTCCATGGCTGCCATGTGCGGGATGGCCGGCCGGCCTGAGCCCCTTTACCTACAAGCCCGGTAGTTCGCTGACCAGCAGCGAATAGCGCTGCAGCGATACGTAGGCGCCATCGCGCTTGCTGCAGTCGCGCAGCAGGCCTTCATGGCAAAAGCCCAGGCGGCCCAGCAAACGGGTCGATGCCGCATTCTCGGGCTCCACATAGGCCACCACGCTGTGCAAGCCCAGCCGCCCAAATGCGCCGGGCAGCCACTGGCGCAGTGCCTGGTCCATCCAACCGTGGCCCCAATGGTCGGGCAGCAGCCAGTAGCCCAGATCGGCGCTGTCGGCCTCGTCGTCATGGTCGTAGATGCCGACGGCTGCGATGACGGCCCCGTCCAGCAGCACCGCCTGCCACCAGCCGCTGCCTTCGCTGGCAACACTGGCATACCAATCGAGCTGTTCCTGCGCAATGACGCGGGCATCACTGTACGCCGTTTCCAGTCCGTAAAACGCGGTCAGCCGTGCGTCGCCCATCGCATGGGCGACGACGAACAGGTCGGCGGGAGAGAAATCACGGAAATGGAGGCGGGCGGGCTGCAGCATGGTGCAAGCCTAGCACCGCTGGGCGGCGGTGCGGTGTGGCATGGATGAGGGGCCGGCGCCTCAGGCCGCTACATGCCAGCGCGCGGGCTGATGGCTGCCGACCGTCTGGATGCCCAGCAGCGCCGCATTGCGCTGCAAAACGGCTTCAAACTGCGCGCCGCTGGCGCCGATCTGTTCGGCCGCGCCATCCCAGTAGTCATCGGCAATCTGGGCGGCGGTAAAGTCGCGGTGCGTGAACTTCTGCACGATATTGCGCAGTTTGTCGAGGTTGATGCTGTCGATATCGGTCATGGCAGGCCTCCAACTCAGGGTTAAGCACCAGTGTCGCGCAAATGGGGCGGCTGTCAATCGGCAATCGCCGCCAACCGGTAACGCCGCGCTAGCCGCGCATGGCCGCCATGCTGCGCAGCAGGCGCTGCACCAGCAGCGCGCCCACCCAGGCCACGCCGCCTATCCACAGCGGCTCCAGCACATAACTGCTGGCGCGGGCCCATTGGCCCAGTTCATCCAGCTCTGTGAGCGGCCACAGCGCGAACGCAAAGCCAAAGCCCCACCAGACCAGCGCAAACAGTGCAAACGCCCACGGCAGCCAGGCTGGACGGCCTGCGGGTGCCTGCTGCCGCGGCGGCCGGTTCTGCAGAAACATCCATAGCACGGCGCTCAGCACCAGCAGCAAGGACAGGCCGGTGGCCACCGGCCACCATAGCGCCAGCGGCAAAAAGGCCAGGGTCAGCGAATCCATGCGAGGCCCGGCCTTATTCCTTGTTGCAGAGCATCGCGTCAGCCAGGCTGCCAACGGTCACGCGCAGGTTCTTGCCTTTGTGGGCCTGCACCGCCCAGGTATCGCTCAAATCCTCGGGGACCAGGTCCTTGTCGTTCATCAGTTCGGGCTTCTTGTGTTCGGAGCGGTCCTGCTTGACCACCTTGGGCACGATCATCGTGATCGTGCTGCCGTCGATGCGCCAATGGCCCGTGCCTTGCAGCACAAAGCGGTACTGCTGCTCGGTACTGGGCATGTCATAGGCCAGAAAGGCCTGCGAGCGCAACGTGTGGTCGGGGTTGAACTGGTTGGTGTAGGTGAAGCTGGCACTGTCCTTGCCCATGCTGATCTGGAACTGGCATTCCCAGATGCCGGCCAGGTCGGCCTCGCTGATGCTGGCCGCTGCGGCGGCAGGTGCTTGCGGCGCCGGTTTGCCGCTGGGCGCCTGCTGGGGCGCGCGGGGCGCAGGATCGGCCTCTTTTTTGGAGGGCCAAAGGCTGGAGCAGGCGGCCAGGCCGGGGACCAGCAGCAGGCAGAAGGTGGTGCGGAAGAGAGGAGTCAATGGCATCTGCGCACTCTACCAAAATACGGTGAAGCAGCGGCCCAGGCCTTGGAACAGGTTCTTTGTAGGCCCAGGCCGCTCAAGGCGCTTAGCCGGCAAGAGTGGGGTAGTCGGTATACCCCTTCTCGCCACCGCCATAGTAGGTGCTGCTGTCGCCGGTATTGAGCGCGGCACCGCTGCGCAGGCGCTCGACCAGGTCCGGGTTGGCAATGTAGGGCCGGCCAAAGGCGACGATGTCGGCCTGGCCGCTGGCCACGGCCTGTTCGGCCAGTTCGCGGTCATAGCCGTTGTTCACCACCCAGGCCGCCTTGCCGCCGGCGCGGCGGTATTCCGCCTTGAACGCTTCATAGTCGAAGGGGCGGCCTTCCACCTCGCGCGGGCCCCCGGTGGCGCCCTCGATCACATGGATATAGGCCAGCCCCAGCGGCGCCAGCTGGTGGGCCAGGTAGGTGAACAGGCTTTGCGGATCGGCGTCATCGATGCCATTGGCCGGGGTGACCGGCGAGAGCCGGATACCCACCCGGCCACGGCCTACCGCATCGATCACCGCGCGGGTGACTTCCAGGGTCAGGCGAGCGCGGTTTTCAATCGAGCCGCCGTAGTCGTCGCGGCGCACATTGGCGCCGGTCTTCAGGAACTGGTCCAGCAGGTAGCCATTGGCGCCGTGGATCTCGACGCCATCAAAGCCGGCCGTCTTGACCGCATTGCGGGCAGCCGCAGCAAAGCTGTGCACGATGCCGGGGATCTCCTCGGCATCCAGTGCGCGCGGCTCGGAGGTCGGCTCGAAGCGGCCTTCTCCCGTGGCGTGGTCAATCAGGTAGGTCTTGGTCTTGGCAGTGATGGCCGAAGGGGCCACCGGGGCCTGCTGGCCCGGCTGCAGCAGGCGGTGGGAGACGCGGCCCACATGCCACAGCTGGCAGACGATCTTGCCGCCCTTGGCATGCACGGCGCTGGTCACCTTGCTCCAGCCGTCAAGCTGGTCCTGCTCGTACAGGCCTGGCACATCGGCATAACCCTGGCCCTGGTGGCTGATGGCGGTGGCCTCGGTGATCAGCAAGCCCGCGCTGGCGCGCTGGGCATAGTAGGTAGCCGTCATCGGTTGGGGCACGGCGTTGGGCGAACGGTTGCGCGTCAGCGGCGCCATCGCGATGCGGTTGGCCAGCGCCAGATCGCCCACTTGTATCGGGTCGAACAGGCTGTGGATGGGGGCAGTTGTCATGCAAAACTCCTTGCGGTTGTGTCACAGAATCACCTGCTTTTTGTACCACGCAGCGCCACCCTTTGCAGGCCAGGGTTGAAGCCCGGCGCTTGTCGGCGAACCACCCGGGTGCTGAAAAACCAAGCAAATCAAGTGCTTCAGCTGTGCAGGGCGGCAGGCCTGGGCAAGCGGCGGGTAGCGCCGGCTGCGCCGCGTAGGACCTAGGGTCAACCCGACAACACGTAATGGCAAAGGTTCTGCGCCATGATCGACCCGGGTCTGCCAGCTGCCGATCGCAGCCGTGGGGGCAGACCGCTGTTGTTTGTGAAAGAGAAAGCGCGCATTCATGACCAAAACATCGCTGGATAAATCGAAGATCAAGTTCTTGCTGCTCGAGGGCATCCACCCTTCCGCGCTCAAGGTGTTGCAGGCGGCGGGCTATACCCAGGTCGAGGCGCTGACCGGCGCCTTGGAGGGCGAGGAGCTCAAGCGCAAGATCGCCGACGTGCACTTTGTCGGCATCCGCTCCCGCACGCAGCTGACAGCCGATGTGTTTGCCGCGGCCAACAAGCTGGTCGCCGTGGGTTGCTTTTGCATTGGCACCAACCAGGTCGATCTGAATGCGGCGCGCGAGCGCGGTATTGCGGTCTTCAACGCGCCTTTCTCCAACACCCGCTCCGTCGCTGAGCTGGTGCTGGCCGAAGCCATCCTGCTGCTGCGTGGCATCCCCGAGAAGAACGCGGTATCGCACCGTGGCGGCTGGAAGAAAAGCGCCGACAACGCCTTCGAGATCCGGGGCAAGACCCTGGGCATCGTCGGCTACGGCTCCATCGGCACGCAGCTGTCGGTGCTGGCCGAAGGCCTGGGCATGAAGGTCGTGTTCCATGATGTGGTCACCAAGCTGCCGCTGGGCAATGCGCACCAGGCCGCCAACCTGACGGCGCTGCTGGAGCAGTCCGACATCGTGACCCTGCACGTGCCCGAGCTGGCCTCCACCCACAACATGATCGGCGCGGCGCAGATCGCCGCGATGAAGCCCGGCAGCATCCTGATCAATGCCTCGCGCGGCACCGTGGTGGACCTGGACGCGCTGGCCCAGGCACTGAAGGACAAGAAGCTGCTGGGCGCTGCCATCGACGTGTTCCCGGTCGAGCCCAAGAGCAACAAGGATGAGTTCCAGTCGCCGCTGCGCGGCATGGACAACGTGATCCTGACACCGCACATCGGCGGCTCGACGATGGAAGCCCAGGCCAACATCGGCCTGGAAGTGGCAGAAAAGCTGGTCAAGTACAGCGACAACGGCACCACCACCTCGGCGGTCAACTTCCCCGAAGTGGCCCTCCCCGAGCACCCGGGCAAGAACCGCATCCTGCACGTGCATGAGAACCGCCCCGGCATCCTGTCTGCCATCAACCAGGTGCTGGCCGACAACGGCATCAACATCGCCGGCCAGTACCTGCGCACCGATGAGAAGGTGGGCTACGTGGTGATCGATATCGACCAGGAATCGTCGGCGCTGGCGCTGGAGAAGCTGGCCCAGATCGCCGGCACGATCCGCTGCCGCGTGCTGTTCTGATGCGGCATCCACCGCAGCGCGTCCCAGCGGGGCCGTTGCAGTGGATGGCTTTAGACACCCCAGAAAGAGGCTTATGCCTCTTTTTTCTTAGCTGCTGTTGGCATATCGATGCATGAAATGCGTCGTTGTGGCGGCGCGCACCCCTGCCTAGCATGAAGGCTTCCACCTGATTGCCAGCCCTTGAGGAGCGCCCATGAATGCCATCACCAATGTTCGCCACCCGAGCCCCGCGGCCGATGCCGCTGCAGGCGCCGCCCTGCACATCGAGCCCCTGGCGGGCCGCATTGGCGCGGTGGTGCATGGCGTGTCGCTGTCGGGCGCGCTGGAGCCCGCGCTGTTTGCCCAGATCAAGGCGGCGCTGCTGCAGCACCGGGTGATTTTCTTCCGGGGCCAGCAGCACCTCGATGACGCCAGCCACCAGGCCTTTGGCCGTCTGTTTGGCGAGATCGAAGCGCATCCCACCGTGCCTGCACCCGATGGCACGGCCTTCCTGGAGCTCAATTCCCAGCACGGTGGCCGGGCCGATTCCTGGCACACCGACGTGACCTTCAAGGCGGTGTTCCCGAAAGTCTGCGTGCTGCGCGCCGTCACCTTGCCCGGCCATGGCGGCGACACCGTCTGGGCCAATACTGTGGCCGCCTATGAGAGCCTGCCCGCCCAGCTGCAGCAGCTGGCCGAGCAGCTCTGGGCTGTGCATGGCAATGACTACGACTATGCGGAGAACTTCCGCCAGAACACCACTGCCAGCCAGAGCGAGACGCAGGGCCGCGCCAGCTACCGCAAGGTGTTCACCAGCAAGACCATCGAGTCCGAGCAACCGCTGGTGCATGTGCATGCCGAGACGGGGGAGAAGGCGCTGCTGCTGGGCCACTTTGCCAAGCGCATCAAGGGCCTGCGCAGCAACGAGTCTGCCGCGTTGCTGCAGCTCTTCCATGAGCGCATTGTGCGTCTGGAAAACACCGTGCGCTGGCACTGGCAGCCCGGCGATGTGGCCATCTGGGACAACCGGGCAACCCAGCACTACGCCATCAATGACTACGCCGACGCCCACCGCGTGATGCGCCGCGTCACGGTCACCGGCGATGTGGCCACTGCAGTCGATGGCCGCACCAGCGTCGACCTGACGGTGCGCGAGCCGGCCGCAGCCTGACCCGCCGCAGACCGGCCGGACCTGGCGGCTGCCTGGACTGGCGCTGCGCCTGCCTCCCTATCCGACAGCAGACGGCCATGAACGCCTGCGCCCGCTGGAGAAGAACTTCGATGACCCGAACCACCTACCACTATGAAGGCGGCCTGCTGGTGCCGCGCCGCAAGCTGCTGGTCTCAGCGCTGGCCGCCGGTGCCGGCAGCGCGCTGGGCTTTCCCGCACTGGCGCTGGACAGCAAGCCGCTCAAGGGCGTGACGCTCAATACCTCGTTGTACAGCTCGCCGTACTCGAAGCTGCTGCGCCCCTGGATTCCCGAATTCGAGGAGGCGACGGGCGCCAAGGTGAACTTCGACACGCCCGGCTTTCCGGTCTACAACCAGCGTGCCGATCTGGAGTTGTCCACCAAGGGCGCGGCCTTTGATGCGGTCAATGTCACCTTCATCTATTCGAGCCGCTGGATCAACTCGGGCTGGCTGACGCCGCTGGACGGCTATATCAACGATCCGAACAAAACGCCGGCGAACTTTGACATCCGCGACTTTCTGGAAGGCGCGCTGGCGCCCGAGCGGGGCCGCGACGGGCAGCTCTACGGCATTCCCTGGCAGGCCGAGGTGACAATTGCCGCCGCCTCGCGCTTTGATGTGCTCAAGCAGTCGGGCCTGGCCTTTCCCGATACGACAGACGCCTGGCTGGAAGCGGCCAAGCTGCTCAACCGCAAGGAGCGCGCGGCCGGCTTTGTCACCGACAACCACTATGGCTGGACCTTCATCCCCTTCCTGCAGGCCTTTGGCGGCGATGTGTTCCGCAAGGCGCCCGATGACCTGTTCCCGACCCTGGACAGCCCGGAGGCGATCGCGGCCGCCGACTACTTTGCCCGCCTGCTGCGTGAATACGGGCCTGACGGAGTGGTCTCCTACACCTCGGACCAGGCGGTGCAGTCGCTCAAGGCCGGGCGCAGCCATTTGAGCGTGCAAGGCCAGATCAACCTCTCGCAGCTGGCCGACGCATCGAGCAGCAAGGTGGCGGCATCGGCGGCCTGGGGCCAGGTGCCCAAGGGCGTGGCCGGCCGCTTTCCAGGCACCGCCATCCATGGCTGGGGCATTCCGGTGGGCAGCAAGAACAAGGACGCCGCCTGGCAGTTCATCCGCTGGGCGACGTCCAAGGAAACCTTGCAGCGTGCCGTGGCCGCCGGCTATGGCTCGCCGACGCGCCGCTCGGACATCGACTCCCCCCTCTACCGCGAGCGCCAACGCGCCAATGGCTATGACATTGCGGCGCTGGTGACCGCATCGGTGGACCTGTCGGCCAAGCAGGGCCATATGAAATACCGCACCGTGGCCGCCTACCCGCAGGTGGACCAGCAGATCAACAAGGCCATCGAGTTGATCGTCACCGGCCAGCGCACGCCCGAGCAGGCGATGAAGCAGGCGCAGACCGCGTCGATTGCCGAGCTGCGCCGCGCTGGCGTCTCAGTCTGACAGGCCAGGAACGCGCCCATGCCGCCCACCGCTTCCATCGCGCCGCAGGCGCTCGACACGGGGCCTGCGCAGCCCTTGCCGCTGCCCCGGCCAACACGCGGCAAGCGCGCTGAAACGCCAGCCACACAGCGCTGGCAGCGCGCATCGGCGCGGGCCTACGGCCTGGGCCTGGCGCCGGCGCTGGTGGTGCTGGCCGCCATTACCCTGCTGCCGCTGATCACCCTGGTGGTGGTGAGCCTGACACCGCTGAGCCTGACGGACCCGGCAGCCACCTTCCACTTTGAGCAGCCCGCTGGCAACTATGTGCAGCTGCTGCAGGACCAGCGCTTTCTGGATTCGCTGTGGGTGCAGGCCAAGCTCTCGTCGGTGGGGGTGCTGTTGCAGCTGCTCGTCGGCCTGGGCCTGGCCCTGCTGCTGCACAGCGGCAGCCGGCTGCTGGCGGGCTTGCGCACGTTTTTCCTGATCCCCATGGTGCTGCCACCGATTGTGGTGGCCCTGGTCTGGAAGATCATCTACACGCCCGACATCAGTCCGCTGCATGCGCTGCTCGAGCAGTGGGGCTGGCCGGTGCGCTCGCTGATCGCCAACCCCGACACCGCGCTGTGGGCCATTGTCGTTGCCGATGTCTGGCAGTGGTTCCCGTTCACGATGCTGATGGTGCTGGCGCAGCTGCAGATGGTGCCGCGCGACCCGGTCGATGCCGCCCGCATCGATGGCGCCAACCGCTGGCAGGTGTTTGTCTACATCGTGCTGCCCTATCTGCAGCGCACGCTGGTTGTCTGCGCGCTGTTCCGCTTGATCGACAGCTTCAAGGCCTTTCCGCTGCTGTATGTGCTGACCAATGGCGGGCCGGGCACCGTGACCGAGGTGACCAATTTCTACGGCTTTATCCAGGCCTTCAACTTCTCGTACTGGGGGTATGGCAGCGCCATTGCGGTGGTGATGCTGGCCATCATCTTTGTGCTGAGCGCGCTGATCAGCCGCCTGGGCAAGGCCAACGGAGAGCGCCATGCACGCTGAGACCTGGCACAGCGCAGCACCTTCATTGCCGCTGTGGCAACGCGTAGTGCAGGGCGCACAGCGCCATCTGCGCAGCACCGTGGCTGTGGGGGTGCTGATGCTGGTGCTGCTGCCCTTTTTGTGGATGCTGCAGATGGCCTTTCGCCCGGCGGGCGATGCGTTGTCGCTGGATCTCATCTTCAGCCCCACGTTGGAGGCCTTTGCCGGCCTCTGGCAGGACAACTTTGCGCGCTCCTTTGGCAACAGCCTGCTGGTGAGTGTGTTGTCCACCGGGCTGTCACTGCTGTTGGGGGTGCCTGCGGCCTATGCGCTGTCGCGCTGGCGCTTCAAGCAGCGGCGCCAGGTGGCGCTGTGGGTGCTGTGCACGCGCATGGCGCCGCCCATTGCGTTCACGATTCCGTTCTTCCTGGCCTTCCGCTGGCTGGGTCTGCTCGACACGGTCTGGGCGCTGGTACTGGTCTACCTGACCTTCAACCTGGCGATCGTGATCTGGATGATGCAAGGCTTTTTTGACGCGATTCCCACAGCGCTGGAAGAAGCGGCCTGGATGGACGGCTGCGGCATCTGGTCGGCCTTCTGGCATGTGACCTTGCCGCTGACCCGGCCGGGCCTGGTGGCCACGGCCGTGCTGTGCTTCATCTTCTCGTGGAGCGACTTTTTCTTCGCACTGATTCTGACGCGCACCCAGGCGGTGACGGCGCCGGTCGCCATCGTCAATTTTCTGCAGTACGACGGCTGGGAGTGGACCAAGATTGCCGCAGCCGGCACGATGGTGATGCTGCCGGTGCTGCTGTTCACGGTGCTGGTGCGCAAATACCTGGTGCACGGCCTCACCGCCGGTGGCGTAAAGGACTGAGATGGCTTCGATTGCATTGAGACAGCTGCGCAAGCACTTTGAGGGGCACGATGTGCTCAAGGGCATATCGCTCGATATCGCCGAGGGGGAGTTTGTCGCGCTGGTCGGCCCGTCTGGCTGCGGCAAATCCACCTTGCTGCGCATGCTCGCCGGGCTGGAGGAGGTCAGCAGCGGCCAGATCGTGCTGGGCGGACAGGTCATCAACGACGTGCCGCCGCGCGAGCGCAATATCGCGATGGTGTTCCAGAACTATGCGCTCTACCCGCATATGACGGTGGCCGAGAACCTGGGCTTTGCGCTGAAGCTGCAGCGCCAGGCGCCTTCGGCCATCGCGCAGCGCGTGCAGCAGGTGGCCGAGATTCTGGGCCTGGAGCCGCTGCTGGGCCGCCTGCCTGCCCAGCTCTCGGGTGGCCAGCGCCAGCGTGTGGCGATGGGCCGCGCCATTGTGCGCGAGCCGCTGGCGTTTTTGTTTGACGAGCCGCTATCCAACCTGGATGCCAAGCTGCGCGTGCAGATGCGCACCGAGATCAAGTCCCTGCACCAGCGCCTGCGCACCACCACGGTCTATGTCACCCACGACCAGATCGAGGCCATGACCATGGCCGACCGCATCGTGGTGATGCGCGACGGCGTGATTGAGCAAGTGGGCACCCCGCTGGAGCTGTATGACCGGCCGCGCAATGCCTTTGTCGCGCAGTTCATCGGTTCACCCGCGATGAACCTGATTGCCGCCCGCAGCCAGCCAGCGCAGGACGGCTGGCAGCTGGTGACCGACGACGGCCAGCGCCTGCCGCTGCTGCCTGGCCTGCAGGCCCAGGGCGCGCGTGAACTGTGGCTGGGTGTGCGGCCCGAGCATGTGCAGCTGGCAGTGGCGCCGCTGAGCGGTGTGGCCACCAGCGCTGCGACCGTCGAGGTCGTCGAGCCCACCGGCGCCGAAACCCAGGTGGTCAGCCGCTTTGGCCAGCAGCCACTGATATCGACCGTCAAGGAGCGCCTGGCGCTGGCCCCCGGCCAGGCCCTGCATTGGCACACGGCGCCGCAGCATTGGCATGTGTTTGACCGGCACAGCGGCGAGCGCTTGAACGTCGCATAAAGCCTGATGCCTGAAGCACAAAGGCTCCCGGTTGGGAGCCTTTGCGTTGCTGGAGGCAGCCGTTTAAGCCAGCGGGCCTGCGCTCAGGATGTCCGACAGCGCCTTGCGTGGCGATGGTGTTTCGCGCTCGGCCAGGTCGGCTGGCAGGCTGGACTTGTCGCCGCGCTCGCCGATCGCGACCAGGCATTCGACCTGCCACTGCTCGCCCAGTTGCAGCACCTCGCGTGCGGCAGCCAGCTCGATGCCGGCCATCGCATGCGTGGCCAGGCCCATGGCATGCGCTTGCAGCGCCAGGTAGCCCCAGGCACAGCCGGTGTCAAAGCTGTGCATGGCCGATTCGGCCTTGTTCGACAGCACCACCAGCAACGCGCCGGCGTTCAGGCACCAGCGGCGGTTGAACTCGTTGGGGATGGTGGAGAACGCTTGCCAGTTGGCATCGCCATGGATCGAATACGCAAAGTGCCAGGGCTGCTTGTTGCTGGCCGAAGGGGCCCAGCGTGCGCCTTCAACAATGGTCTCGATGTCCTTGGGCGTCAGCGCCTTGCCGGAGAAGGCGCGGGGCGAGGAACGGTCCAGAAACTGGGGATGGATGGCATGGGTGGATTGGCGCGTCATGGTCAAAATTGGAGCAATAAGACCGCCAGCATGCCATATCTGCCGGTTTTTTGCAGGCTCAGATTTTCTGTTTGTCGACCAGCTTGAAGGTGCCGGTGGCCAGCCCCAAAAGGTTGCCGGCATCGTCATGCAGTTCGCCTCGCACAAACGACAGGCTCCTGCCCCTTTTTTCGCAGACGGCGGTGCAGACTACATCGCCGCTGCCCGGTGCGATGTAGTGGATGGTCAGGTCCACGGTGATGACGCCATAGCGCGACGGGTCATGCGCGCGTGCGGCGCAGGACAGGCCCACATCGAGCAACGTGGCGATGGCGCCGCCATGCATGTCGCCCCGGCTGTTGGTGTAGTGCTTCTGGTAGGGCATGCGCACCCGGGCGCGGTCATTGCCGATCGCCTCGCCCTTGAGCAGAAAGGCCTCGGCCATGGCCATGCTGAGGCCGAAGATCTGGTGGGCCGGCTCATCCACGGTGTAGGCGGGGATGTCGTTGGCAACAGCGGTGGATGGGGCGGTGGTGGTCATGGGGCAGGGCGCAGCAGGTTCAAAAGCCAGCATGTTAGCGGCTGGGGCAGCCGTGCGGGCAAGGCGGCTGACGCCTGGGAGTCGCCCACCTGGCGGCGCCCAGCTTCGTTTGCAAAGCGGGTTCCCGGGCTCCTGGGGTCACGGTTTATCATCGCTGGCTTATGCCTGCCTGGACCCCCGCATCCTCTCTGATGTCCCCGTATTGCCCGCGCTGCGGCGCTGCGCACTGCCGCAGTGCAGGCGTGCCCCATGCCTTTGCCTGCCTGCAGTGCGGCGCGCAGTTCCGGCTGGAGCAGTTGCAGGGCCAGGCCTACCCAGGCATGTCCGCCTCTGCAGACGCAGCCAGCGGGGCGCGGCTGCGCCGGCATCTGCCCTGGGTGGCGGTGCTGCTGGCGATGCTGGTGTCCATACCCTGGTGGCTGCCCCGGTTGCAACCCGGGCTCCGACTGAGCCTGCCCGCTGCCTGGCAAGCCAAGGCACCGCCGCTGGCGCTGGGCCGCAGCGAGGCCACCACGCTCATTGAGCGCAACGGCCAGCGCCTGCTGGTGCAGCTGTATGAAAACCGTGAGCACGATGATGTGGTCTACCGCACGGTGGTGCGCGATGCGGCCACCGGCACCAGCCTGGGGGAGCCCCAGCGCATGGCGATGCCCTGGGCCGGCAGCTCGGGCAGCGCAGCGCTGCAGTTCTTCTCCGACGGCCAGCTCTACCTGTTCTTGAAGGAGCGCGGTTTCTGGCGTTTTGACCCCGGCACCTTGCGCTTTGTCGATCTGCAGCCCCAGCTGAGCGCGCGCTTTGCAGCGCAGCTGGGCGAGGGCATCGTCGGCGTGGCGCCCAAGGGCCGTGACCGGCCCGACAGCCTGGAGGTGACCAGCCGCAATGGCAGCAAATACCTGGTGTACTGGCTGCTGGGCCAGATCTGGCCGGCGGCCGACAGCAGCAGCCTGTATGAAAAGGCGCAAGCCGGCTACCGCCAGGAGACCGCCTTTTACCGCTACGAATCGCTGCCCCGCCCGACCGGCGAGGAGAACCGCGCCGTGCTGGTGCAGTCCTGGTGGCGGCACGAGCCCGGTCAGCCTCTTCACTTTGGCTACTTCGACCTGCAGCCCGGCGACAGCCGCGAGGTGCAGACATCGTTGCGCAGCTATGTGCCGATAGGCGATGGTTACTTCACGCCCCGGTATGCCACCCAGGACCGGGGGCTGCTGCGCATCAAGGTGGTGCAGCCGGCGGTGCCGCGCTTCCATGCCGATGTGATGGCGGAAAACGCGCGCCGCCTGCTGCTGGCCTATAACCCCAGCCCGGTGCGGCAGGAAGGCCGCGTCATCCAGCTGCTGGACAAGGCCAGCCAGCAGGTAGTGTGGAGCCGCACGATCGACCAGCTGCCCCCACTGGGCAAGCGCGAAGGTGGAGCCTATGTCACCGGCCAGGCGGTCAGCGGCGGCTTTTTGCTGCTCAACGACATGCGCCAGCCTGCGCTGCTGATCGGCGAGGACGGTGCAGTGCTGCAGGACTTTAGCGGTGCGGCTGAAGGCGCCGCGCGATGAACGTCCCCCGGCGCGCCATCGGGCCCCTGGGCATCGCCTTGGTGGTGTTTTTTGTGCTGCCGCTGCTGGTTCCCGCCACGGTCCGCCTGCTGCGCCCTGCGGACCAGGCCGAGGAGCTGGGCGAGGTCGAGGCATCGGCCATCTACCAGGGCGAGGATGGCAGCCTGCGCATGCTGCGGGTGATGAAGCACAGCACCACGCAGGACGATGTATTTGTGCTGTTGGACAACGACCTGCAGGCCAGGCAGCTGCTGGGCCAGCCCCAGCGCATCGTGCTGCCCCGCGCGCAGCTGCGCCAGCCCGCCCGCCTGCGCAGCGAGGCCGATGGCCAGCTGTCGCTGCTGCTCAATGACCAGCACTGGTGGCTGCGCCAGCCGGCGCAGACCGCGTTTGAACCGATGGATGCAGCGCTGCGCCAGCGCTTTGCGGCAGCGCTGGGCACGGGCGTGTCCAGGTACGCATTTGGCGAGCAGCGCGAACCGGGTTTGTTGGAGGTGACCAGCAATACCGGCGACCGCTATGCGCTGTACTGGGCCAGCGGCGAGCTGTACCCCTGGGCGGAGCGGCTGCAGCGCTGGCAGCAGCGCCCCTGGGCGCAGTACCGGCAGACGGTATCGCGCATCGATTACGCCGACTTTGACACCGACGTCGCCCAGTACGGCTTGCCCACCATGCTGCTGCAGTTTGCGCAAAAAGTGCGGCCCGGCGAGTTTGAACGCTGGCCACGGCTGAGCGTGCATTCCAGCGCAGACCAACAGGTGCGCGCCGCGCCCAGGCTCTACCAGCCGGTGAGCGATGGTTTCGTCGTCAGCCGCCAGGCGCTGCGTGATGCAGGCATCACCCAGATCGCCGCAGTGGCCCAGGTGCCGGTGCAGTTCAGCGGCGAGGTGCTGGCCCGCAATGCCGACCGGGTGCTGATGCGCTACGACGAGACGCCCACCACCGCTGCCGAAGTCGTGCTGCAGATCGTGGATGCGCGCAGCCTGCAGCTGGTATGGCGCAAGTCGTCACGCGAGATGCCGCAGCTGCTGCTGGACGGGGCGCAGCTCGCTGCGCAGGCCTGGCCAGGCGGCTTTTACCTGACCACCAGCGCGAACCTTCCGGCGCTGGTGATCGACAACGCCGGCCAGACCTTGTACGACTTTCAGCCGCAAAAACGCCTTCCATCCCCGGGCGAAGACTGAGCGGCGGCAGACCGGCCCAAGCCGATCACTCCGCAGCCCGGCGATGGGGCCATAGCCGGCCCCAAAAACGGCCCTTGCATCGATAGTTATTGGCTGGGATAAGCTGCTGTTTTGAAAAGAAATTTTGCAAATCGAACGGCTCGTTTACGTAAAGCCATTCAGATCTCCAAAACTCCTACAAGCGCGGCGCAGCACCTGCTGCACCATCTAGCTACGGCAGTGCCCAGAGCCTGCCGCCCCTCTCAACTTGACACTGAAGGAGATAGCGATGACTCAGCAGAACCGCCAGGCGTCCAACCAACAGCCTGCGCAGAAAAAGGAACAGCAGCAACAGCAGCAGTCCCCCAAGCAGCAGCAACAGGGCCAGCAAGACCGCAAGCAGCAGTCGCAGAAGTAGACAGCGACGGCACGCAGCCAGATCACACGGAGCCAGCCATGCAACACCTGCCTTTGCCGATGACCAAGCAGCAACCTTGGCCCCTGCAACAGGGGCAGCCATTGCGCGAGGCCAAGTACTCGCAGCAGCAGTGCAAATGCAACCGCCGCCAACTGGGCACCGAGCCCAAGACGCCGAGCAATGCACAGATGTGCTGATCTGCTGAATGCTGCGCCACAGCCCGCTTCCAGCGGGCTTTTTCGTGGGCGCAGCAGCGTTGGCAGCGGCGATACTGGCGTCCTTGACCCCCTCGCCAGCAGATTGCCATGAACACCGGTTTCTTCGCGCAGCCCGACCCCCCATACCGCCGCGCCAATTACCCCTTTGCCTACCTATGGCTGGAGGGGGTGGTCAGCCTCGCTGCGCTGCTGGCCCATGTCGAGGCGCTGCGTGCCGCCGGCCCCGGCCACCGCTACCTGAGCACCTTGGACGATATCCAGCAGGCCAGCTACACCAGCGGCCATGCCAGCCAGGACGATCGGCTCGACCTGGCCAGCCCGCCGGACATGGACTGGGACGATCCGGCACAGGAGGCCGCCTGGGAGCTGCAGGCGCTGCAGCACCGCGCGCGGCAACTGCGGCAGGCCCACAGCCCGCAACGCTGGGCCGAGGTCTGCGGCAGCCTGGCGCTGAGCGGCAGCGATATCGACGCGCTGCTGGCCGCCAATCGCTGCCCGATCTGCTGCTCGACGAGGTCATCTACATCCAGCGCCTGCCGCTCGCCGATGCCGACCCGCTGATCGCCGGTCAGCCCAATGGCTATTTCAGCGCCGACTGGGACAGCTTTCAGAACCATGCCATTCACCAGCATCTGGCGCAGCAGCATGGCTACCAGCTGTATGCGATGGGCGCCGCCTGGATGGCGCTGGCCCGCCCGCAGCCGCCGGATGCGGCGCAGGCCCAGGCGCTGGTAGAGGATTTGCGGGCGCTGTATGCCTCGGCTGATGAGGCGTTGCGGGCCCATCCGGGCTGGCAAGCCTTGCCAGCGGTGCTGCAAACGCAACGCAGTTTGGTGTTGGGCTATACCGAAGACATGGCCGACCGCTGGGAGTCAACCCAAGCTTGAACTTCTGTGAAGGAAGGAAAAGGAATGTTGTTGACTTGCGCTGATCGCCCCAGGCAAGAGCGCCATGCGGCTTTGCAAAATGTGTGCAGAGAAACGTCTCGATGCAGGCGGCGCGTCAATTCCTACACCGGCCCCTGGGCTGGGGCGCGACTATAGAGCCATGGCAGGGCAATGTCGCCCCGTCATCATCTTGAAGGAGCTAACGCTATGAATCAGCCAAACAGCCAACGCCATCCCAACCAGGTGAACCAGCAGCAATCGGGCCAGAAATCCGGTTCGCAAAAAGAGCAGCAACACCAGCAGCAGTCGCCGCAGCAAAAGCAGCCTGGTCAGCAAGACCGGTCCCAGCAGCAGCGCTAAAGCCCGCGTTGGCCTAAGCAACTGGTAGTTGCCCCCGCACGATAGCCAGCAGGGTCAGCCAGGGTGCATGCCTGGCAAGCCCGTAAAAAAGCCTCCATCGCTGGAGGCTTCTTGCTGTCTGCGGTTTGCGGTTGCGGGATCAGGCCAGCTTAGCCTTCAGCAGCTCATTGACCTGGCCCGGGTTGGCCTTGCCCTTGGAGGCCTTCATCACCTGGCCGACCAGCGCGTTGAAGGCCTTGTCCTTGCCGGCCTTGTACTGCTCGACATTGCCGGGGTTGGCGGCGATCACCTCGTCGATGATGGCTTCGAGCGCGCCGGTGTCATTGGATTGCTTCAGGTCCTTGGCGTCGATGACGGCGTCCACATCTGCGCCTTCACCGCTCCACAGCGCCTCGAACACCTGCTTGGCGCTGTTGTTGCTGATGACATTGCCGTGGATGCGGGCGATCAGGGTGCCCAGCTGCGCGGCGCTGACCTTGACCTGGTCCATGCCGATCTCTTCCAGGTTCAGGCGGCGCGAGATCTCGCCCATCACCCAGTTGCTGGCCAGCTTGGGCTGGCCGCTGGCCTTGGCGGCGGCTTCAAAGTAGTCGGCCATCGCCTGGCTTTGGGTCAGGGTGGTGGCGTCGTACTCGGGCAGGCCGTAGTCGGCCACAAAGCGGTCGGCGCGCTGGCGCGGCAGCTCGGGCATGTCGGCCTTGACGGCCTGCACCCAGCTGTCGGCCACCACCAGTGGCGGCAGGTCCGGATCGGGGAAGTAGCGGTAATCGGCCGCGTCTTCCTTGGTGCGCATCGCGCGGGTCTCGCCGGTGTCGGGGTTGAACAGCACGGTGGCCTGCTGGATCGCGCGGCCGTCTTCGATCTCCTCGATCTGCCAGCGGATTTCGTAATCGATGGCGATCTGCATGTTCTTGAACGAGTTCAGGTTCTTGATCTCGCGGCGGGTGCCCAGCGGCTGGCCGGGCTTGCGCACCGACACGTTGGCATCGCAGCGGAACGAGCCTTCCTGCATGTTGCCGTCGCAGATGCCGATCCAGGTGACGATCTTGTGCAGTTCCTTGGCATAGGCCACGGCTTCGGCGGTGCTGCTCATGTCGGGCTCGGTGACGATCTCCAGCAGCGGCGTGCCGGCGCGGTTCAGGTCAATGCCCGATTGGCCGATGAATTCGTCGTGCACGGATTTGCCGGCGTCTTCTTCCAGATGGGCGCGCACCAGGCGCACGGTCTTTTTCTGGTCGCCGACGAAGAAGCTCACCTCACCGCCTTGCACCACCGGGATCTCGAACTGCGAGATCTGGTAACCCTTGGGCAGATCGGGGTAGAAGTAGTTCTTGCGCGCAAAGATGCTGACGGGCGCAATGGTGCTGCCCAGCGCCAGGCCGAGCTTGATCGCGCACTCGACGGCCTTCTTGTTCATCACCGGCAGGGTGCCAGGCAGGGCCAGGTCCACGGCGCAGGCCTGGGTGTTGGGCTCGGCGCCAAAGGCGGTGCTGGCGCGGCTGAAGATCTTGCTGTTGGCGGCCAGCTGGGTGTGGGTTTCAAAGCCAATCACCACTTCGTAGCCGTTGATGAGCTTGACGGTTGTTTCGGTCATGTTCTGTGTTCCTCCCTGCGTTACTTCGCGATGCCGGTGGGCTGGCGCAGGTGGTGGTCGGTGGCTTGCTGCAGCTGGTGGGCCGCGTTCAGGAGCTTGGCTTCGCCAAAGTAGTTGCCGATCAGCTGCAGGCCCACGGGCATGCCGCCTTCGCCAAAACCGGCAGGCACGCTCAGGCCGGGCAGGCCGGCCAGCGACGCGGGCAGCGTGTAGATGTCGGCCAGGTAGTTGGCAAGCGGGTCGCTCTTGCCGCCCAGCGCCCAGGCCACGGTGGGCGCAGCGGGGCCGGCGATCAGGTCGCAGTCCTTGAAGGCAGCCTGGAAGTCGTCGGCAATCATGCGGCGGATCTTTTGCGCCTGCAGGTAGTAGGCGTCGTAGTAGCCGTGCGAGAGCACATAGGCACCGGTCATGATGCGGCGCTTGACCTCGTCGCCAAAGCCTTCGGCGCGGGTCTTCTTGTACATGTCGACCAGGTCGCTGTAGTCCTTGGCGCGGTGGCCGAACTTCACGCCGTCAAAACGGCTGAGGTTGGACGAGGCTTCGGCCGGGGCGATGATGTAGTACACGGGGATGGACAGCTCGGTGCGCGGCAGGCTGATCGGCACCAGCCTGGCGCCCAGCTTTTCGTACTCCTTGAGGGCGGCATCGACGGCGGCGCGCACATCGCTGCTCAGGCCGTCGCCAAAGAACTCGGCGGGCACGCCAATGCGCAGGCCGGCCAGCGAGTCGTTCAGGTGAGCGCTGAAGTCTTCGGCCGGGTGGTCGAGGCTGGTGGAGTCGCGGTCCAGGTCGGGGCCGCACATCTCGCTGAGCAGCAGTGCGCAGTCTTCGGCGGTGCGCGCCATCGGGCCGGCCTGGTCCAGGCTGGAGGCGAAGGCGATCATGCCGTAGCGGCTGGCGCGGCCATAGGTGGGCTTGATGCCGGTGATACCGCAGAACGACGCGGGCTGGCGGATGGATCCGCCGGTATCGCTGCCGGTGGCTGCGGGTGCCAGGCGCGCGGCCACGGCGGCTGCCGAGCCGCCGGACGAACCGCCAGGCACGCGGCTGGTGTCCCAGGGGTTGCGCACCGGGCTGATGGCGCTGTTCTCGTTGGCCGAGCCCATCGCGAACTCGTCCATGTTCAGCTTGCCCAGGGTCACGGCACCGGCAGCGGCCAGCTTGCTCACCATGGTGGCGTCAAACGGCGACTGGTAGCCGGCCAGCATCTTGCTGCCTGCGGTGGTGGGGAAGTCCTGGGTGACGAACAGGTCCTTGTGGCCAATCGGCACACCGGCCAGCTTGCCGGCCGTGCCCGCTGCAATGGCGGCATCGGCGGCACGGGCCTGGGCCAGGGTCACCTCCTCATGGATATGGACATAGGCGCCCAGGTCCTGGTGGGCCTTGGCGCGGGTGAGGAAATGTTGCGCAGCCTCGACGGAGGACACTTCGCGGCTTTTGAGCTTGGCGGCCAGCTGGGCCACGCTCAAGTCATGCAATTCGGTAGGGATGCTCATACAAATCTCGCGATCTTGGCGATCTCGGTGAATGGGATAGGGCGCTGCGCCCCGGTCTCAGGGCCGTGGTGCAGCCTGGTGCCGCCACCACGGCCGGGGCCGGTTGTTGCCAGGGCCCACCAGGCCTGAAGATGCTGTGAATTACTCAATCACCTTGGGTACCAGGAAATAGCCTTTTTCCACGGCAGGGGCACTGCGCTGGTTGGCCTCCCGGTTATTGGGTTCGCTGATGACGTCATCACGCAAGCGCAGGCTGATTTCCTGGATCGCGGCCACGGGGTGTGACAGGGGCATGACACCGGAGGTATCCACAGCCTGCATCTTCTCCACAATGCCGAAAAAGTTATTCATCTGCGAGAGCATGCGCTCACTCTCGGTTCCGGATAATTCGAGCCGCGCCAGGTTGGCGATGCGGGCAATGTCATCTTTTGTCAGGGCCATAGATAGTCGTATGTAAACCAGTCGTAAAAAAACGGGGCCGGAAAGCGTTGCCCTGTAAGTTATTCACAGGGGATAGAGTATTATCCCGTCTTTGACGCAATAACGCGGCAACGTCGGTCATTGCGCATCAAAAACCCTTCTGTCATCTCACCACACACCAATGAAGGGCGATGGAGCGCCGAAGCGCGACCCATGCCCTAGAGGAAACCTGCATGTTCGGAGCGTTCCGTCGCTACTTTTCCACCGACCTGGCCATCGACCTGGGCACGGCCAACACCTTGATTTTTGCACGCGACAAGGGGATTGTGCTGGATGAACCGTCTGTCGTTGCGATTCGCCATGAAGGCGGCACCCATGGCCGCAAGGTCATCCAGGCCGTAGGCCGCGAAGCCAAGGCCATGCTGGGCAAGGTGCCTGGCAACATTGAAGCGATCCGTCCGATGAAGGACGGTGTGATTGCCGACTTCCTGATCACCGAGCAGATGATCAAGCAGTTCATCAAGATGGTGCACCCCCGCACCCTGCTCTCGCCCAGCCCCCGCATCATCATCTGCGTGCCCTGCGGCTCGACCCAGGTCGAGCGCCGTGCGATCAAGGATGCGGCGCTCAAGGCCGGCGCGACCCAGGTCGAGCTGATCGAAGAGCCGATGGCTGCCGGTATCGGCGCGGGCCTGCCGGTGTCCGAGGCTTCCGGCTCGATGGTGGTCGACATCGGTGGTGGTACCACCGAAGTGGGCGTTATCTCGCTGGGCGGCATGGTCTACAAGGGCAGTGTCCGCGTGGGTGGCGACAAGTTTGACGAATCCATCATCAATTACATCCGCCGCAACTACGGCATGATGATCGGCGAGCCCACCGCCGAGCTGATCAAGAAGAGCATTGGCTCTGCATTCCCAGGCTCCGAAGTCAAGGAAATCGAAGTCAAGGGCCGCAATCTGTCCGAAGGCGTGCCACGCAGCTTCACGATCAGCTCCAACGAGGTGCTGGAAGCGCTGACCGAGCCGCTCAACCAGATCGTCTCTGCGGTGAAGAACGCGCTGGAGCAAACCCCGCCCGAGTTGGGTGCCGATATTGCCGACCGCGGCATGATGCTGACCGGTGGTGGCGCCTTGCTGCGCGACCTCGACCGCCTGCTGGCCGAAGAGACCGGCCTGCCGGTGCTGGTGGCCGAGGAGCCACTGACCTGTGTGGTGCGCGGCTGCGGTATTGCACTCGACACCCTGGATCGCAAGGGTGTGACGATTTTCACCAGCGAGTAACAGAGGCACCCTTCGCGGCGGTTACGCAATAATGGCGTGCGTCAGCGGCAATGCTTGCATCGCATGCCGCAGGCCCGCCCGACGTGTGTCCGGCAGCTGGGCCGCTTGCCATGTGCAGGCAGTCTGGCTGGATGCTTCGCCGCTGTGATGCGCCCGTTTCTGACTTTTCGCCTTTCTCCGATGTCCCTGCCATTGCCTTTTGTCCACCGTGCTGACCGCCGACCGGCGGACCGGCACGCGTCCGGGCCGGGCGCTGGCCACCGGGCCCGGTCCTGCTGAGGCACCGCATGGCACGCAACGTCTTCTCCGGCGGTATCCCCACTTTCCGGCCCCAGGGCCCCAGCGCCAATGTGCGTCTGGCGCTGTGCGTAGCGCTGGCGGTGTTCCTGATGGTGGCGGACGTGCGCTTTAAGCTGACCGAGCCGCTGCGCAAGGCCGTCGCCACCGTGCTTTTTCCGCTGCAGTGGGTGATGCTGCAGCCGGTGCTGCTGGCCCAGGGCGGCGCCAAGTATTTCGAAGACCTGCATACCGCCCAGGCCGCTGCCGTCACGGCCGAGAAAAACGCCATTGCACTGACGCACCGCGCCAACCTGGTCGAGACCCTGGACCACGAGAACCAGCGCCTGCGCCAGCTGCTCAATCTGGTGCCCCGCCTCAAGACCGAGGGGCGCGCCGCCCAGGTGGTATACGAGACGGCAGATGCGTTCAACCGCCGTGTGGTGATCGACAAAGGGGAGGTTGCCGGCATTGCGCGTGGCTCCCCCGTGATGGATGAGATGGGTGTGCTGGGCCAGGTAACCCGGGTGTTTCCGATGTCCGCCGAGGTGACCTTGCTGACCGACCGGGAGCAGGCCATCCCCGTGCTCAACCCGCGCACCGGCGCCCGGGCTGTCGCCTATGGCGACCCGACCAATGCCTACGGTGGCGGCATGGAGCTGCGCTTCATGCCCAGCAATGCCGATATCCAGGAAGGCGATCTGCTGACCACCAGCGGTGTGGACGGCGTCTATGCGCCCGGCCTGCCGGTGGCGCGCATCGTCAAGATCGAGCGCCGCGCGGATTCGCCGTTCTCGCGCGTCTACTGCGAGCCGCTGGCACAGATGTTCGGCACGCAGTTCGTGATGGTGATCAACCCGCTGCCCGAGGACGCGCTGCCGCCGCGCCCGCCAGCGGAGACCAAGACCCAGGAAGGTCCAGCCTCCACCCCCCGCAAGGGCAAGCGCGGATGATGCCGGCTCCGATGAACCGAACCCCAGGAATGCAGCCATGATCATGCCGCGTGGGCAGCCCTTGCTGCTCCCTGTTCCCCCAGGCTTTGTGGCGCTGACCCTGGTGCTGGCGCTGATGATCAACATGCTGCCGCTGGGCCGCGCGCTGTGGCTGCCCGACGTGCTGCTGCTGGTGCTCGTCTACTGGGGCGTGCATGAGCCCGGCAAGATCGGCATGGGCTGGGCCTTTGTGCTGGGCCTGTGCATGGATGTGCACCAGTCGTCCCTGCTGGGACTGCATGCGCTGGTGTACTCGGGCGTGCTGTATGGCGTGGCGCTGCTGCGCCAGCGCATCACCTGGCTGAGCGTGATGGCCCAGGCGGTGCAGGTGATGCCGCTGTTCCTCGCCTCCGACGTGGTGCTGATGCTGTTGCGGCTGTTGCTGCGCGGCAGTTTTCCGGGCTGGGGCTTTCTGACGCCTGGCCTGTGGTGCGTGCTGCTGTGGCCGCTGGTCAGCTGGCTGCTGCAACTGCCCCAGCGCCAGCCGCCCGACGATGACGAAAACCGTCCGTTGTAAGCGGGGCGTTTGCGCAAACCATGACCGAGATCCAGAACTCAGACCGTGCCTTCAGCCGTTTTCGGCTGCGGGTGGTCGTCATCGGTCTGGTGGTCGTGCTGTGCTTCGGCATTCTGCTGTCACGCCTGTATGTGCTGCAGATCGAGCGCCATGATGACCTGCTGGCGCAGGCCGAGAGCAACCGCACAGCGGTGGTGCCCATCGTGCCCAACCGGGGCCAGATCTATGACCGCAATGGCGTGCTGCTGGCCACCAACTACTCGGCCTACACCTTGGAGATCACGCCCTACAAGGTCAGCGACGTGGAAGAGACCATCGATGCGCTGTCCGAGCTGATCGAGATCACGCCGCGGGACCGCCGCCGCTTCAAGCGCCTGCGTGAGGATTCGCGCAACTTCGACTCGCTGCCGATCCGCTCGCGCCTGACTGACCAGGAAGTGGCCAAGTTTGCCGCCCAGCGCTACCGCTTCCCCGGCGTCGATGTAAAGGCACGCCTGTTTCGCTCCTACCCGATGGGTGAGACCGGTGCCCATCTGATCGGCTATATCGGCCGCATCAACCAGCGCGAGAAGGAGCGCATCGACGACTCCGACGAAGCGGCCAACTACCGGGGCACCGAATACATCGGCAAGACCGGCGTGGAGGCCAGCTACGAGAAGGAACTGCACGGCCACACCGGCGTCGAGCGCATGGAAACGTCGGCCGGCGGCCATGCGGTGCGCAAGCTCGACAGCTCTCCGGCCACCCCCGGCGAGAGCGTGGTGCTGTCGGTGGACATCAAGCTGCAGAAGATGGTCGAGGACCTGTATGGCGAGCGCCGGGGCGTGGCCATTGCGATCGACCCGCGCAGCGGCGAGCTGCTGGCCATGGTCAGCAAGCCCACCTTCGACCCCAATATCTTTGTCGAAGGCATTGACCAGGAAAGCTGGAAGGCGCTGAACGAATCCATCGACCGGCCCCTGCTCAACCGGGCGATGCGCGGCACCTACCCGACCGGCTCGACCTACAAGCCCTTCATGGGGCTGGCCGGGCTGGAGACGGGCAAGCGCACCCCGTCGACCATCATCCAGGACGGCGGCAGCTGGACCTTTGGCGGCCACACCTTCCGCTCCGGCCATGCGCTGGGCCCTGTCGATCTGAACCGCGCGATCCAGCATTCGAGCAATGTCTATTTCTACACCCTGGCCAATGAAATGGGTGTGGATGCGATCCATGACTTCATGAAGCCGCTGGGCTTTGGCCAGATCACCGGCATCGACCTGCCCGGTGAAGTGCGGGGCGTGCTGCCCAGCACCACCTGGAAGCGCGAAACCTACAAGCGCCCCGAGCAAAAGCGCTGGTATGCCGGTGAGACCATCTCGCTGGGCATTGGCCAGGGCTACAACAACTTCACGATTCTGCAACTGACCCATGCGCTGGCGACGATCCTGGACAACGGCAACAGCCGGGTGCCGCATGTGGGCCGTTCGCTGATCGACCCGGTGACCGGCGAGCGCCGCCCCATCGAGCAGCCGCCGCCCGTGAACCTGGGCTACAAGCAAAGCAATATGGACGCAGTCAAGCGCGGCATGGTGTCGGTGGTGACGGGTGGCACCGGGCGCGGTTCCTTCGGCACGGCCCGCTACACGGCCGGCGGCAAGACCGGCACGGCCCAGGCCATCAGCATTGGCCAGAAGGAAAAGTACAATGCCGCGCGTCTGGCCGAGCGCCAGCGCGACCATGCGCTGTACATCGCGTTTGCACCGGCCGAAGACCCGAAGATCGCTGTCGGCGTGATTGTGGAAAACGCTGGCTTTGGCGCCGGCTCGGCTGCCCCGATTGCCCGCCGCATCATCGACTACTGGCTGCTCGGTGAATACCCCAGCGAGGCCGATATTGCCGCGATGCAGCGCGGCGATGGCCGTGCGCCGATGGGCACGCCAAGGCGCGTCGAAGATATCCAGCTGAAGCCGCAGACCGAGCCACCGCAGTAAGCCCGTGGGCCCGTGGCGGGGCAGCGCACCAGGCCACAAAAAACCGCCTTAGAACCAGGCGGTGAAGGACGAAGGGCCATGCCCGGGCAGGGCTGACCATGCAGGCCAGCACCCAGGCCGCCGTTCAGCGCAAAAAGGCGTCGTAACCGGTCTTGAGGATCAGCGCGGCCACGACGACGATGAACATGCCGCGCACAAAGCCCGAGCCCTTTTTCAAGGCCATCCAGGTGCCCAGCATGCTGCCCAGGATGTTGGCAGCGGCCAGCGGAACCGCAAAGTGCCACCAGACATGGCCCTTGGCGGTGAACAGGATCAGCGCTGCCACATTGGTGGCGATGTTCAGGATCTTGGCACTGGCCGAAGCGTTCAGAAAGTCGTAGCCCAGCCAGCGCACCATCAAGAACACGAAGAAGCTGCCGGTGCCGGGGCCAAAGAAACCGTCGTAGAAGCCGATGGTGGCGCCAATCGCGCAGGCCACCCAGGCCTCGGCGCGGCCGCTGTAGCGCGGCGCATGGGTCTGGCCCAGCTGCTTTTTGTACAAGGTGTAGGCCAGCACGGCGATCAGGATGATCGGCAAGGCCTTGCGCAGCATGCTCGGATCGACCACAGTCACCGCCCAGGCGCCCAGCAGCGAGGCGACAAAACCTGCGCCTGCCGCCGGTGCAATGGCTGCCCAGCGCATGTCCACGCGCCTGGCGTACTGGCGCGCCGAGATCAGCGTGCCCCAGACGCCGGCGCTCTTGTTGGTGCCCAGCAAGGTGGCCGGTGGTGCAGCGGGGAAAGCGCCAAACAGTGCGGGCACCAAAATGAGGCCGCCGCCACCGACGACCGCATCCACAAAGCCCGCGAACATGGACGCGAGCGTAACGAAGATCCATTCCATGGGGCGAGATTGTCGCACCGCCAACGGGGGGCTGGCACCGTACCAGGGCGGCTAAATGCAAGGCCGCCAACGGAACAGCAGCGGTGTTGGACGGGGCAGGCGCGTGGCCTTGCCGGGTCGCGATGCAAGGCCTGGGACAGAGGAGGGATGGCGCATGGGACGCCAGAAAAACAAAAGCGCCCGAAGGGCGCTTTGAAGGAGCATCTCGTTTTTATTGATGCCTTATATAAATGTTCGAATTGTTGAGATGTCTCCTCGGTCCTCTCGCAGAGCACTGTTTCAGTGCCTCGAGTGCCTCTACTATAGGCCATCGCACCTGCATGGTGCATTGGGATTTACCCCAAAGGTAACTGATTTGGTGCAGATTGCAGGATGGCGCCACTTTTTGCCCCATTCGCGCGCCCAGCCGCCCCGGAACAGCAAAAAATGAGACAAAACTGCCGTTTCAGCGCCCGTGAACCGGTCGGTAGCCCCTCATGGGGGCGTAATCAGCGCAGCAGCGGCTGTAACCGGGCTGAAACTCTGTAGCGCACCATCATGGCCCATGGCTGGCGCGGATCCACTCCGAAGCCCGCTCGGCCAGCATCAACGTGGGGGAGTTGGTGTTGCCACTGGTGATGGTGGGCATGGCGCCAGCGTCGACCACCCGCAGGCCACGCACGCCACGCACGCGCAATTCGCTGTCGAGCACGGCCATCGGGTCGTGGTCCGCACCCATCTTGGTGGTGCCCACCGGGTGGAAGATGGTGGTGGCGATATCGCCGGCCAGGCGCGCCAGGTCCTCATCGCTCTGGTACTGCGCACCAGGCTTCCATTCCACCGGCTGGTACTTGGCCAATGCGGGCTGCGCGGCGATATGGCGGGTCACGCGCAGGCTGTCGGCTGCCACCTGGCGGTCCTCGGCGGTGGACAGGTAGTTGGGCGCAATCGCAGGGGCGCTGCGAAAGTCTGCGCTCTTGATCTGCACGGTGCCACGGCTGGTGGGGTTGAGGTTGCAGACGCTGGCGGTGAAGGCCGGGAAACGGTGCAGCGGCTGGCCAAAGGCATCGAGCGACAGCGGCTGCACGTGGTACTGGATGTTCGGATGGGGCTGGCTGGGGCTGCTGCGGGTGAAGGCCCCCAGTTGCGACGGTGCCATGCTCATCGGGCCGCTGCGCTTGAGCAGGTATTCCAGCCCGATCTGTGCCTTGCCCCACAGGTTGCTGGCCAGCACGTTCAACGTGGGCGCGCCATCGATCTTGAAGACCGAGCGGATCTGCAGATGGTCCTGCAGGTTGGCGCCGACGCCGGGCAGGTCATGCTGCACGGCAATGCCATGCTGCTGCAGCAACGCGCCGGGGCCAATGCCCGAGAGCTGCAGGATCTGCGGGGAGTTGATGGCGCCCGCGCTCAGCACCACCTCCTTGTCGGCCTTGACGATGGTCATCTCGGTGCCGGTCCAGACCTCCACCCCGGTGCAGGCGAGCTGGCCGTCGGCCTGGCGCTCCAGCACCAGGCGGCTGACCTGGGCATTGGTCCACATCTCGAAGTTCGAGCGCCCATAGCAGGTGGGCCGCAAAAAGGCCTTGGCGGTGTTCCAGCGCCAGCCGTTCTTCTGGTTGACCTCGAAGTAACCCACCCCTTCGTTGCTGCCCCGGTTGAAGTCATCGGTGGCGGGGATGCCGGCCTGCTGGGCCGCCTGCGCAAAGGCATCCAGAATGTCCCAGCGCAGGCGCTGTTTCTCGACCCGCCATTCGCCGGTGCTGCCAGTGCGGCGGTTGCCATGCCACTGCGCAACGCTGGGGCTGGTCTCGCCCTCCTGGTCCAGGCGCCAATGGTCTTCATGGCGCTTGAAGTAGTTGACCGTGTCGTTCCAGCGCCAGCGGGCGTCGCCGGTCAGCTCGGCCCACTGGTCGTAGTCGCGGGACTGGCCGCGCATATAGATCATGCCGTTGATGCTGGAGCAGCCGCCCAAGGTCTTGCCGCGCGGGTAGAGCAGGCTGCGGCCGTTGAGACCGGCATCGGGCTCGGTCTTGTAGAGCCAGTCGGTGCGCGGGTTGCCGATGCAGTACAAATAGCCGACGGGGATGTGGATCCAGTGGTAGTCATCGCGCCGTCCCGCCTCGATCAGCAGCACCCGGTTATGGGTCTTGGCACTGAGGCGGTTGCACAGCAGTGCGCCCGCCGTGCCCCCACCGATGACGATGTAGTCGAAACTTGTGTTGTCTCCAGATTGCATGTGCGGTCTTCTTATCAGGGGGAGCGCCGGGCGCCCACGGTCCATCGAATGAATCGGCAAGTTTGTGGTCAGTATGCCGGGCTTGCCAAGCGGGAAAACCAATGTCCTGTCACCCACCGCGCCTACTGCCGGTCCCTGGCCGCCAAGCGTGGTGTAGATGCCGCAGTGCTGCGGCTCGGCGATACCTTCCTACAGAGGCACGCGCTGTGATCGCCAGCGCGCAGGGTGCGACCGGGTAACAGACCGGCTATAGTGCGAATGGCGTGCGCGCAGGGCGACACGCTTTGTTTTTAGACCCATGGACGATACAGCCCCTCATCTACAGCAACACCAGGACGGCACGCAGCGCTGGGCGCAGCTGCGCGGACGCTGGGGCGCGGCTGAGCTGGGCCAGCGCTCGCTGTGGCGCGATCTGCGCCGCCAGCTCGATGGCGCGGCACCGGGCAAAGAACAGGGCTGGGACCTGTCCGAGGTGCAGTGGCTGGACCATGTGGGCGCGCAGCTCTTGTGGGACCACTGGGGCCAGCAGTGGCCTGCGCAATTGCGCACCACCGATCTGCAGCGCCAGATGCTGGAGCGGGTGGCCTCGTTGACGATGGGCTGCCCGCCGGAGACCAAGGTCAACTGGTGGGGCTGGCTGATCCAGCTGGGCCTGGTGCTGCTGGGCTTCATGGCCCATGTGCGCAGCATGGTCGAGATGGTCGGGCAGTTGCTGCTGGATGTGCTGCGCCTCATCAAGAACCCGCTGCGCGGCCCCTGGCGCGATGTGTCGGGCCATTTGTATGCGATGGGCGCCACAGCGCTGCCGATCACGGCCCTGGTGGGCTTTCTGATCGGTGTGGTGCTGGCCTATCTGATGTCGCTGCAGCTGCGCCAGTTCGGTGCCGATGCCTTCATCGTCAATATTCTGGGAATCTCGCTGGTGCGCGAGCTGGGACCGCTGCTGGGTGCGATCCTGGTCGCCGGCCGCACCGGCTCGGCCATCACTGCGCAGATCGGCGTGATGCGGGTCAACGAAGAGCTCGATGCAATGCAGGTGATGGGCATTGCGCAAGGCTACCGCCTGGTGATGCCGCGCGCACTGGCGCTGGCATTGGCGATGCCGCTGGTGTCGATGTGGACCACGGTCTGCGCGCTGGTCGGCGGCATGATGGCGGCTGATGCCGCAATGGGCGTATCGCCCGCCTATTTCCTGCAGGCGATGCCCGGCGCGGTCGATATTGCGAACCTCTACCTGGCACTGGCCAAGTCGGTCACCTTTGGCGTGGCCATTGCGCTGATTGCCTGCCATTGGGGCCTGGAGGTCGAGCCCAACACCCAGAGCCTGGGCCGGGGCACGACTTCGTCGGTGGTGATCTCGATCACCGCAGTGATCGTGCTCGATGCGATCTTTGCGATTGCATTCCGCAAGGTGGGGTTCTAGTGATGGACAAGGCGGTATCCTCCCCACCCAACGCAGCGGCCAGCGATGAGAAGGTCGTTGATATCCGCAAGCTGTGGACCGTGTTCGGCCAGGGCGAGCGGGCCTTTGCGATCCACCAGGATCTGGACATGTCCGTCTACCGGGGCGAGATCCTGACCCTGGTCGGCGGCTCGGGCACCGGCAAATCGGTGCTGTTGCGCCAGATGCTGGGGCTGCTGCAGCCCGCCAAGGGCGAGGTGCTGATCATGGGCCAGCCGGTCCGGGAGCTGAGCCTGCGGGGCGCGGCCTCGCGCATCGGCATGCTGTTCCAGCAAGGGGCGCTGTTCTCGGCTTTCAATGTGCTGGAGAACATCGCGTTTCCGCTCAGCGAGCAGGGAACCTTGCCCAAGGATGTGGTGCGTGATGCAGCCATGGTCAAGCTGCAGATGGTGGGCCTCAAGCCCGAGCATGCAACGCGGATGCCGTCCGACCTGTCGGGCGGCATGATCAAGCGCGTGGCACTGGCGCGCTCGCTGATCATGGACCCGCCGCTGCTGCTGCTCGACGAGCCCACCGCCGGGCTCGACCCCAACAGCTCGGACGAGTTCTGCGATCTGCTCAAGGACCTGCATGCCGAGCTGGGGCTGACCGTGGTCATGGTCACCCATGACCTCGATACCTTGTTTGCGCTGTCCACCCGCGTGGCAGTGCTGGCCGAAAAAAAAGTGATTGTCTCGGGCACACCGGCCGAAGTGGTGCAGTTCAAGCATCCGTTTATTGAACATTTCTTCCTGGGTGAGCGTGGACGCCGTGCAATGGCTCCGGTGGCGCTTGGTGGGGTGAAGGGATAGCTATGGAAAACAAATCACACGCACTGGCGGCTGGATTGTTTGTGGTCTTGCTCACGGCGCTGGTCATCTTCCTGAGCCTGTGGATGGGCCGTGACAACACGAACTACACGCGCTATGAACTGTCCACCCGTGAGACCGTCAGCGGCCTGCAGCCGCAGGCCGCGGTGCGCTACAAGGGCGTGGCCGTAGGCCGCGTGACCAAGATCGAGTTCGACCCGGCCAAGGACGGCACGGTGCTGATCATCATCGCGGTCAACTCGGAAGCGCCTATCACCAAAACAACCTACGCGATGCTGGGCTACCAGGGTGTCACGGGCCTGGCCCATATCCAGCTCGATGACGACAACACCGAAACCACGCCACTGCCGCCCGGCCCCGATGGCATTCCGCGCCTGCGCGTCAAGCCTTCGCCCTTTGGCCAGATTGCCGAGCAGGGGCCGATCATCCTGCAGCAGGTGGAAGATGCGACCCGCAAGGTCAACGACCTGCTCAGCCCGGGCAACCAGCAGGTGCTGGTGGACAGCATGAAGAGCCTGGGCCAGGCGGCCCAGAGCCTGGACCAGCTGAGCAAGCGCCTGGTCGTCACCGTCGATACCAAGCTCGATCCGGCGCTCGACAGCCTGCCTGCCGTGGCCCAGGATGCGCGCAAGACGCTGGCCGGTATCCAGAAAACCTCGAACGACGTCAGCGCTGCAGTCGGCAGCCTGGCGGCCAAGGGTGGGGTTGTTGACCAGATGGGCCAGGCGGTCGAGAAGGTCAGCGACGCGGCCGACAACTTCAACCGCAGCACCCTGCCCGCCATGGGCCGTACGATGCACGATGTGGGCGCCGCCGCGCGCCGCATGGGCGATACGGCCGATGCGTTCAAGAACAACCCGCAGTCTCTGATCTATGGCAGCTCCAATGCGCTGCCAGGCCCTGGCGAGCCAGGTTTTGTAGCCCCGCCCGCCGTGGGCAGCGGCCGATAGGATGGATGCCATGATTTCTACTTCCCTGCGTCGCCGCCTGCACGGCGCTGGCCGTGCCGCCCTGGTGGTGACGGCCGTGGCGGTGCTGGCCGCTTGTTCGGCACTGCCGCAAAAGCCCCAACCGGTGGCACGCTATGACTTCGGACCGGCGCAGGCCCTGGCGGCACCGGCCACGCCCGCCGCGACGACCGAGCCCCTCGTTCTGGCCGATGTGCGTGCGGCCGGGGTACCCGATGCCAGCGCTTCCATCTACTACCGGCTGGCCTATGCGGATGCGCGCGAACTGCGGCCCTACACACAGGCCAGCTGGGTGCTGCCGGCGATGCAGCTGATCCAGCAGCGCATGCGCGATGTGCTCAGCGGCCAGCGGGCCGTCGTGCTCGATGACGATGGCGCCACGCCGCTGCTGCGCAATACCGCGTACCCAGCGATGCTGCGCCTGGAGGTGGTCGATTTCAGCCAGGTATTTGACTCGGCCCAGTCCAGCCACGGCGTGCTGCGCATGCGCGCCACCTTGAGCGAGATCACGCCCAAGGGTGAGCGCTGGCTGGCCCAGCAGGTGTTCGACGCCCGCCAACCGGCCACCAGTGCAGATGCTGCGGGCGCTGCAGCATCGCTGGCGGCCGCCACCGACCAGGTGGCCCAGCAGCTCGATAACTGGCTGCGCCAACAGAACCGCTGATGCGCGCAGCATGGAGGCGCCCGCTGTGGCGCGCGTCGGCCGCCTGGATGCTGGGTGCCATGGCGGTGGTGCCGCTGTTGGCCGCAGAGATGGGCGACGATGCCTACCGGGAGGCGGTGGCGCAGCTCGATGCGCAGGCGGACCGGGCGCTGGCGCATTGCAAGCAGCTCGCTGGCGGCCCCAATGCCCAGCGCCGCTGCCTGCTGGAGGCAGAGACCCAGCACCAGGTCGATGCCGCTGCGCTGCAGGCGCGGCGCCACCCCAGCGGTAACAACCATTTCAAGGCGCTTGCGGCCCAGGTGGAACGGCGCCATGCGCTGGCCGCCGAGGACTGCAAGAGCCGCCATGCCGGCAACGACAAGGACAGCAAGAGCGCTCAGCAGGCATGCCTGCGCGAGGCCAAGCAAAAGCGCGCGGCCGGCATCCAGGATGCGCACCAGCAGGCGGCCAGCGAGGTCTCCATCTTCACGCCACCCAAGAGCCAGGCCGAACGCCAGCGCGAAGCCGATCTGGACACCGCCATCCGCAAGTGCGACAGCCTGCTGGGCGACGCCAATGTGCAGTGCGTGCGCGGCCTGTCTCCGGAGGCACGGTTGCGTGCGCTGAGCCGGGGCAGTGGCGCGCCGCCTGCCAAATAGGCACCCACCTTTGAAACGCAACCAGGCAGCCCGAGGGCTGCCTGGTTACATGGGGTGGTAGCGGCGCTCAGAACCGCTGCTGGGCCAGCAGCAGCGAGCAGCGCAGCCGCAGCCACATCAGGCGCCGGGCATTGGCCTGCAGTGGCAGCTGGCTGCCACGCTCCAGCCACTGGTCACGCAGCGCACGCAACTGGCTGCGGCTCATCTGGCGCTGGGCCAGGCGCCATTGCTGGCGCTGCTTTTCCATGCGGTGGTCGGTGTTCATGCGCGCTCCTGCAGGCCTTGGGCCCAGGTCTTTGGGGCGGGCTCGGGGTTGTCGCCTTTGCCAAACGCATACCAGTCGACCTTGCGCGTGGCCACCATCACGATCGCCAGCACGGCAAACAGTGCGAGCGAGCCGACGGCCAGCGCCGTCTGCTCGAGCTGCAGCAGCACGAACAAGAGGCCATACATCACCGCAATCAGCGCCGCAAACGGCAGGCCGCGCCGCAGGCTGCCCAGGATGTGGCTGGCGTAGTAGCCCAGCAGCAGCACGCCGGCGCCGGCGCCCATCGCATAGGCCTGTGTGAAGCCCAGATGCTCGGACAGGCTGATCAACAGCAGGAAGAAAATGCACAGCGCCGAGCCCACCAGCAGGTACTGCACCGGGTGCACGCGCAGCTTCTTGAGCACCTCGAACATGGCCACGGCCACGAAGGTCAGCACAACGAACAGCACCCCGTACTTGGTGGCGCGGTCGCTCAGGCTGTAAGGGTTGACCGGGTCGATGAAGCTGGTGCCGAACTGCTCCAGGCACTGGCTTTCTTCGGCCGCATAGGCGTAGCTGGTATCGGCGATGCCCAGGCTGCACAGCGAGCGCTCCTGGACAAAAGCCTGGCGTGCCGACGAGGCCAGCGCAGGAATGCTCCAACTGGCGGTGAAGCCCTGTTCGCTGACCTCGCGGCCCAGCGGCAGGAAGTTGCCACCAAACGAGGGATGGGGCCAGTCGGCCTGCATGCTGACCTGGTTGGTGCCGCCCAGCGGCACAAAGGCCACGCGCTCGGTGCCCATCAGCTGCAGCAGCACGACCACCTCCATCGTGGCGTTGCTGTCGCCGCCGCTGGCGCCGGCAGCCAGGGTCTTGGACTGCAGGCCCCGGGGGTAGACGCTGTGGCCGGTGCCCGGCTCCAGGGGCAGTGGCTTGCCATCGACCTGCAGGCTCGCGCTGCGGATGCCGCGCGGATCGCTCAGTGGCAGGACCAGACGCGGCGCATCGCAGTGGCGCACGGCGCTGCCCTCAGGCTTGCCTTGCAACTGGTTGCCCGGCGCAAAGCGCGCCACCAGCTTGTCATGCATCAGGAAGGTGTTGACCTGGTAGAGGCCACGGGCGCGGGGCTGCATCTCGGCACGTGTCTGGTGGCTGAGCTCGTCGGGCAACGCGTAGCGCTGAAAGCTGACCAGCCGCGTTTCCACGCGCCCTTCACTGTCCTTGCCGCTCACCTCACGGGTGCAGCGCTGGGCCAGCACCGGGCCGAACAAGGTCTGCGGACCGGCGGTGCTGTTGACCACACTTTGTACCGCGCGGTCTCGGTTGTAGATGCGGTCGCGCACCACATCGCTGATCATCATCAGCGCCACCATCAAAAGCGCCATGGTGATGGCCAGGCTCAGGGCCTTTTGCACCAGTCTGTTTTTCATGCATTCCTCGTTGCTCTGTGTATCGGTGCGGCGAGTGTCGGCGGCCCCGGTGAGCCGAGCATGAAGTCTGTGAAGGCAGCGTGAAGTGGCGGCGATGGGCGATGAAAAGCTCAGCCCTGGGCCGAGAAATCGAGGCTGGCGCGCAGGCCGGGATGGGTGTTGGCAAACTGCAGCCGGCCACCATGCAGCAGCATGATGCGCTGCACGATGGACAGGCCCAGCCCGGTGCCGCTGCGCTCGCCATTGGGGCGCGGCGTGGTGAAGAAGCGCTCGCCCAGGCGGTGCAGCAGGCTGTCGGGCACGCCCGGGCCGCTGTCCTGCACGCTCAGGCGCTGGGGCTCCAAGGTCAGCACGATCTGGCTGTGCGCCGGCGAGAAATCCAGGGCATTGGCCAGCAGGTTGCTGATGGCCAAGGTGACCAGCGCAGCATCCCAGGCGCCCTGGCTGTCGCCGCCCTGCAGCAGCAGCTGTATGCCTTTTTGTGCGGCGGTGGCCTGCAGCTGCGCAATGGCCTGCGCAGCACAGGCGCGCAGGCTGGTGGGGGTGCCAGCCTGGGCCAGCCCGTTGCGCTGCTCCAGCTGGCTCAGCTGCATCAGCTGGTCGATCAGGTTTTGCAGGCGCAGGCTTTGGTCCACCACCTGCTGGGCAAACATGGCGCGGTCGGCGGCGGGCAGATCGTCCTGCAGCAGCTCGCCTGCGCCCCGGATGGCGGCGACCGGGCTCTTGAGCTCATGCGTGAGGGCGCGCACATAGCCTTCGATGTAGTCGCGCCCTTCCAGCCGGCGGCGCATCGAATCCATGGCCTGGGCCAGGTCGCCCAGCTCGCCAGGAACATCGGGCACCTCGGGCGTCTTGGGCGGCAGCAGCTTGCCTTGCGCCTCCTGCAGGGTGGGGCCCTGCACATGCTGGGCATAGCTGCGCAGCTTGCGCACCTGCACCACCAGCCACCAGGTGATGGCAAAGCCGACGGCGGCCGACAGCAGCAGGAACAGCACGCCGCCGCGCAGCATCTTGCGCTCGCTGCTGTCGATGATGCTCTGCACCGCATTGGCCGGCTTGGAGACGGTGAGCACGCCGAGGATGGCGCCATCCCGCATGATGGGCGCGGAGACATACATGACGCTGGTGGCCTCGTCGGTGGCCACTTCGCGTGAGGTGCGGGCGCCATACTCGCCGCGCAGGGTGAGGGCCACATTGCGCCAGCGCGCGTAGTCGGCCCCCACATCCTGGCCGGCGGAATCGAACAGCACGCGGCCCTGGTCGTTGGTGACCGTCACGCGCAGGTCCAGCGCGGCCTTGCGCGTGTCCCAGATCCACACCCGCAGCGGCTGCTCGAAGGCGGCCTGCACATGCTGGGCAAAGCGGCTGTTGCTGCTGCCGCTACCGCTGCCCAGCTTTCCACCAGCCAGGTCATCGCTGGCCTGGGCCGCCAGCAGGTAGGCGGTCTCGACCAAGGTGTCTTCGGTTACCTTGCGCACGCTGGGCTTGATCTCGGCCATGAACACGCGCAGCACAAAGAAGGCGGCCAGCCCGTTGATCAGGAAGAAGGCAAACAGCAGGCGGATCCCCAGACGCATGGCCGGTCCTCAGCTGCCGTCGCGCAGGCTGTAGCCCATGCCACGGTGCGTGGTGATGAAGTCCTGGTCAGCGACGACGGCGCGCAGCTTGGCGCGCAGGGTCTTGATGTGGGTGTCCACCGTGCGGTCGGTGCTGTCGCTGTGCAGGCCCCAGACGGCATCGAGCAAATGGTGGCGGCTGAGGATGCGGCCTTGCGCGGCCAGCAGGCTGCTGAGCAGCTGGAATTCGCGCCGCGTCAGATCCAGCAGCACGCCTTGCAGGCGCACGCACTGGCCGGCCTCGTCCACCTGGAACGCGTTGCGGGCGGCGTGGGGCGGGGCATGGCTGGCAGTGGCTGGCGGCGGTGAAAACTGCTGGGCACGGCGCAGCAGCGCGCGGGTGCGCGCCACCAGCTCGCGCGGGCTGAAGGGCTTGCTCAGGTAGTCATCGGCGCCCAGCTCCAGGCCCAGCACGCGGTCGACCTCTTCGCCCCGGGCGCTGAGCACCAGGATGGGCGCGGGCGAGCCGGCGGTGCGCAGCTGGCGGCACCAGTCCAGGCCATTGCCATCGGGCAGGCCCACATCGAGCAGCAGCGCATCAAAGCGGCCGCTGGCCCACTGCGCGCGGGCATCGGCCATCAAGAGGCTGTGGGTGCAGCGGATGCCATCGCGCTCCAGTGCATAGCAGACGGTGCGGGCAATGGCTGGGTCGTCTTCCAGCAGCAGAACATGGGGGGTAGAGAGCATGTTGGCTTGGGTCTGAACGGCGGCCTAGCGCCCGCCACCGGCATCGATGAAGGAGCCGGTGCAGTAGCTGCTGTGCTCGGACATCAGCCAGTAGATGGCCTGCGCGATTTCGTCTGCGGTGCCGCCGCGCCCCAGCGGCACACCGGCCGACAGGCGCTGCACGCGGTCGGGCTGGCCGCCGCTGGCGTGGATATCGGTCTCGATCAGGCCCGGGCGCACGCCGTTGACGCGGATGCCTTGTGCGGCCACTTCATGGGCCAGGCCCAGGGTCATCGTGTCGATGGCCGCCTTGGAGGCCGCATAGTCCACATACTGGTTGGCCGAGCCCAGGCAGGCGGCCCGGCTGGACACATTGACGATGCTGCCACCGGCGCCCCCTTCGGCCGTGCTCATGCGGCGCACCGCTTCGCGGGCGCACAGAAAGCTGCCCAGGACATTGATGTCGAACATGCGGCGCCAGCGGGCCATGTCCATGTCCTGCAGGCGCTGGGCGCGGTCCACCACGCCCGCGTTGTTGACCAGGGCGCCCAGACGGCCCAGTTCGTTGTCGATGCGGGCGAACATCGCCAGCACCTGGGCCTCGTCGGCCACATCGGCCTGCACGGCCAGCGCGCGGCGGCCCAGGGCCTGCACTGCCTCTACCACGGTCTGGGCGGCAGCGGCGTTGCTGCTGTAGTTCACGGCCACATCCCAGCCATGGTGGGCGGCGAGCAGGGCGGTGGCGGCACCGATGCCACGGCTGGCACCGGTGATGAGGACGATAGAGGTCATGGCGTTGGGGCTCACAAAAGATGCACTATCTTAGGCGAGCTTGCGCCGCATGCCCATGCCGCATTCAAGGCGCGGGCAGCGCGGCCAGCCGGTCGAGCGCCTCGGCATCCTGGTCGCTGACGGGCAGGTAAACCACCATGCGCATGCCGCTGCGCGGCGCCGACCACCAGTAGGTCTGGCGCAGATGGAGGATGCCGACCACCGGGTGGTCAAAGGTCTTTTCGTTGTTCTCCGGGCTGCGCACCTGGTAGCGCTCCCAGGCATTGCGGAAGACGGGCGAGTGCGCCAGAAAATAGTCCAGCCGCCGGGCAATCGCCGGGTCGCCGCTTTGCTGGGTGTAGGCGGCGCGGAACATCGCCACCATGCGCTCGATGCTCTGCGGCTCATGGCGCACCACGCGCTGCCACTGCGGATTGAACAGGTTCATGTGCAGGCAGTTGCGCTCCAGCGCAGGCAACCGCTGCAGCGATACACCCATCAGCCGCTCATAGGCGGCATTGGCGTCGAGCAGGTCAAACGCGGCGCTTTGCATCTGGGCAGGGTAGGGCAGCATCTTGTCCAGCAATTGCCGGTGCAGGCAGCCCGGTGCTTCCTGCGATGCAACGGCGGGCTGGTCGAGCTTGATGCCCGCCAGCACGAGCAGGTGACGCAGCTCGTCGTCATTGCATTGCAGCGCCCGGGCAATGGCCTCCACTGCCTGGCGCGACGGCTGTACCTCACGGCCTTGCTCAAGCTTGGTGTACCAGGTCACGCCAATACCGGCGAGCTGGGCGACCTCCTCGCGCCGCAAGCCGGGCGTGCGCACGCGGCCATGGCGCGCCAGGCCCATGGCGGCGGCCGACAGGCTCTCGCGCCGGGCGCGCAGAAAGTGGCCCAGCTCCTGCGCAGGGACAGAGGCCGCAACGGCAGGCGGGGCATGGGTGGGGGTGGCTGCAAGCATGGTCTTGGGCGGTTAGGGTAGCGGCAATGGTGCACTGCAGTATAGGCCTTCCAAGCCTAGGCTACGTAAGATCTTGTACCAGTCTAAAAAACATAACACACTGGCGCCCTGTTTTATTTTCAGGCGCAGACTCCCATGCGAAGAATTACTGCTGACAACGCCACCTTCGGCGTTTTTCTGGCCTTCCTGCTGATCCCGCTGTCGGGCATTGGCACCGATATCTACCTGCCCTCGATGCCCGCCATGGCGCAGAGCCTGGGCGGCAGCGCGTCCCAGATCCAGCTGACCTTGACCTTGTTCATCGCCGGCTATGGCCTGGGCCAGTTGGTGGTGGGCGTGCTGCTGGACCGCTTTGGCCGCTGGCGGCCGACGATGGTGGCGCTGGCCTTGTTTGCGCTGTCGAGCGCGGCCATTGCCGTCAGCGACGACATCGTCGTCATCTGCGCGCTGCGCCTGCTGCAAGGCCTGCTGGGCGCAGTGGCCGTGGTCGGCAAGCGCACCTTTTTTGTCGATGTGTTCCGGGGCCCGGCGCTGCAGCGCTACCTGACCTGGATGACCGTGGTCTGGTCGCTGGGGCCCATCTGCGCGCCCTTCATCGGCGGCTTTGTGCAGACCCACTGGGGCTGGCGTGCCAACTTTGTGGTGCTGGCCGCATTCTCGGTGGTTGCGCTGGTGCTGGAGCTGCTGGGCGGCGGCGAGACCTTGGCCCAGCCCCAGCCCATCCGGCCGCGTGAAGTGGCCAGCCGGGCCTGGGAGATCATGCGCAACCGCGCCTTTGCGCGGGGCGTGCTCTGCGTCAGCGCTGCGTATGCGATGGTGATGGGCTGGAGCATGGCCTCGCCCTTCATCGTCGAGACGGTGTACCACCGCCCACCGACCACCACGGGATCGCTGGCGCTGCTGATGGGCCTGGCCTGGATGGGAGGCGGCCTGATCGCCCGCGCAGCGATGGCGCGCTCGCTGGCGGCCAAGCACCAAGGTGCCTTGCTGGCCATGGCCGGCTTTATCGGGCTGCTGGCGCTGACGACCTGGCTGCCCGCGTCCTGGCCATCGCTGGAGGTGATGGCGGCCGTCGCCTTTTGCATCCATGTGGCGGCGGGACTGGTGTTCAATATCCACTTCGCCCATGTGCTGTCGATGTTCCCCAAACACGCTGCCTTGTCGGGCGGCATTGCCGGCGGCCTGGCCTTCTTGCTGACCTCGCTGCTCGCGTCCTTGGGCATCCACCTGGTGAACCCGCAGACGGCGTTGGGCCTGGCGGCGGTGTATGGCGGGCTGGCCGTGCTGCTGGTGGCAGCCTGGCTGACGATGCTGGCGCGTCCGGCACCGGCAGCGGCCTGCGCCACGCCATAATCGGCGAGGCCCGAATCTTGAATCTGTTGAGCAAGGAGTGATCGAGATGGGAAATTTTGTAGATCTGAAGTCGGCCGACGGCCAGGTGTTTCCGGCCTACATCGCCGAGCCAGAAGGCCAGGCGCGTGGCGCCATCGTCGTGGTGCAGGAGATCTTTGGCGTCAACTCGCACATCCGCTCGGTGGCGGACCGCATTGCGCAAAGCGGCTATGTGGCGATTGCGCCGGCCACGTTCGCCCGCGTCAAGCCCGGCGTGGACCTGGGCTACAGTGATGCCGACATGCAAGCCGGCGTAGCGTTGAAGGCCGCTGCCGAAGCGCCCGCCGTGGCCCCTGGCGTGATGCTGGACCTGCAGACCGCGATTGACGAAGGCGCACGGCGCAGCGGCGGCAAGGTCGGCATCACCGGCTTTTGCTGGGGTGGCCTGCTGGCCTGGCGCGCAGCCTGCGAGCTCCAGGGCCTGTCGGCATCGGTGCCGTACTACGGCGGCGGCATGACCACTGGCGACGAGATCGCGCGCCAGCCCCGGTGCCCGGTGATGGCCCATTTTGGCGACAAGGACCACTGGATCCCGCTGGCGTCGGTGGACGCCTTCCGTACCGCCCACCCCGAGGCCGAGGTCTATGTCTACGCGGCCGACCACGGCTTCAACTGCGACCAGCGCGGCTCATATGACGCAGCAGCATCGGCTGCCGCACGGGCCCGCAGCATGGCCTTTTTTGCCAAACATGTAGGCTGAGCGGTCACTCCCGCCCAGCGCTGCACGAAGCCTTGCAGGCTTTGAGAACCCTGTTCTCAGCCTGCAAGGCTTTGTTGCATTTTCGGGGGCTGTTCGTAACACCGTCGTCATACCGCCTGCTGATGATGCGCGCATCGCTCACTTTCAACGATAACCACGATGCGCACCCCTTTTCCTCCTGCCTGCGACTTCCGGACCGCAGCGCTCACGCTGACGACGCTGGCCGCTGGCGCCATGCTGACGGCCTGCGGCGGTGGCGGCTCCAGCAGCCCCCCATCGGCGACCGCCACCTTGGCGGTGCTCGAGACCACCGACCTGCACTTCAACATCCGCAGCTACGACTACTTCAAGCTGGCCGATGATCCCTCGTATGGCTTTGAGCGCACAGCCACGTTGATCCGCCAGGCGCGCAGCGACTTTGCCAACACCTTGCTGGTGGACAACGGCGACACCATCCAGGGCACGGCGCTGGCCGACTACGAGGCGCAGGTGGCGCCGATCGCCTGCGACCAGCAGCTGTCCATGTACAAGGCCATGGGCGTGTTCAAGTTCGATGCCGGCACCCTGGGCAACCATGAGTTCAACTACGGCCTGCCCTTTCTCAACCAGGTGCTGGGCGGCGGCCTGCAGGTCGATGGCGTCGATGCCAGCAAGAAGTGCGCAGGCCCGGGCTACCCGATGGCATTGGCCAATGTGATCAGCAGCAAAACCAATGCGCCGCTGGTGCCGCCCTATCTGGTGCTCGAGCGCGAGATCAGCGGCACCGACAGCGACGGCAAGGCCGTCAAGCTGCCGATCAAGATCGGGGTAATCGGCTTTACCACGCCCGGCATCATGGGCTGGGACAAGCGCCATCTGGAAGGCAAGGTACAGGTGACGGGTGCGGTCGAGGCCGCACAAAAGTATGTGCCTGAGCTGCGCAGCAAGGGCGCTGACGTCGTCGTGGCGCTGCTGCATGGTGGGCTCGACGCCTCGGAATACCGAGCCGACATGGAGAACCCGGGCCTGTACCTGAGCAAGGTGGCGGGCATCGACGCGATGGTGATGGGCCACCAGCACGGCGTCTTCCCCGACACGGCCGCGCAACCGGCCTTCAGCATGGCCGGAGTCGACCACCAGGCTGGCACGGTCAACGGCGTGCCGGCGGTGATGGCCAGCAGCTGGGGCAAGGCGCTGGGCGTGGTGGCGCTGTCGCTGAAGTGGGATGGCAAGGCCTGGAGTGTGGACAGGACCCAGAGCAAGTCGGCGCTGCGCAGCACGGCGACCGGCAAGGATGCCGCAGGCAAGACCACCTATGTGGCCGTTGACAGCAGCATTGCACCGGTGGTGGAGCGCCAGCACCAGGCGGCCATCAGCTATGTGAAGACGCCCGTGGGCCAGACCGACTTCCGCATGGGCACGCAGTTTGCCGATGTGGGCGACCCCGGCGCGATCCAGCTGGTCAACCAGGCGCAGCAGGACTATGTGCAGCGCTATGTGCAGGCGAATCTGCCGCAGTATGCGCAGCTGCCGGTGCTGTCGGTGAGCGCGCCTTTCAAGTCGGGATTCCAGGGCGGTGCGGACTACACCGATGTGGCCGCCGGTCCGCTGGCGATCTACAACGCGGCCGACCTCTACCTCTACCCCAACACCGTCTATGCGGTGAAGGTGAACGGCGCGCAGATCAAGCGCTGGCTGGAGGCCGCTGCCCAGCGCTTCAACCGCATCGACCCGGCTGCGACTGCAGACCAGTGGCTGATCAGCAGCTTTCCCGGCTACAACTTCGACATGTTCACCAGCGCCGACATGCAGTACCAGATCGATGTGACCCAGCCCGTCGGCAGCCGCATCGTGGACCTGCAGTACAAGGGCGCGCCGATTGACCCGGCGCAGGACTTTGTGATCGCCACCAACAACTACCGTGCCACCAGCGGCAAGAGCTTCCTGCCCGAGCTCGACGGCCGCGCCACCATCTATGCCTCGCCCGATGCGAACCGCGATGTGGTGATCGCGTACATCAAGGACCACCCGCAGGTCACCCGCGCAGCCAACGGCGCTGCCCACAGCTGGCGCTTTGCCAAGACGCCGACGGCCGGCAAGGTGTTGTTCACGTCGGCGGCCAATGCGCTGCCGGTGGCGCAGGCAGCGGGCCTGGCCCATGTCTCGCTGGACAAGGCGGATGATGGGACGGGCACGCAGCGCGCGGTCTACCGCATTGATCTGGGCCGGTAAGCCGTCCAGCAGTGGCGCGCCGTGCGCCGCTGGCTGGAGGCCGGGTAAGCGCTATCTGCCGGTGCGGGTCAGGTAGCGCTTGTACGAGAAAAAGCCGATCAGCGCCACGGTGATGAAGGCCATCACGCCCATGGCCCACCAGAAGCCGTCTTCCTTGTGGATAAGGGGGATGAACTCGAAGTTCATGCCGAAGATCGCGGCAATCAGGTTGAGCGGCAGGAAGATGGCGGTGATCGTGGTGAGCGTGCGCATGATGTCGTTGGCGCGGTTGCTCTGTACCGAAAAATGCATCTGCACGGCCGTCTCGGTGCTTTGTTCGAGCCGGCGCACATGGTGCACCACGCGCTCGATGTGTTCGAGCACATCGCGGCTGCGCACCTTGAGCGCTTCGAGCTCGCGCTGGGCACCGGGGGCCTCCGGCTGAGGCCAGGTCTCCAGCGCGTCCACCCAGTCCTGCACGGCAGCGCGCTGGTCTTCGCAGATTTCGTCGAGCTGGTGCAGGGTCAGCCGCGCCTCCAGCAGCGCCTGCCAGTTGGCAATGCGCTTGCGCGGCGACAGCAGCGCGCTTTGCCACTGGTCCAGGTGGCGCGAGAGCTCACGGCGCAGGTCCAGGTAGTTGTCCACGATGATGTTGACCACACGCATCATCAGGTCAGCCGGGGACAACGGCAGGCGGATGGGCTGGAGGCCGCCCGGCGTGGGGCTGCTGCCGGGGTTGCGGAAGGCCTTGTCCTCGCGTGCCAGGCGCTCTTGCGTGGCATCCGATATCTGGCCCAGGTCGGGCGCCTCGGCAGCCAGCGGCGGCGTGCCGGTCTTGGCAAATTGCAGCAGGCGCCGTGCATAGCCATCACGCACCGTGCAGTCCTCGGGGTGTACCGATAGCAGCACCCGCTCCCATGCGGCAAAGCCCACCGGCGTGGTGCTGATGCGCGGTGCCTCATTGAGGGGTTTGGCCGCGGCGGTGCGCCGCGCCGCTGCCAGCGCAGCGGTGCCCACCTGGGATGGCGTGCTGGCCAGACGGCGTATCACCAGCAGGTCGTATTGCGAGGTGTAGTCATAGTGGGAAGGGAGCTGGGCGTTGAGCAGGTCGGAGACATGCAGGTCGACCAGCGGCGCGCCACTGAGCTTTTGCAGTGCCAGCTGCAGGCTGCCCAGCTGCTCGCTGAAATAGCTGCGGGTGCAGGCCAGCCACAGGAAGCCTTTGGCAGGGAGCTCGAAAGGCACCGAGGCCAGCTCGCTGGTCTCGTTGCCGATGATGTGAAAGATGCGGATGCTGCTGGGTGTACTCACCGGGATTCCTCGGTCGCTTCAGGCGCAGCATGGCAAAAAAAACGGGCCTGTGCAAGCCCGCTCTGGTATTTTTGCTATCAGTTTTTCTCTTTGAGCCAGCGCGCAGCGTCCAGCGAGAAATAGGTCAGGATGCCATCGGCCCCGGCACGCTTGAAGGCCAGCAGCGATTCCATCATCACCTGGTCATGGTCCAGCCAGCCGTTTTGTGCGGCGGCCTTGAGCATCGCGTATTCGCCGCTGACCTGGTAGGCAAAGGTGGGCACCTTGAACTCGTCCTTGACGCGGCGCACCACATCCAGGTACGGCATGCCGGGCTTGACCATCACCATGTCGGCGCCTTCGGCCAGGTCTTGCGCCACTTCGCGCAGCGCCTCGTCGGTGTTGGCCGGGTCCATCTGGTAGACATTCTTGTCGGCCTTGCCGAGCGCGCCGCGCGTGCCCACCGCATCGCGGAAGGGGCCGTAGAAGGCGCTGGCGTACTTGGCGCTGTAGGCCATGATGCGGGTGTAGATGTGGCCCTGGGATTCAAAGGCATCGCGGATGGCGCCGATGCGGCCATCCATCATGTCGCTGGGGGCGACGATGTCGACACCGGCTTCGGCATGGTTGAGCGCCTGGCCCACGAGGATCTCGACGGTTTCGTCATTGAGGATGTAGCCGGTCTCGTCGAGCAGGCCATCCTGGCCGTGGCTGGTGTAGGGATCGAGCGCCACATCGGTCATCACACCCAGCTGGGGAAATTCTTTCTTCAGCGCGCGCACCACGCGGGGGATCAGACCATCAGGGTTGAGCGCCTCCTTGCCGTCGGGCGCCTTCAGCGCCGTGTCGATCTGGGGGAAGAGGGCCATCACCGGAATGCCCAGCGCCACGCACTGCTCGGCGACCGGCAGCAACAGGTCCAGGCTCAGGCGGTCCACGCCGGGCATCGACAGCACCGGCTCGCGCTTGCCTTGGCCTTCATGCACAAAGACCGGGTAGATGAAGTCGTGCGGGGTGAGCACGTTCTCGCGGACCAGGTTGCGGGTAAAGGCGTCGCGGCGCAGGCGGCGCGGACGGTTGTGGGGAAAGGGGGTGGGGCTGGACAGATGCATGCAGCGATTGTGCGCCAGATCGAGGGCAGGCTGCACAGGGCAGCCCCGAGAGACTGCGCCGGGCATGGAGGTTTGCTACCCGGCGGGCCACTGCTTGCGCCAGATCAAGGCCGCGCCGGTGCGCCCGGTGGCCCCCGTTTTATAGCCGGGGTCCTGTGCTGGGCCATCGCCCGAGCCACTACACTGTGGCGCATGCTCATGCTGTGGATCAAAGCCTTTCATATCGTATTTGTGGCCAGCTGGTTTGCGGGCCTGTTTTACCTGCCCCGGATCTTCGTGAACCTGGCCATGGTGCCGGCCGACTCGCAGGCCGAGCGCGAGCGCCTGCTGCTGATGGCGCGCAAGCTGTTGCGCTTCATGACGATGATTGCCGTGCTGGCGCTGGGCCTGGGCCTGTGGCTGTGGCTGGGCTGGTGGCGCGGGGCCGGGGGCTGGCTGCATGCCAAGCTGTTCTTTGTGCTGCTGGTCGTCGGCTACCACCATGCCTGTGCGGTGCTGCTGCGCAAGATCGCCAATGGCACGGACCGGCATTCGCATGTCTGGTACCGCTGGTTCAACGAGGTGCCGGTCGTGGCCATGGTCATCATCGTGGTGCTGGTGGTGGTCAAACCCTTTTAATCCGCGCACACTTCGGTACCCCACCCCGCACTACGATCGGCGCACCCGGGCCCACGCACCATGCCTGATAGCAGTCCCGTCCCCTCCCACCCGCTGGCATCTTCCTCGTCCGGCGAACACCGCACCATTGCCTGGCCGCTGGTGCCGGTGTATGTGGCGCTGATCGTCTTTGCCAGCCTTTTCCCGTTTACGGGCTGGCGCACCCAGGGCATCTCGCCGGCAGAATTTTTGCTGGCCCGCATTCCGCCGCCGTACTGGACCTGGTTCGATGTCTGGATCAATGTGGCGGGCTATGCGCCGCTGGGCTTGCTGCTGAGCCTGGGCTGGTGGCGCCATGGCTGGTTCAGGACGGGCTGGTTCTGGGCCCTGTGCGTGGGCAGCCTGCTGTCGCTGTCGATGGAGTTCTTGCAGATTTTTCTGCCGCTTCGGGTCTCCAGCAACATGGACTGGCTGCTCAACAGCATCGGCACCTTGCTCGGGGCCCTGATGGTGCCCTTGCTGGCCTGGATGGGCATTCTGCGGCGCTGGCGCGATGTGCGGGCACGCTGGTTCGACGCTGATGCGCGTGGCGCGATCGTGCTGCTGATGCTGTGGCCTCTGGCGCTGCTGTTCCCGGCTGCGCAGCCCTTTGGCCTGGGGCAGGTATTTGACCGGCTGGAGATGTGGCTGGTCGACATGCTCGAGAACTCGGCCTTCGAGCACTGGATGCCCAACTTCATGCAGGCCACCGAGCCGCTGTCGCCCATCGGGCAGCTGATGGCCGTGCTGCTGGGCCTGCTGATTCCCTGTTGGCTGGCCTTCAGCGTGATGGGCAGCGTGACGCGTCGCATGATCATGGTGGCGCTGGTGGTGTTGGCCGGGATAGGCTTTTCGGCGCTGTCGTCGTCGCTGAGCTATGGGCCAGCCTATGCCTGGGACTGGCTGGACCAGACCACGCGCCTGGGCATAGCACTGGCGGTGTCGCTGGCGCTGCTGCAAGTGGGATTGCCCCGCCGCTATTGCGTGCTGCTGCTGCTGATGGGGCTGATGATCGATGTCAACCTGCTCAACCAGTCTCCGCCCAACCCCTACTATGCCGATGCCCTGCAGTCCTGGGAGCAGGGGCGCTTCATCCGCTTTTTTGGCCTGGGCCAGTGGCTCAGCTGGCTGTGGCCGTTTGCGGTGATCGCCTATGTGCTGCTGCGCCTGGGCCGGCTGCCTGCGGTGGTGGCAGCCCGCCGGCGCCAGCGGGTGACGGCCAGCCCGCCCGAGCAGCGCTAAACGCAGTAGCCCGTGGCGGTATTGCGGCCCGTGGGCGCTGCGCGGGCGCCAAGCTGCCACAATGGGGGATCGCATTCGAAGAGAGCTTGGCATGAGCGAGCAAAAACCTGGCAACGACGCCCCGTACTACCAGCACCACGTGTTCTTCTGCCTGAATGACCGCGTCAATGGCGAAGACAGCTGTGCCCACCATGGCGCCAAGGAGATGTTTGACCACTGCAAGGCCCGTGTCAAAGCGGAGGGCTTGAGTGGACCGGGCAAGGTGCGGGTCAACAAGGCAGGCTGTCTCGACCGCTGTGCCGGCGGCCCCATCATGGCGGTCTATCCCGAAGGCGTCTGGTACACCTATATCGACAATGACGATATCGACGAAATCGTCGAGTCGCATCTGAAGAATGGCAAGGTGGTCGAACGCCTGCTGACGCCGCCCGACGTGGGCCGCTGAGCGCCTGCCTGTTCTCCTTCGCCTTCACCACCACCGAATTTCCCGCCTAGATACAGGGCGCCGCTGGCGCTGCCGCCGGTGTGCGGCCCGCCATGGAGTTGACCGCAGCATGAACGCGCAAACCGAACGTTTCACCATCACCGGGCCTGCCGGCATTCTGGAAGTGGCCCGCGACCTCGCGGCCGGCGCTGACGGCGTGCAGCGCGGCACGGCCATCATTGCCCACCCCCATCCGCTCTTCGCCGGCACGATGGACAACAAGGTCGTGCAGACCTTGGCGCGCGCCTTTGTCGCCAGCGGCTGGACGGCGCTGCGCTTCAACTTTCGTGGTGTCGGCCAGTCGGCGGGCAGCTATGACGAGGGACGGGGCGAGCGCGATGATTTTCTGGCCGTGGTCGAGCAGTTGGCGCCCCAGGGCGCGCTGGCACTGGCGGGCTTCTCGTTCGGCTCTTTTGTGATGAGCCATGCGCTGACGGAACTTTGGTCCAGGCGCCAGATCGACAAGGCGGTGTTCGTCGGCACGGCGGCATCCCGCTTTACCGTGGCGACCTTGCCGCCTGAGGCGCATGAGCGCACCTTGGTGGTGCATGGCGAAGCCGATGACACGGTACCGCTGTCGGCGGTGATGGACTGGGCCCGGCCTCAGATACTACCGGTTACGGTTGTGCCCGGAGGCGGGCATTTTTTCCACGGACAATTGCCGCTTCTCAAAGGCCTGGTCACGCGCCACCTGCTCGCCCCCGCACTGTGACGGTGGTGTAGTATTGCTATTGTTTTTGATAGTCTGCAGCCTGCCATACTGCGCTGCAGGCACCTGTTTCTAAGAGTTGTACGACATGAAATCGAGCTTGATGCCCACCCTGCGTAACTGGGCTGCAGCAGCGCTGCTGGCGCCCACCCTGGCCTTTGCACAACTGGCTGCGCCCCAGCCGCCCGAGATCGCGGCGCGCAACTACCTGTTGTTCGACGTGACCACCGGCCAGATCCTGGCTTCCAAGGATGTGGATGCGCCGGTCGAGCAGGCGTCGCTGACCAAGCTGATGACGGGTTACGTGGTGTTCGATGCGCTGCGCAACAAGAAGATCAGCCTGGAGCAGACCATGCCGGTGAGCGAGCGCGCCTGGAAGATGCCCGGCTCGCGCATGTTTATCGATCCCAAGATGCAGGTGAAGGTGGACGACCTGCTGCACGGCATGATCGTGCAGTCCGGCAACGATGCGACGATGGCCCTGGCCGAAGCGGTGGGTGGCACCGCCGAGAATTTTGTGCGCCTGATGAACGAGCAGGCCAAGGCGTTGGGCATGACCAACACGGCCTACAAGAACCCCGAAGGGCTGACCGAGCCCGGCCACACGACGACGGCCAAGGACCTGAGCATTCTGGCCAGCCGCCTGATCAAGGACTTCCCCGAGTACATGCACTACTACGCGACCAAGCAGTGGTACTACCCCGGCACACCCAAGTCCAACGGCACCAATCGTAATACTTTGTTGTTCCGTGACCCGACGGTCGATGGCCTGAAGACCGGCCACACCAATGCTGCCGGCTACTGCCTGGTGTCCACGGCCAAGCGCCAGGTGCCCAATGCCGGCGAGCGCCGCCTGATCTCCATCCTGCTCGGTGCCGCCAGCGACAAGGACCGTGCCAACGAAAGCCAGAAGCTGTTGAACTGGGGCTATACCGCTTTCGATACCGTCAAGCTGTTTGACGGCGGCCAGGCCGTGGCCACCCCCAAGGCCTGGAAGGGCGCGCAGGACACCGTCAAGATCGGTAGCGTCACTCCCATCGTCGTGAATGTGCCAGCGGGCACGGGCGGCAAGCTCGAGACCCAGGTGGTGAGCCAGGAGCCGCTGATTGCCCCTTTCACCAAGGGCCAGAAGCTGGGTACCCTGAAGGTGATGGCTGGCGGTCAGCAAGTGGCCGAGGTGCCGCTGGTGGCGCTCGATGATGTGGCAGAAGCCGACATCTTCGGCCGCGCCTGGGACGCCATCCGTCTGTGGATCAAGTAAAGCGGTGCTGATGCCGAGGCTTTAACGCCTGGCAGAGGTCCATTCCTCCCCCTGCAAAGCGTGCCCCTGGCACGCTTTGTGGTTTCCAGGCTTGTAAAAATGAGAGCAGCTCGGGTAGATGGGCCGGCCTTTTGTGCCGGAAAGTAGCGAGATGCAGGCCGCTGTGCGGCGGGCTTGCGCGTAAACCATTTGCTCAATTTGGAGTCAGGTGGTACATTAGAGGGCTTTTCGGAATTTCCGAAGGGGCTGCCGTCTTTGCCTTTGGGGCAAGGGGCTGGCAGCGAATCACGATAAGTTCACGGTAATTTCACGTTTAGGGACGTTTATTAATGCCAACCATTAACCAACTCGTGCGTCAGGGCCGCACGGTAGAAGTTGTTAAATCCAAGAGCCCTGCTATGGAAAACTGCCCCCAGCGCCGCGGCGTGTGCACCCGTGTGTACACCACGACGCCTAAGAAGCCTAACTCGGCTTTGCGTAAGGTGGCCAAGGTTCGTCTGACCAACGGTTTCGAAGTCATTTCGTACATCGGCGGTGAAGGCCACAACCTGCAAGAGCACAGCGTTGTGCTGGTGCGCGGTGGCCGTGTGAAGGACTTGCCAGGTGTGCGTTACCACATCGTGCGCGGTTCGCTTGACCTGCAAGGCGTCAAGGACCGTAAGCAGTCCCGTTCGAAGTACGGTGCCAAGAAGCCTAAGGCCAAGTAAGCCCTGGTTTTTTGAACGAATACAAAGGTGCTGTGTCCCGCGTGGCGCGAGATCCAGCGTAGTGACCCCAAGCGCAAGTGTTTTGTGTGGGTCGAGTAAGTGGGAGTCCTTGATTGGCTCTCGCGGTGTCTGAAAAGATGCCAACTGAAGCAAAGATAGAGGTAAAGAAATGCCACGTCGTCGCGAAGTCCCCAAACGTGAAATTCTGCCGGATCCAAAGTTCGGCAATGTAGAGCTGTCCAAATTCATGAACGTGATCATGGAAGGCGGCAAGAAGGCAGTTGCTGAGCGCATCATTTACGGCGCTCTGGAACTGATCGAGAAGAAGCACCCTGACAAAGACCCGCTGGAAGCTTTCGTTGTTGCCATCAACAACGTCAAGCCTATGGTCGAAGTGAAGTCCCGCCGTGTTGGCGGTGCCAACTACCAGGTGCCAGTTGAAGTGCGTCCTGTCCGTCGTCTGGCTCTGTCCATGCGCTGGATCAAGGAAGCTGCTCGCAAGCGCGGTGAAAAGTCCATGGCCCAACGCCTGGCCAACGAACTGCTGGAAGCTACGGAAGGCCGTGGCGGCGCGATGAAGCGCCGTGACGAAGTGCACCGTATGGCCGAAGCCAACAAGGCATTCAGCCACTTCCGCTTCTAAGCTGCGCGAGATCTGTCTCGATATTGCAAAGGCCGCATGCAACAATTTTTGCCTGCGGCCTTGCTCGGATTGAGACTGCCCTCACATCGAAGGCTGATGCCTGCGCAATCCGCCAGTCCGCATCGCCCCACACTTACTGATCAACAAAGGATCAACCATGGCTCGCAAGACCCCCATCGAGCGCTACCGCAATATCGGTATTTCTGCGCACATCGACGCAGGTAAAACCACCACGACCGAACGTATCCTGTTTTACACCGGCGTGACCCACAAGCTGGGCGAAGTGCACGACGGCGCTGCTACCACCGACTGGATGGAGCAAGAGCAAGAGCGCGGCATCACCATCACTTC
>NZ_CAXYJV010000031.1:0-28248 GCF_964277875.1 uncultured Comamonas sp.
GTGCAAGCTGCGGACCATCGCTTCGAACTCATCCCGATTGCACTCCAACGCGGCTGCGTAGAGACTTCGAACAGGTTCTTGTGCGACCGCGCCGCGCGCGAGCTGGGCCAGCCCTTTGTGGTCGAGAACCGGCCCGGCGCCGGCGGCAATATTGGCGCCGACTATGTCGCCAAGCAGCCTGCCGATGGCTACACGATCATGATCACCTCGATCGGCATGGCTACCAACCCGGCGCTGTACGCCAAGCTGGCCTATGACCCGGTCAAGGACTTTGCGCCCATCAGCCTGCTGGCGGTGGTGCCCAATGTGCTGGTGGTCAATGCCGCCCGCAGCCCCGACACATCGGTGCAGGATGTGCTGGCCCATGCGCGCCGCAACCCCGGCAAGCTCAGCTATGCCTCCGCTGGCAACGGCACCTCCATCCATCTGGCCGGTGAGGTGTTTGCCTCTACCGCCGGGGTGGCGCTGATGCATGTGCCCTACAAAGGCAGCGGCCCGGCCATTACCGACATGCTGGGCGGCCAGGTTGACTTGATGTTTGACAGCATCACCTCGGCGCGGCCCCATATCCAGTCGGGCAAGCTGCGCGCGCTGGGCGTAACCACGGCCAAGCGCTCCTCCGCGCTGCCCGATGTGCCCACGATTGCCGAAGCCGGCCCGCCCGGCTATGAAGTATCGCCCTGGTTCGCGGTGTTTGCGCCCGCCGGCACGCCGCCCCAGGTGGTGGCCCGGCTTAACCAGGTGCTCAACGGCGCGATGCAGCAGCCCGATACCCTCAAAAAGCTCGAAAGCGTAGGCGCCGAGCCCATTGGCAGCACGCCCCAGGCACTGGCCACGCACCTGCAGCAGGAGCTGGCGCGCTGGGGCAAGCTGATCAAAGAGCGCGGCATCCGCCTGGATTGACGCCGCAGCCTGGCCTGCAAGAAAACGTCCAAGGCGCCATCGACACTGAACTGCTGCCCCAGCTGCAGCAGCTACAACTGGCCTTGGCCCAGGAGCAGGAGCGCCTGCAGCAAAGCAAGGCAGCCATGCTGCGCGCCACTTGGCGCCAGACCATCCCAGCGCTGCCGGCGTTGCTGGAGCGGTATGCGGACCAGTGGCCGCTGTTGCCTGCCGAGCTACCTGGAACCAGCGCTTGCAAGGGGTGTGCCGCTCGTCACCGCCTCGGCGGTCTGGCTTTGCAAATAGTCCAGCATGGCCCGCAATTTAGGGGGTACATGGGGGCCTGGTGCATGCAAGGCATAGGCGGTCCGAGGGGCATAGCTTCCCACCAACTGCCAACCGGGCAGCACCTCCACCAGGCTGCCCTGGGCGAGATGGTTGCAGGCCACGAATTCGGCCATGAGCGCAATGCCAGCGACGGCATTGGATTGCAGCGCGTTGAGCAAACCATGGCTGCTGGCAATCGTGATGGGCGTGTTCAGCCGCAGCTTGACGGGGGGCGCAGCAGGGCTCGCAACGCAAGCGAGCTCCACCACGTTCTGAAATGGCCCATAACCCAGGCTCATGCATCGATGGGCCATCAGATCCTGGGGTTCGGTGATGGGCGGCCGGGTCTGCAGGTAGGCTGGGTGCGCGACCAGCAGATAACGAATGCGCTTGAGCGGCCGAGCCACCATCGCGGGCGGCAGCGCATCGGCACTGCTGATGCGGATCGCCAGGTCCAGCCCTTCGGCGGTCAGGTCGAGCAGTTCATCGCGCATGGTCAGCTGGACTTGCACTTCGGGAAAAAGCGCGCAGAAACCGGGCAGCAGCGGGGCCAGCCACCAATCGCCAAAGACCAAGGGGGCACTCATGCGCAACACGCCCTGCGGCTGTTGGCGGTGGGCAGTGGCACGCGACACCGCAAGCTCGGCGCTTTGCAGCATCAGCACACAATCGGCGTGCACGGCCGCACCTACCTCCGTCAACGACAAGGACCGGGTCGTGCGGTTGAGCAGCTTCACCCCCAGCTCGGACTCCAGGCGGCCTACGCTACGGCTCACGGCACTGGTGGTGAGGCGCAGGTGGCGCGCTGCACCCGCAAAACTATGCTGGGCCACCACCTGGACAAATACCTGCATGTCGGCGAGCGGAAGAGAGTCGGTATTCATGGGCATCTATCGTTGCATCAGAGGCAACAATTAATTGATTTCAAGCCATATTGTCAATTCTATCGCAAGGCCTGACCATCGCAATCCTCTTATCTCCTCGATGAAATCATGAACTCCTCAAGCGTAGCGGGCATCCCTCCAGTCAAGGCCAGTGCATTCACCGCAGTACAAGGCGGCGGCACCTGGCGCATGGTGGCCGCAATGGCTCTGTCAGGGACGATCGGGCTGGTCGTCATCGAAAGTGGTTTGCCGGTAGAGCATGTCGTCCTGCTGCGCTGCCTGCTTGGCGCGCTGGGATTGGGCCTGTGGATCCTGTGGCAACGTGCCTGGGTGCCGCCAAGCAGGTCAGGCTGGCTCTCCATGGTGCTCGGTGGCGCGGCCCTGGTCGCCAACTGGGTGGCGCTGTTCCATGCCTATGCCTACGTGGGAATCGCCGTTGCCACCGTGGTCTACCATGTGCAGCCTTTCATGCTGGTACTGGCGGCAGCGCTGGGCGGCGAGGCGATCGGTTGGCGCAAGCTGCTATGGATGGTCCCAGCACTGTGCGGTGTGGTACTGAGCAGTGGGCTGGGCACGGATGCCGTGGCCAGTGTGGCTCCGTCCACGAGCGCGCCGGTATGGGGAATAGCGCTGGCGCTGCTGGCTGCCGCGCTTTACACCGTCACCGTCATCAGCACCCGGCGGGTCAAGAACATCGCGCCTGCGCAGATTGCGATGGTGCAGATGCTGGCAGGCGGCGCCGCATTGGCATGCTGGTCCGCCCCTGCGCTGTTGCAGGCCATGCGCCACAGTACCGGTCTTCCCGGTGCCAGCACCGTGGTCTGCGTGCTGATTCTGGGGTTGCTGCACACCGCTTGGATGTATGGACTGATGTACGGCGCGTTTCAGCGGCTCAGCGCCCCGGCAGTGGCGATGCTGAGTTTTATCTACCCGGCAGTTGCGTTGGCCGTGGATCTTCTCTGGTTTGGCACCCAACCCACCGTGCCTCAGTGGTTGGGCATGGGCACCATCGTGGTGGCGGTGCTGGGCTATCGTTGGCAGGATCTGCGCCCGCAGACTGCATGATTGCGCGCTGGCAAGAGGGTGCCATGCGCGGCATGGAGCGCGGGCTCCTGCCTATCCACCTGGCGCCTCCAGGGGCACACCGGCAAGGCCTGAGGCCGGGATGCGCTGCCCGGGAAAGTGGGCGCATGGCCGCACAGCGGGTTAAATGGCACCCCTTTATCGCAGCTAACACCGCGGAGCTTGCATTTTCAGCGCCACAGGCATTCAAACCCTCCCATTATCCGAGCGAGAGCGCGCCTGGTATTTTTGATTTCATTCAAAACTCTTTGTTTATTTCTGCGTGATTGTCCGAATGGAGTAAAAGCAAATCATGCCTCAAAATTATCCGGCACCAGCATGAGGTGTTTTGCAGCCATCCGATATCCATATCATGGAACATTGCCGCCATAGTCATGCCTTCTATTATCCAATAGACCCGCATCAATTATATTTTTGTGGTGCCGGCCATTCACCCCCCTGACTCGGCAAGCACTGCCTCTTTATAGGCACCCAGCCATTCGATGACCAGTCCAATGAATGGCTCTGCTTGCCCTGGCTATTGACCTCCCAGCGTGCAGCTGGATGACGGTACCCATACCAAACCATTGATCACCATCCCCTCATAACAGATCTATGGGGTTCAGGAGTATTTCCCATGTGGTTCAAGCGCTTTATTGGCTCGTCTTTTGCCGGGCGAAGCCTGGTCATCACCGGCTTGCTCGCCCTTACCGGTATCGCACAGGCCCAGACCATCTCGACAGTGGCGGGCACCGGCACCGGCACTGCCAATACTCCTATTAGCAGTTGCGGCAGTGGGGCCGCGATCCAGGTCAATCTGGAGTACGGCGGCAACGATATCGCAGTGGACAGCCAAGGCAATCTATACATAGCCGAAAGCAATGTCATATGCAAGGTGGATACCACTGGAAGCATCACAACGTTTGCAGGCAATGGAACTGCGGGAAACAGTGGTGACGGTGGCCCTGCCACCAGCGCGTCCTTCAGCGATATCACCGGGCTCGCGTTCGACAACGCTGGCAACCTGTATGTGGGCTCGATGGCGGGAGGGATTCGCAAGATCGATACCAGCGGCACGGTGACCTTGTTCTCTGATTTGAATGGCCGCACTCCATTCGGAATAGCGGTGGACAGCAGCGGCAACCTCTATACGTCGTTGGCGTTTCAACACCTCGTTGTCAAAGTAGATGGCGGCGGCGCCATCACCACGGTTGCGGGAGTGGGCTCTGCGGGCTACAGCGGCGATGGAGGAGCTGCCACCAGCGCGGCCCTGAACTTCCCCACCGGGCTCGCCTTTGACGCAGCGGGCCATCTGCACATGGCCGATGTACAGAACCGGGTCGTGCGCAAGATCGGTGCCGGTGGAATCATCAGCTCGGTGCCAGGAGCAAACTTCAGCAATGACATGGGAACCAGCCGCTACTCCTCGGGCCTCGCTTTTGACCGTATCGGCAATCTTTATATTTCCAACGGGCAGGATAACAACGTCCTCAAAGTGGACGCCGATGGCGTCAACACGGTCGTGGCCGGAACCGGTGCTGCCGGCTATTCGGGCGATGGGGGTCCTGCTACCAGTGCACAACTGAGAGGCGCTTCGGCGGTCGCGTTCAACAGCGCAGGCGCCCTGTTTATCAGTGACGCCTATAACAGGGTGGTCCGCAAGGTGGTGTTTTCCGACTTGGTGATGGCAGTCGCCCTGCCTGGCAGCACTGCGGTCGGCATGCCGTACAGCGGCACGGTCACCATCACCAACAACGGCTCCGGACCGGCAGATGCCGCTGCCTCGGTGTCCATCACAGGCCTGCCCAATGGACTCACGCTGGGCAGCTGCAATTTGGCCCATCTGGCCGCCGGCGCCAGCGTTACCTGCAGCGTAAATGGCACCGCCACCACAGCAGGCAGCTTCGCTGTGATGGCGACTGCCACGGATACGGCCGATCTCGACCCCCGCAACAACAGCGCCACCGCGACCATTGCCGTGGGTGCTTTTCCAGACCTGGCCGTGAGCACCAACCTCCCCGCAGGCACGGTTGGAACGGCTTACAGCGGCAGTATCACCATCACCAACGGTGGTACGGCGCCTGCCAGTGCAAGCGCTGCCGCTTCGGTAACCGGCCTGCCCGCAGGCCTGGTATTAGGCGCCTGCAATATTGCCAATCTCGCAGTCGGCGGCAGTGTCACCTGCGCCATCACCGGCACGCCCACAGCGGCAGGCAGCTTTGCTGCCACAGCGGCTGTGACCGATAGCACAGACAGCAATACCGCCAACAACACGGCGCCAGCAACGCTGACCATCGTTGGCGGCGTCCCCGTCAACGCGGTAGCCACCCCAGTGCCCATGCTGGGCCAGTGGGGCTCGATACTGCTGATGTTGTTGATGCTGATGGCCGGTGGCTGGCGAGCACGCCGGCCTGCGCAGCGCGTGCCTGTGCCACCAGCGTCTTGATGGCGCAAAGCCGTGCGAGGCGCAACGGCAGTGGATGGCCATAGCAAAGCCTGTCCTGCGCTGGAACGCTGTCGATGGGCAGGACGCCCATCAGCGGCTGAGGCCCCATGGGTTGAATGCGGGTGCCTATCCACCCAGGGCGCCGTTCGGCGCGCCCACCATCGACCATTGCCGCAGGGTCCAAGGCGGCTCATCAGCAGGGCGCCCCGGTCTTCTAGCGCTTACTTTTGGATGAACGCAAGCAGATCTGCGTTGATGGCATCCGCGTTTTCGGTATGCATGCCGTGCGAATAGCCCTTGTAGATTTTCAACTCGCTGTTGGCCAGCAGCTGGTCTTGCAGCACCGCCGCGTTTTTATAGGGCACCACCTGGTCGTCATCGCCCTGCAGCACCAAGGTAGGCACGGTGATGGCTTTCAGGTCGGCCGTCTGGTCCGTTTCTGAAAATGCCTTGATGCCTTCATAGTGCGCTTGGGCGCTGCCCATCATGCCTTGGCGCCACCAGTTCTGGATGGTGCCCTGCACCGGTTTGACCCCAGCGCGGTTATAGCCGTAGAAGGGGCCAGTGGGCACGTCGATGTAGAACTGCGCACGGTTGGCGGCCAGCGCGGCGCGAAAACCGTCAAAAACTTCCATCGGTGTGCCTCCGGGGTTGGCCGGGGTCTTGACCATCAATGGTGGCACGGCGCTGATGAGGACGGCCTTCGCCACCCGTCCCTGGGGCTGACCGAACTGGGCCACATAGCGCGCCACCTGCCCACCGCCGGTGGAATGGCCCACATGGATGGCCCGCTGCAGATCGAGATGCTCGGCTACCGCCGCAGCGTCCGCCGCGTAATGGTCCATATCATGGCCTTCGCTGACCTGGCTGGAGCGGCCATGGCCACGTCGGTCATGCGCAACCACGCGAAAGCCCTGGGCAAGAAAGAACAGCATCTGGTTGTCCCAGTCGTCAGCACTCAGCGGCCAACCATGGTGAAAGACGATCGGCTGTGCGTCCTTGGGCCCCCAGTCTTTGTAAAAAATCTGGACGCCGTCTTTGGTAGTGACAAAGGACATGAAAAACTCCTAGCGGTTGACGAAAAAGAAGGGTGCCAAGCCTGTGAACGTTAAAACAAGGCTGTTGCACCGCTGTGTAAGACGTTTTCAGGGGGCCGCGTGCGGCAATGGCCCGGCTGCGTCCGCTGGCATGGCGGGTGGAGGGCGCGCACCACCAACCGCCTCTGCAGCACTGGCCTTGCCAGCGCAGTAAGCTTCAACGTGCAGGGACGTTCAATGCATCACGAGAATGACGTATGAATATTGGTGAACTGAGCAAACGCACAGGTCTGTCCACATCGCGCATCCGCTTCTACGAGCAAAGCGGCCTGCTGCCAGCGGCGCAGCGGGGCTTGAACGGCTACCGCAGCTACCCGCCGGAGATGGTGCAGATGCTGGAGTTGGTGGTCATGGCGCAAAAGGTGGGTTTCAGCCTGGAGGACATTCGCGCATTGCTGCCACGCGGCCTGCAAGGCTGGGACCATGACGGGGTCGTGGCCACCTTGCGCCAGAAACTGGCCGACATCAAGGCCATGGAAAAACAACTGCAAACCAGCAAAAGGCAGGTGCAGGCCTTGTTGGCCGACATAGAGGCGCGGCCAGATGACATGGATTGCCAGGACAACGCGCGCCGCGTGCTCACCCATGTGCTGGCACAGCAGTCTGCATCCCTGCCCTCTGAATCCGCTGCCGAAGAGAAGATGGGCCAGCTGATGCGTGCCGCGCGCAAGCAGCGGGCCAACGGCGCGGGCAACTGAGCAGGTCTTCAAATCGCATGGCGCGGCAAACATCTCCCGGGCCGGTCCGGCTCCGCTCTGGCAGCCCTAGCGCCCTGGCCGGCACAGGGTGGCCGCCATCCTCGCGCCGGGCGGCGCCCTGCAGGGAGCGCTGTGTGCTCAGGAAGACGCTTGCGCGATGTGCCTCAATCCCTGTTCGTAGCTGGTGACCACGAAGTGCGGAAAGCGACGCCGGAACTTGGACGAATCAAAATCAAGGTCGTGCGCATAGCGCGGTAGCAGTTCGCGCAGCTCGCGCACCGGCTTGGACACCCAGCTCGCAGCCACCAGCGCCCAATGGCTCAGCACGCGGTAGCGTGGCGTCACCCCGAAAGTGGTGGCGGCCAGCTGTACAAAGGCTTGGTAAGTCAGGCGCTCGTCCCAGCAAGGCAGGTGCCAGGTCTGGCCGTATGCATCCTCCGTATTGCCAATGATCGCCATCGCGCGGCTGGCATCGGGCGTCCAGATCAGCGTACGCAGCGTGTCATCCCGTACCGGAACCTTGGCCTTTCGGCCAGCCTTGAGCGGCGCAATCACCAGCGTGTTGGTGACGCTCTGGGTCTTGCCGGGGCCATAGAACTCTGGCGCACGGCCAATGGCGACGGGGATATTGCCGCGCTGCATCTCGGCCAGTACCATCTCGGCCATCAAGGCCCGCACGCGGCCCTTGCGCCCTGTCGGGGCAAAAATGGTTTCCTCGGTTTGCCGCTGCGCGCTTTGCGGATACCTATAGGTGTTGTCAAAGTAGACAAACTTGGCCCCCGCTGCCCGGCTGGCATCGAGTGCGTTACGCAGCATGGCCGGAAATTGCGTTTCCCATAATGCGGTGTCCGGAGGCAGGCCAGCGGTGAAATACACGACCTCACTGCCACGCACTGCGTCCAGGGTCTGTATGGCATCGAGCAGGTCGGCACGGACCAGTTCGTCGGTACCGTTGACCTTGCGCGGCTGGCGGCTGACCAGGCGCAGGTTCTGCGTGTAGTGGCGCTTCAACGCACGCGCCAGCTCGGTCGCGATTTGGCCATTGGCCCCCAAGATGGTTTGCATGTCTACCCTTGCAGCATCGGATGTGGTGAGAAGACAGCGAGCTTAAGGTTCAAGTTAAGTTGAATGTCAAGCGCTCACGGCACCCGTCCGGCTTCGGGCAGAAGACCAGACCGCAGGCTTTGCGCGCCAAACGGGCATCGCCCACCTGCCGAAGGCCGTACACAGGCCCGCCGCCGCTGGTTGGCACAGTTACTGCGCTGAGGCCCGCCGCCCGCTGCGCTGGGGTGGTGTTGCGCAAACCGATGCCGAGAGACGGCGAGCTGCTGGCACTGGCCAGTTGGGCTCCTCTGCCGCCCCATCGTCAAACCCCTTGCCAGTGCATTACTGCGGCATGTGCGCCGGCATCAGTCCCTGGGCGCGTAGCGTGGGCGCCTCGTAGACGGAATCCTCGGCCCGGTAGCGCAGACCCGGTATCCCTGCCGCCTTGGCGCTGGCCCAGAGGATGCTCTCGCCTGCTGGCAAGGTATCGATCTGCTCGGTATAGATCGGGTCCTCGAAGGCGCTCGTGGCCGTGGTAAAACTCCACCCGCGATCCCGGAATGCCCAGATCAATTCATCGAGCGCGGCAGCATTGATCCTGTTGGTGTGCAGCAGCATCACATGGGCTGGACTGCGGCCCAGGACCTCCCGGGCCAGACCGTCGTAGTAGGCCGCGCGGTCCAGCAGATGTGCGATGTACGCGGCTTTCACCTGATCGGCCTTGGCGGCATTTGCTTCGTTCAGCCAGGCCACATACACCTGGTTGTAGTACCAGTCGCTCGCGTCGATCGACACCGGAGCCGCCCTGTAGCCTGCGGCCTGCATCCACAGGCGCATGCCGTCCCGCTTGGCCAGCGTGTTGCCTTCCTTCAGATACGGAAAGCGCAGCATCTTCGACCAGCCAGGTACCCGGCTCAGCACGGCGCCGGCCTCCTTGACATCGCCGATAAAGTCCGCAAGCGGCACTTGAGGCGATCCCAGGCTGCGGTGCCGGGACGTGTGGTTGCCTATCCAGAACGCAGGATGCGCTGAAAAGCAAAAGAACGGCGGCAAGCGCGCGACGCAGCACGACCATGGCGATGCCCTTCTTACTGGTCAGCGGTGGGCAAAAGCCCAAGAAGCTCTTGGCGCGCACGCAGCCCTGCGTTGGGCTTAAGGGCTTGTGCATCCTGGATCAGGCGCACAAACGCCAGCCTGCGCGCGCCCCTGGTCGCCCAGCCGACGTACCAGCCATACGCGTGGTTCGCGTCATAGCGGTGGTCGCTGCCCGGCGACCCGGTGCCCGTCTTGCCATGCACAGTCCAGCCGTTGACCTCGGTGCCGTAGTTCGAAATGCCGGTAGTCATGTCATAGGCATGGGCACTCACCGGCAGTTGGCGGCGCACGATCTTGCGCATGAACGCGAGCTGTTCCTCGGCCGAGATACGCAGCGAACTCATCACCCAGACCCCGTTCTGCCCCGGTTCATCGACCGGTACCGCAGAGACATCGGCATTGCCATATTCGAATGCCTTCACGTAGTGCGCGAAGCGCTCCTGCCCTAGCCGCTTGACCACCTGCTGCGAGTACCAGAAGACCGAATCCCGCATCCAGGTGGTCGGCGTGATGTCCCCCCGCCAGGCATCGCCCGCCCAATCCGGATAGCCCGCCTGGTACGGCAAGGCAGGCTCTGCAGCATCCTTGAGCACTCCCGCGTCGTAGCCCATGAGGCTGATGGCGAGCTTGAAAGTCGAGGCAGGTGTCACGCGCTCGGAGCAGGCCGGGCCTTGCTGGACCAGCAGCTGGCCGGAATCGGCGTCTGCCATCAGCGTGCATAGCGTACGCGCGGTGGCGAAGGGCGCTGAAAGAACGAAGACCACTGCGGCGGCAGTGGCCTGTAGAGCGCGTTTGCACATATAGAAGGTTTCCAAAAGAAAGGAGAAGACTACGCCGCCGGGCATGCCGGTGGAGCGTCCTGCGGATCCTGTCACCCCAAGAACCCGGAGATGCCGGCCCAGTGTGGATGCGTAGTGTCGCAGTGTTCTGGCCCCGCGCGTGGCGTATTTCACAAAATGGTTTCGGCCCAAGCGTGCCAGTTTGCCCGAGGCACCGCCGTTGCGGGCTTCAGCCGCCACTCAAAGACTGCCCGACGCCACCTCCACCAACAACCCCTCCCCCGCCATCACCGGCGCCAGCCAAGCCTGCACCAGCGGCAACTCATACGCGTAAAAATAACGCGCGCAATCGAGCTTGCCCTGCAAAAAGGCCTGCTGTCCCGCATCGGCAGCGGCCATGCCCTCATGCGCGTTGACAGCGATATCCAGCCACAGCCAGGCCAGCGTGACATGGCCGAAGGCGGTCATGTAGGCGGTGGCGTTGGCGAGGGCCAACTGGGCGTTGCCGCTGGACCAGGCGGCATCGGTGGCGGATTGCAGGGCTTCGGTGGCGGTGGCCAAGCGGTCGGCCCAGGGGGCGCATGCGGGTATGGATCGGGCCACGGCGATGGTTTGTGCGATCTCAGCCTGCAGCAAGGCCCAGGCGGCGCCGCCGTCCATGCGCAGCTTGCGGCCGAGCAGGTCGAAGGCCTGGATGCCGTGGGTGCCTTCATGGATCATGTTGAGCCGGTTGTCGCGCCAGTGCTGCTCCACAGCGTAGTCGCGCGTGTAGCCATAGCCGCCCAGCACCTGGATGGCGAGGCTGTTGCCCTCCTGGCACCACTGGCTGGGCCAGCTCTTGGCGATGGGGGTGAGCACCTGCAGCAGCAGTTGGGCGGCATCGGCCTGCTGCGGCGCGCCGGCGCGCTGGGTGTCGACCAGCTTGGCGCAGTACAGCTGCAGCGCCAGCGCGCCTTCGGCATAGCTTTTTTGCGCCAGCAGCATGCGCTTGACATCGGCATGCTCGGCAATCGGCACCTGCGGCTGCTGCGCATTCTTCACCACCTTCTGGCCGGCAGCCACCGGGCGGCCCTGGGGCCGCTGGCGGGCATAGTCGCGCGATTGCAGGTAGCCGGCGTAGCCCAGCATGGTGGCGCCCAGCCCCACCTGGATGCGGGCCTCGTTCATCATGTGGAACATGCACTGCAGGCCCGCACCCAGCGCGCCCACACGGTAGCCAATGGCTCCGCCCTGCTCGCCGTAATGCAGCAAGGTGTTGACGGTGCCCCGGTAACCCAGCTTGTGGTTCAGCCCGGCCAGCGCGATGTCGTTGCGCTCGCCGGTCACCTGGCCTTCGGTATCGACCAGGACTTTGGGCACGATGAACAGCGAGATGCCGCCCACGCCAGCAGGCAGCTGACCACTGTCATCAGGCACCTTGGCCAGCACCAGGTGGACGATGTTCTCGCCCATCGCATGCTCGCCGCCAGAGATCCACATCTTGCGGCCCCTCAGCCGGTAGCGCGGGCCCAGCGGGTCGTTGGCATGGTCGGCGCCATCGGGCACGGCTCGCGTCGTGATGTCCGACAGGCTGGAGCCGGCCTGCGGCTCGCTGAGGTTCATCGTGCCAAAAAAGCGGCCTTGCAGCTGGGGCAGCGCAAAGGCCTTTTGCTGGGCGGGCGTGCCATGGGCCATCAGCAGGCCGGCATTGGCCGCTGTCAGCATCGAATAGGCCTTCAGGGCAATGCTGGCCGCCGAAACCATGCTGTTGGCCGCCATCTCCACCACGCAAGGCAGCTGCATCCCCCCCACCGCGTAGTCATGCGATGCCGCCAGCATGCCCGATTCGGCATAGGCGGCACATGCCGCCGGTGTGCAATCGGGCAGATGCAGCTGCTGCCCGTCAAAATGCGGCTCCTGCTGGTCGACCAGCCGGTTGAAGGGCTCGAACTTGTCAGCGGCCAGGCGCTCGCACATGTCCAGCACCGCGCCATAGGTCTGGCGGTCGTGGCCGGCATAGCGCGCATGGCGGCTGAGCGCCTCCACCTCTAGCCAGTCGTAGAGCAAAAAATCCAGGGTCTGGCGGATGCTGGCGTAGTCGAGTTGCATGTTAGAACGTGTTGAGGATCTCTACGCAGCTGCGTTGGAGAGCCATCGGGATGGGTTCGAAGGGATGGGACGCAGCTTGCACCGGGGTGCAAGCAAGGGCCAGCGTGAAGAAATCGCCCGATTTCGCGCCAACCCGTAGGGACACTGTCGCGGCGCGAGGAGATCGTCAGCACGTTCTTACCCCACCTCAAACAGCGCGGCAGCCCCCATGCCCCCGCCCACGCACATGGTGGCCACCACATAGCGCACTCCCCGGCGCTGGCCTTCCAGCAACGCATGGCAGGCGATGCGGGCGCCCGTCATGCCATAGGGGTGGCCGATGGAGATGCCGCCGCCGTTGACATTGAAGCGCTCGGGATCGATGCCCAGCTGGTCGCGGCAGTACAGCGCCTGGCAGGCAAAGGCTTCGTTCAGCTCCCACAGGCCGATGTCCTGCACGCCCAGCCCGTGCTGGGCGAGCAGCTTGGGGATCGCATAGATGGGGCCGATGCCCATCTCTTCCGGCGCGCAGCCGGCTACCGCCATGCCCCGGTAGATGCCCAGCACCTCCAGGCCCCGGCGCTCGGCCAGTACCGAATCCATGACCACGCAGGCCGATGCGCCATCCGACAGCTGGCTGGCATTGCCGGCGGTGATGACGCCGCCCTCGATCACCGGTTTGAGGGCGGCCAGCCCTGTCAGGCTGGTGTCGGGTCGGTTGCCTTCGTCGCGGGCCAGGGTCACGTCCTGCAGGCTGACTTCCTTCGTGATCTTGTCGGTCACCGCCATCTGGGTGCTGAAGGGCACGATCTCGCGGTCGAACAGGCCAGCGGCCTGGGCGCGTGCGGTGCGCAGTTGCGACTCCAGCGCATAGGCATCCTGCGCCTCGCGGCTGATGCGGTACTGGCGCGCCACATGCTCGGCCGTTTGCAGCATCGGCATATAGGCATGGGCGGCATGGGCGATGACGGCCGGATCGCGCTCGCGGCTGGCCCAGTCCATATAGGGCGTTTGCACGGCGGTGATGTTCTCGCAGCCGCCTGCCACCACCACCTGCATGCCATCGACCAGCACCTGCTTGGCTGCGCTGGCAATCGCCATCAGGCCGGAGGCGCATTGCCGGTCTACCGTCTGGCCCGCCACGCTCATCGGCAGGCCTGCGGCCAGCAAGGCATTGCGTGCCAGGTTCATGCCGGCGGTGCCCCCGGTCAGCACGCAGCCGACGATCACATCGTCCACCTCCGCCGGGTCCACTCCGGCGCGCGCCACCGCGTGCTCGATGGTGTGGCCCATCAGGTGGGGCGAGCGGGTGTGGTTGAGCGAGCCCCTATAGGCCCGGCCGATGCCCGTGCGGGCGGTGGAAACAATGACGGCGTCTTTCATGGCGGTGCTCTTGAATGTTGATGGTTAAGCCTTCGGGCCTTTCGGCCCTCAGGCGGCCTGCAGGCTGTCAAAGCCCTGGCGCTGTGCGGCCAGCTTTTGCAGCAGTGGCGATACCGTCCAATAGCCATAGCGGTTGCCCCGCGTTGTGGCCTGGTGCTCCAGCCGCTCCACGATCTGCGCCAGGCCGATCTGCTCGGCCATGAACATCGGCCCGCCCCGAAAATCCGGAAAGCCATAACCGGCCGCCCAGACCACATCGATATCGCTGGCGCGGTAGGCAATGCCCTCGTCCAGAATCTTGCAGCCTTCGTTGACCATGCTGTAGAGCAGGCGCTCGACAATCTCCTGCGCTGCAATGTCGCTGCGCTGGGCAATGCCATGCGCCTGGGCAAGTTCTGCAGCAATGCGGCCCGTCTCGGGGTCGGGCAGCGCCTGGCGGCCCTCGTAGCGGTAGTAGCCCAAGCCGGTTTTCTGGCCAAAGCGGCCCAGTTCAAACATCTTGCGCACCACTGCGCGGTAGCTGGCATCGGGCGGCAGGCCGCCGGCCTTGCCGCATTCGATGACGGTCTTGGCGCCCACATCGAGCCCGGCCATGTCCAGCATGCGGCAAGGGCCCATCGCCAGGCCCAGCGCCTGCACCGCCTCGTCGATCTGCGCGGGGGTGGCGCCTTCCATCAGCAAGAACTCGGCCTCGCGCAGATAGACCTCGGCCATGCGGTTGCCAATAAAGCCAAAGCAGACGCCCGATACCACCGGCGTCTTGCCGATCTTGCCGGCCAGGTCGATGACGGTCTTGAGCACCTGCGGGGCGGTGTGCGCGCCGCGCACCACCTCCAGCAAACGCATGATGTTGGCCGGACTGAAGAAGTGCATGCCCACCACATCGGCTGGCCGCCCGGTGGCCTGGGCCAGCGCATCCACATCCAGGGTCGAGGTATTGCTGGCGATGATGGCGCCGGGTTTGCAGACCTCGCCCAAACGGCGGCAGACCTGCAGCTTGAGGGCCATGTCCTCAAACACCGCTTCGATCACCAGATCGCAGGGCGCCAGCGCCTGGTCGTCCAGTGAGGTGGTCAGCAAAGCCAGGCGCGCACTGGCCTGCTCGGCACCCATGCGGCCCTTGGCCACCTGGGCCTCGTAGGTGGATCGGATCAGCTGCAGCCCGCGCTCCAGCCCCGCAGGCGCGGCATCCACCAGCACGGTGCGGATGCCGGCGTTCAAAAAGCACATCGCAATGCCGCTGCCCATGGTGCCGGCCCCCAGAATGCCGACTTGCTCGATCTTTCCGGCCGGCACCTGCCGCTCCAGACCGGGAATCTGCCGGCTGCGGCGCTGCGCAAAAAACAGATGGCGCAGTGCGCGCGACTGCGCCGATGGCAGCAAGCGGTTGAAGGCCTCGGCCTCGGCGCGGGCGCCGCTGGCAAAGTCAGCGGTCAGCGCCTGCTGCACGCACAGCACGATGGCCTCCTTGGCGGGGTACTGCGGGCTCTTGCGCGCAGCGTCCAGCGCCGCTGCAATGGCCTGGCTGTGCTCGCCGGGCGGGGCAGTTTGCGCGCTCAAGCGGCGCGGCTGGGCGCCGCTGGCCAGCAATTGGCGGCCAAAGGCCAGGCCGAATGCCAGCGGGTCGCCCTCTTCCACCGCATCGACGATGCCGCTGGCCAGCGCCTCTTGCGCGGGCACCGGGCGGCCGCTCAGCATCAGGTCCAGCGCCAAGCTTGCGCCCACCAGGCGTGGCAAGCGCTGGGTGCCGCCTGCGCCGGGCAGAATGCCCAGCTTCACCTCGGGCAGACCCAGCCTGGTGCCCTGTTGTGCCACACGGTAGTGGCAGGCCAAGGCCAGCTCCATGCCGGCGCCCAGCACCGTGCCATGCAGGGCCACCACCACAGGGCGCGTCTGCGCCTCGATGCGGTTCAGCAGCGCATTGATGGCCTCGGCAGAAAAGGCCGGGTTGTCGAACTCGGCAATGTCCGCGCCCGCGACAAAGGACGGGCCCTCGCAGTAGATCAGCAGCAGCGGCAGCGAGGCATCGGCCTCAAACTGCGCCAGCGCGGCGCTCAGCCCCGTCAGCAGGCGGTGCGAGAACAGGTTCAACGGCGGGTGGGAGATGCAGATACGGCCTATCCCGTCTGCGCTGTGAAAGGTGACGTTGCTCATGGCTGGCAGCTCTTGGTGGAAGACAACAATGCCCCCTGCAGGGTGCAGGCAGGCACAGCCCCCGAAGACCGCATGGCCAGTCAGGGACTTGCAAACCCAGGGTATCAGTGCGCGGCGTTTTCCACTGTTGCGCTGGCGTCTGCCGCGCGCTCGCGTTCGCGCTTTTGCGCAAAGTGGTAGCCGCTGAAGCCCTTGTGGATAGCAGCCAGGCAGTGCTCGCGGTACTTCTGGAAGCCGCCGGTAAACATCGTCAGGCCCGGGGCCTTGCCCTGCACGTTAGCGCCCACATACCAGGTCTTGGCCTTGGACAGCAGGGTGCGCGGCGCCAGCGAATGCACCAGGTCCATCCAGGCCTGCTCCTCTTGCGCGCTCGGCTCGATGCTGCTCAAGCCATGGGCCTGCAGGTGGCGGATGGCAGCGGCCGTCCAGTCCACATCGTTCTCGCTGGTGCGCACCACATTGGCCAGCGCCGATGGGCCGTTGGGCCCGGTGGTCATGAACAGGTTGGGGAAGCCATGCATCATGATGCCCAGGCACGAGGTCGCGCCCTCCTTCCACTTCTGCTGCACCGTCAGGCCGTCGCGCCCTTCCACCTCAAAGGCCAGCAGCGCGCCGGTCAGGCCGTCGTAGCCGGTGGCAAAGATCAGCACATCCAGCTCCACCTCGCCCGATTGCGTGCGCACGCCCTTCTCGGTGATGGACACGATCGGGTCCGTGATGCAGTCGCGCAGATGCACATGGGGCTGGTTGTAGGTTTCGTAGTAGCCGGTGTCCAGGCAGGGGCGGCGCGCAAAGATGGGGTAGCCGCGCGGCTTCAGCGCCTCGGCGGTGGCCGGGTCATCCACCACCTCGCCAATCTTGCCGCGCACAAACTCGGCCACTTCCTCGTTGGCCTGCTCGTTTTGCATCAGGTCGGCAAAGGTGCCCAGCATCGCCAGGCCGCCTTGCAGCCAGGCATCTTCCAGCAGCGCCCGGCGCTGCGCTGGCGTCACGCTGAAAAACGGGCGGCTCGACTGCGGCCGCACGCCGCCCACATTGCTGTTGCGCGCCAGCTCGCGGATGCCGGCATAGTGGCGCTTGACTTCGGCCACGTACGCGGGCTCCAGCGGCACATTGCGCATCGGCATCGTAAAGCTCGGCGTGCGCTGAAACACGAACAGCTCGCAAGCCTGCTTGCCCACTTCCTGCACGATCTGGATGCCGGTCGATCCGGTGCCGATCACGCCCACGCGCTTGCCGCTGAAATCCACCGGCTCATGCGGCCAGCGCGCTGCACGCAGAATCTGCCCGCCAAAGCGCGCAATGCCTTCAATCTCGGGCTCCTTGGGCACCGACAGCGGGCCGGTCGCCATGATGCAGTAGCGCGCCTCATAGCACTCGCCCCGGTTGGTGCGTACTACCCACAGCTGGCGTGCATCGTCCCAGCGCGCGCTGTCGACGCGGGTGTTGAACTGGTAGTGCTTGCGCAGGTCCAGCCGCTCGGCCACAAAATTGAAGTAGCGCATCAGCTCGGGCTGCGCGGCAAACTGCTCGGACCAGGTCCATTCCTGCTCGATCTCGGGCGAGAAGGAGAAGCTGTAGTCAATGCTGGGCAGGTCCACCCGCGCGCCGGGGTAGCGGTTCCAGTACCAGACGCCGCCCACATCGCCGCCGGCCTCAAAGGCCTGGATCTTCAGCCCCATCTCCCGGAACTTGTGCACTGCGCACAGACCGCCAAAACCGGCGCCCACGATAACCGCATCCACCTGGTGGATTGTGTGATTGTCCATTGCTCTTTGTCTCCTGCTGGCTGGTGCCGGCCGCCCCGCCACACCGCAGCGGGGCACCGGCTCGATAGGGGATGGCAGGCCGCCTCCGCCTTGTTCTCGCTGCATCATGCCTACTTGCCGACCGGTAAGCAACAGGGTTTCCCCGCAAGCGTTTTGGAGGGGACAGGTCCAGGGTAATCCCGGGCTTGCAGCGCTGCTGCGGCTGCTAAACTTTTTACCTGCCGACAGGTATATAAAACAAAACAAGGAGCAACATGCAAGGGCTAATGCAGCAGCGCGCGCTGCGGATTTCCGGCTTGCTGGAACATGCAGCACGCTTTCATCCCCAGGTGGAAGTCGTCTCCCGCACACCGGATGGCGAGCTCACGCGCTCGAACTGGCTGACCGTGTCCCAGCGCTCGCGGCGCCTCGCTGCAGCGCTGCTGCGCCAGGGCATGGCCAGCGGTGCGCGCATCGCTACCTTGGCCTGGAACACGCACCGCCATCTGGAGCTGTACTACGCCGTATCGGGCGCCGGCGCGGTGCTGCACACCGTCAACCCGCGCCTGTTTGCCGACCAGATCCGCTACATCATCAACCATGCGGCCGATGATTATGTGTTCTTTGACCTGAGCTTTGCCGGCCTGGTGGCCGAGCTGGCGCCCAGCCTCAAAACGGTGAAGGCCTTTGTGGCGCTGTGCAAGCCCGACCAGATGCCGGCCATGGACCTGCCCGCCCCACTGCTGTGCTACGAGGATCTGGTGGCCGAGGAAGCGGGCGATTTTGACTGGCCCGAGCTGGCCGAAGACAGCGCCTCATCGCTGTGCTACACCTCGGGCACCACCGGCAACCCCAAGGGCGTGCTCTACAGCCACCGCTCTACCGTGCTGCATTCCTGGGTGGTCTGCGCGGCCGATGGCCTGGCCTTGCGTGCCCGCGATTGCGTGCTGCTCACCGTGCCGATGTTCCATGTCAACGCCTGGGGCCTGCCCTATGCCAGCGCGATGTGCGGCGCCAAGCTGGTGCTGCCCGGGCCGGATTTGAGTGGCAAGGCGCTGTACCAGCTGATGCGCGACGAGGGCTGCACCTTCTCGCTCGGCGTTCCCACGGTCTGGATGGGCTTTTTGCAATATGTGGAAAGCCTGCCCGCCGGCGACAAGGATGCCTTGAAGCTCGAACGCATCATGATGGGCGGCTCTGCCGCGCCCCGCGCGATGATCGACCAGTTCGACAGCCTGCTGGGCGTGACCGCCAACCAGGCCTGGGGCATGACCGAGACCAGCCCGGTAGCCACCGTCAGCACCCTGCTGCCCCGGCATGAGGCCCTGGCCCGCAATGAGCGCATTGATGTGCGTGCCCGCCAGGGCCGGCCCATGTATGGCGTGGATGTGGCCATCTTCAATGACGAGGGCCAACAACTGCCGCCCGGCGACCCAGCCCCTGGCGAGCTGCGTGTGCGCGGCCCCTGGGTCATCTCCGCCTACTACGGGCAAGAGGCCGGCTCGGCGCTGGATGCGCAAGGCTGGTTGAACACCGGCGATGTGGCCCGGATTGATGAAGAAGGCTTTGTACAGATCACCGACCGCGCCAAGGATGTCATCAAGTCCGGAGGTGAATGGATCTCGTCGATCGACATCGAGAACCTGGCGCTGGCCCACCCCGCCGTCAAGGAAGCCGCCGTCATCGGCGTACACCACGAGCGCTGGCAGGAGCGCCCGCTGCTGGTCATCGTGCGCAAGCCTGGCACCGATGTGAGCGGCCAGGAGGTGCTGGACTTCATGAAGGACCGGCTGGCGCGCTGGTGGCTGCCCGATGCGGTGGAGTTTGTCGATGAGCTGCCCCACACGGCCACCGGCAAGCTGCTCAAGACCCGGCTGCGCGAGCAGTTCAAAGGCTACCAACTGCCGACGGCACCTGTCGCCAGCTAACACCAACACCCGCCCGGTACGCGCACGGCCCCACCAGAAAAGGCCGGCGCAGCCGCAGCAGCCAGGCCCCGTTGGCTGCCGCACCAGGAGACAAGACATGAACGCCCTCACCGCGCAGGCGCTGGCCGCGCGCATCCATCCTCTGCTGCCCCAGCGCGATCTGCTGGGTGAATGCCCGCTGTGGGATGTGGCCACGCAATCGCTGTACTGGATTGATGGCCGCGCCCCGTTGGTACACCGCTACTGGCCGGCAGACGGCCGGCAGCAACAGTGGGCGCTGCATGCCCACATCGGCTCCATCGCGCTGTGCCGCAGCGGGCGCCTGCTGCTGGCACTGGAGGATGACTTCCATTTTCTAGACCCGGACAGCGGCCAGATCACACCGATGGGCGTGCAGGTGCAGCACAGCGCTGAGCGCATGCGCCTGAACGACGGGCGCTGCGACCGGGGTGGCCGCTTTGTGGTCGGCTCGATGAGCATGACCCCGCAGTCGCCCACCGGCAAGCTTTACCAGCTGAGCGGCGATGGCCGTCTGCGTGAGCTGGACCAGGGTTTTCAGGTGGCGAACGCCACCTGCTTCAGCCCCAACGGCCGCTGGCTCTACTTTGCCGACAGCCCGGCGCGCCAGATCTGGCGCTATGCCTATGACCCGGCCACCGGCGCCTGCGGCGCGCGTCAGGCCTTTATCGACACCGCCGCGCTGGGACTGGCGCCCGATGGCGCCACCGTCGATGCCCAGGGCTACCTCTGGGTGGCCATGGTGCTCAACGGCCAGCTGGCCCGCTTTACGCCCAGTGGCGAGCTGGCAGCCACGGTGGACTTTCCCGCCGATGCCTTCATCACCTGCCCGGCCTTTGGCGGCCCGGCGCTGCAGACCATCTACCTCACCTCGATCAGCAACAGCGGCAACCTGCTGCGCTCCAGCCACCCGGATGCGGGGGCGGTCTTCGTCATCGACGGCCTGGTGGCGACAGGGTTGGAAGAAGCGCGTTTTGACGACAGCCAGAGCCCGCGCTGAGACCGGCGCGGCGAACCCCATTTTTATTGAGACCAGGAGACAAACACCATGACACAACGCTTTGCAGGCAAGGTCGCACTCGTGACCGGCGGCGCACAAGGCATCGGCCGCGCCATCGTCCAAGCCATCGCTGATGAGGGCGGCAGCGTCGGCATTCTGGACCGCGCCGAGGACAAGGCCGCCGAGGTGGCCGCAGCCATCGTGGCCCAGGGCGGCCGCGCCCATGCCTATGGCGGCAATGTGGCCGACCGCGACAGCTTCAGCAGCGCGATTGCCGATCTGAAGCAGCGCTACGGCCGCTTCGACATCATGGTCAACAACGCCATCTGGGTGCGCTACGGCCCGATTGCCGACATCAGCCCCGAGGCGCTGCAGCGCATGGTGGGCACCGGCTTCAACTCCATCGTCTGGGGCATCCAGACGGCAGCCGAAGCCATGGACGACGGCGGCAGCATCGTCAACATCGCCTCGGCGGCCGCCTTTATCGGCATGCCCCAGGGCATGGTGTATTGCGGCGTCAAGGCCGGGGCGCTGGGCCTGTCGCGCGCAGCAGCGGCGGAGCTGGGGCCACGCGGCATCCGCGTCAACTCGGTCTGCCCCGGCTCCATCCCGACCGAAGGCGTGGGCATCAACGTGGATGCAGAAAAAGTGCGGCTGCGCATCGCCAAGACACCGATGGGCCGCCTGGGCACGGTGCAGGACATTGCCCGCGCCGCCTGCTTTTTCGCGTCTGACGACAGCCGCTTTGTCACCGGTGAATCGATGCTGGTCGACGGCGGCGCCACCCAGTCCTTCATCTGACCGGAGGCGCCGCGATGACTGCTCCCCCCGAGGCCGATGCCCCCATCCTGGAAGCGCGCCAGCTCTGCCGCCAGTTCAGCGGCTTCTATGCCGTCAAGGACGTGAACCTCAAGGTCAAGCGCCATTCGGTGCATGCGCTGATCGGCCCCAATGGGGCCGGCAAGACCACCTGCTTCAACCTGCTGACCACCTTCTTGCGCCCCAGCTCGGGCCAAGTGCTGTTCAACGGGCGTGATATCTCGCGCAGCGACCCGGCCAGCGTGTCGGCGCTGGGCCTGGTGCGCTCGTTCCAGATCGCGGCCGTCTTCAGCCACATGACGGTACTGGAGAACGTGCGCATCGCGCTGCAGCGCAAGACCGGCGGCACCTTCACCTTCTGGCGCTCGGTCAAGGTGCTGAGCGCGCTGGACGAGCGCGCGATGGACCTTCTCGACAGCGTGGGCCTGACGCGCTGGAAAAACGTCAAGGCCTGCGACCTGCCCTATGGCCGCAAGCGCGTGCTGGAGCTGGTCACCACCATCGCGATGGAGCCCGAGATGATCCTGCTGGACGAGCCCATGGCGGGCCTGGGCCATGAGGACATCTGGCCGGTGGTGGAGCTGATTGGCAAGGTGGCGCAGGGGCGCACCGTGCTGATGGTGGAGCACAACATGAAGGTGATATCGCAGCTGTGCGAGACCGTCACCGTGCTGCAGGCCGGCCAAGTGCTGGCCGAAGGCAGCTATGACGAGGTATCGCGCGACCCAAGGGTCATTGAAGCCTATGTCGGAGGGGCCGCCCATGCCTGAGAACAACAACACCAACAACAGCAACAACACCGCGCCGCGCCAGATGCTGCAAGTACAGAACCTGCGCGCCTGGTATGGCGAAACCCTGGCGCTCGACGGCATCGACCTGCATGTCGGCGAAGGCGAGGTCGTCTGCCTGCTGGGCCGCAATGGAGCCGGTAAGACAACCACCTTGCGCGCCATCATGGGCCTGCTCAAAAAGCGTGAGGGCCAGATCCGCATCCAGGGCAAGCCCACCGAAGGCCTGCCGCCCGAGGCCATTGCCCACCTGGGTGTGGCCTATTGCCCGGAGGAGCGCGGCATTTTTGCCAGCCTCAGCACCGAAGAGAACCTGATGCTGCCGCCCGTGCTGCACCCCGGCGGGCTGACGGTGGAGGAGATCTACCAGGTCTTCCCCAACCTGCAAGCGCGCCGCAAGAGCCCGGGCACCCGCCTGTCGGGCGGCGAGCAGCAGATGCTGGCCATTGCCCGCATCCTGCGCACCGGCGCACGCCTGCTGCTGCTCGATGAGGCCACCGAAGGGCTGGCCCCGGTCATCGTGCAGAAGATCGGCCAGACGCTGGAGATGATCCGCGCGCGCGGCTACACGGTGCTGATGGTGGAGCAGAACTTCCGCTTTGCCGCATCGGTGGCGGACCGCTTCTACGTGATCGAGGAAGGGCGCGTGGCCAGCCACTTCCACCGCGCCGAGCTGGAAACGCGGCGCGACGAGATCGAAGCGCTGCTGGGACTGTGACAGGCGGAGACAACACTATGGATACTCTTTTCGGAATCCCGACAGCCGCGCTGATCGGCCAGCTCGTGGTGGGCCTGATCAATGGCTCGTTCTACGCGCTGATGAGCCTGGGCCTGTCGATCATCTTCGGCCTGCTGCATGTGGTGAACTTTGCCCACGGCGCGCAGTACATGCTGGGCGCCTTTGTGGCCTGGGGCCTGCTGCACTACCTGGGGCTGAGCTACTGGTGGGCACTGATCCTGGCGCCGCTGGTGGTGGCGGCCTTCGGCATCCTGCTGGAGCGGACTATGCTGCGCCACCTGTACGCGGTGGACCATGTCTATGCGCTGCTGCTCACCTTCGGCATCTCCATCCTGATGGAGGGCGCCTTCCGGCTGTGGTTTGGCGTCAGCGGCCAGCCCTACCCCAACCCGCTGCAAGGCGGCATCGATGTGGGCCTGAGCTTTTTGCCGATGTACCGCGTCTGGGTGATCCTGGCGGGCCTGGCCGTGTGCCTGGTGACCTGGTACTTCATCGAAAAAACCAAGCTGGGTGCCTACCTGCGCGCCGCCAACGAGAACACGCCGCTGGTGCGCACCTTCGGCATCAATGTGCCGCGCATGCTGACCCTGACCTATGCGCTGGGCGTGGGCCTGGCCGGCTTCAGCGGCGTCATGGCCGCGCCCATCTACCAGGTCAGCCCGCTGATGGGTTCGAATCTGATGATTATCGTCTTTGCCGTCGTCGTCATTGGCGGCATGGGCTCGATCATGGGCTCGATCATCACCGGCTTTGCGCTGGGCGCCATCGAAGGCCTGACCCGCGTCATCTACCCCGAAGGCGCGGGAGTGGTCATCTTCATCGTGATGATCATCGTGCTGGCCGTGCGCCCCAACGGCCTGTTTGGCAGAGCGCACTGATGCGCCCGCACCGCCCTGCCCCCTGGGTCTCCACCCAAGCTCTTGTCTTTCCCAAGGATTGAACATGCATTTCTTCTCACAACGCACCAACACCGTCTTGCTGGTGCTGGCGCTGGTGGCCCTGCTGCTGGCGCCGCTGGTGGCCTACCCGGTCTTTCTGATCAAGCTGATGTGCTACGCGCTGCTGGCCGCATCGGTCAACCTGCTGATGGGCTACGCCGGCCTGCTGTCCTTTGGCCATGCCATGTTTTTTGGCACCGCCGGCTATGCCGCTGCGCATGCCATCAAGGTCTGGGGCTGGGACGGCTCGGCCGCCATCCTGCTGGCCATGCTCTGCGCGATGGCCGTGGCCGTGGTCACCGGGCTGCTGGCCATCCGCCGCCATGGCATCTACTTCTCGATGATCACCCTGGCCTTCTCCCAGGTCATCTACTTCTTCGCGCTGCGCCTGCCCTTTACCGGCGGTGAGGATGGCATCCAGAACGTGCCCAGGCCGGAGGTGTTTGGCTTTATCTCGCTGGCCGACAACACCACCCTGTACTACTTTGCCGCCACCCTGGTCGCCGCCGCCTTCTGGCTCATCTACCGCATCGTCTACTCGCCCTTCGGCCAGGTGCTGCGCGCCATCCGCGACAGCGAGGCACGCGCCCAGTCGCTGGGCTACCAGGTGCTGCGCTACAAGCTGGTGATCTTTGTGCTGTCAGCCGCGCTCGCCGGCCTAGCTGGTGCGCTCAAGGTCATCACCTTCCAGCTGGCCACGCTCAACGATGTGAACTGGACCACCTCGGGCGAGGCGCTGCTCATCTGCATCGTCGGCGGTCTGCAGACCTTGCTGGGCCCCGTCATCGGCGCGGCCATCATCGTCAGCATGCAGAACTACCTGGTCGCCATGGCCGAGTGGGTGCTGATCATCCAGGGCCTTGTCTTTGTCGTCGTCGTGATGCTGTTCCGCAAGGGCATCATCGGCCAGCTCTACGCCTGGCTGGAAACCCGCCAGGCGCGCCAGGCGGCACCGCAGCTGGAGGCCCAAAGCCAGGCTGAGCGCCAAAGCCGCAGCCAAACTGGACAAGGAGCATAAGCATGAGCGACCCAACATCCGTTCCCGCACAAGCCCCTGTCCAGCCCCAGGCCCCCAGCCATTTCCCCGAAACGCCCGGCTTGCTGCAAGGCCGCCTGGCCCTTATCACCGGCGCGGCCAGGGGCATCGGCCAGGCCATTGCGATCAGCTTTGCCAAGGCAGGTGCCCGAGTAATAGTGACCGATCTGGACACTGCACGCTGCGCCGACACCCTGGCCCAGGTAAAAGCCGCGGGCGTAGACGGCTGGGCCTTTGCGCTCGACGTCACCGATCTGGAGGCCTGCCAGGCGCTGGCCGCCCAAATCGGCAACGACATTGGCCCGGTGGACACCCTCGTCAACAACGCCGGCCTGCTGATCCGCGAAGGCATCGACCACCCCCAGGCATCCCGCCACCTGCGCCAGGTCATCGATGTGAACGTCTTTGGCCTCTACAACATGGTGCAGTCCTGGCTGCCTGCGCTGCGCGCCACACGCGGCTGCATCCTCAACATCGCCTCCGGCGCGGCCTTTATCGCCCAGGGCAATGCCATGGGCTACTCCGCCTCCAAAGGCGCCGTCAAAATGGCCACCCAAACCTTAGCGCTCGACCTGGGCCGCGACGGCATCCGCGTCAACGCCCTGGCCCCCGGCGTCATCCACACCCCCATGACCGAAGCCACCCGCAACAACCCGCAGCGCCTGCAAGGCTTTATCCAGCGGACACCTGCTGGGCGCATTGGCGTGCCCCAGGAGCTGGCCGGGCCGGCGGTGTTTTTGGTGTCGGGGCTGGCTAGTTATGTGAATGGGGTGACGTTGCCGGTGGATGGGGGGACGGTGGCGGTTTAGGGGTAGTGGTGCGGTGAAGGCGTTGGTTGGTGACGGTCAGCAATGGGTTTTTAACTTGGTGGAGTACTAGAACGAGCGCCTGTGCGAACTTGATTCAATCAAATTCTTGCCTGGGTCAGCTCACTTGCACCTCGTGTAGTTTTGGTCGCGGGAATCTTGATTTGGGAATCACTAACGAAGCGTTTAACCCAGATAGTCACCAGTTTCCCGACGCGAAAGAGCTGCTATGCAGCGATTGCGGTCTTTAAGGGGCGCCACGCGAGGGACTGGAAGAGAATCCTAAGCAGTCAGTACAAGTCGGGATCGACCACACCATGATGCAGGCCTAACGGGGATGGGTAAAAAGCGCGGCTGTTTAGCAGGCCGAGCAAAGTGCATCAAATCCAAAGAGGCAGGAACGTAGCGCCCTACATTCATAGCAGCAGGTCGGGTGGTAGTGCTCAACGATGCAAGATAGCTCAAGCGGTAACCGACGCGCTTAAAAAGGTGGTTAGCATCACGTGGGCACCGGAAAGGAAGCAGTGAGCCGAGGGAATACTAGGTCAGATTCACCATGCTCGTGGCGTGCGCGAACGGCAGGGCTGCCCCCCATACGGGCCTTTATAGGAACGCATGAGTACGAATGCCACGCCCACATGGCATGGCATCCGAGCCTTATTCTTCGATGTTTCCCAGCTCCAAGGCAACCATCAACTTGTGACCGATGTGCGAACCCTCGATGATCCAGAAGATGTGCTCGATATCCTTGATGCGGAAGCACTGGCCACTCTGGGGGGGATGTACCAAGCCACGTCTCCCAGACCTCGATGGTTGAAGCGGTCGCCAATCGAAAGCGCGGGGAACGAGTTGGTAGCCTCGGTATGCCAGACAGGGTCGTTCATGAAAGAGTCTTCGTAGACCTCGAGGTGGTAATTGACTGGCAGTGCGTTCACGTGAACTCCTTGTTAAAAACTGGCCTGGGGGTGTTTAGGAAAGCCGGACCGTGGGTATGTACTTCCCCTGGTCCCAGTCGTACAGCTGAATGACACCGATGCCGTTGAGCCGGTGTCCAAGCGCCATAGCGAAAACGGAGGGTGCCTTGATGAAGAGGTGAATACAGCTCAACTGATGCCGACCACGGAATTCAGCCAGCTTCACCTTGGCTTCGTGCACTGCCCGGTTCAGTGTGGCGATGTCCGAGACAGCGGAACCGGAGCCCAGCGATAGCTTTGGCGATGCGTCCAAGCCGAATGCCATAGCCTGAACGTCGACATCCGCGTTCGAGCCGCTGGGGAAGCTGATGGAGACCATTCCCTCGCGCCCCGTCGAGGTGACAGCACTCTCATGGTCGGCAAAGAATTGCTCTTTTGCCTGCGTATGATCCGACGTGTCAAAGAGCTGGCCGTTGTGTTCCATGGTGAGCGTGAAGTTGCCTGTGGCCGAGAAGGTATGACCCAGCAGACATGCCACCGACATACGATGCTTGGCTGAAAGGCGAATACCGCGGCGCTGCCGACTGGCCAGCACGAACTTACCCATCTCCGCCAAGCTGCGCCGTAGCTGCTCCCAGGCTGCTTGACCAACAGTTCCTCTGTCTGGGCCGTTGAATGTCGACACGTCCAGGCCAAGCGGACCAAGGTCAAAGCCCTGACCCGATAGCTGCAAGGCGGACGGCGTAGCGCGCCAACGCTCCGTCGCCCCAGGCATGCTGTCCATAAGGGCCTGTTCGATGCACCTGCGATAGACAACGCCCTTCACTGACTCGGCCACAAGCTCCTTACATCTTGCGCGAAAGGCGTTCTCCTCTTGGCGACGCAGGTCCAGTTCAGGGAGGTGCCTGCCCGTGTTCACAGCAAAGCCGGCCTCAACTTGGGTGTCGCTGTATTGAACGAAAGCCACACGCTCCAGCACGAACCTAGCAAGCTCAGGCGTCTGCCCCAGCTTGACGATGTAGCCCACGATATCTGCTTCAGCGGCGAGGCGAATGGAGGAGTCTTGATTTAGCGCCTCTGCCGGGCCACGGTATCGCGCAAGCTTATTGAACAGCGGTGCGAACTCACCAACGAAGCCGCCACACAGAAGCACAAACTGCACATACTCGTCCGGAGCTGCATCGTGCAGTTCCTTGAAGTGTGCAACCTCGTTCCAGAACTCTATTTTGCTGAGTTGATTGCGCTTAGCCTCGTACGTGATGCAGTACGTCCCACCGCCGGGTCGGAAGTAACGGAACTCGATGTCACCGAGCAGCTCGCTGACTGCATGGCTGAAGGCGGTCTCTGCAAGAAGGCATGGAATGCTCTCGAGCAGGTAGGCGTCTTGGTACTCGAATCCTCCCCGAGCGACCACGCCGCCGAGTGCTTGTGGTTGGAAAAGTGGTGAATTCATCTGCGGCTTTCGAAAACAAGAGTTGAGCATCCGTATCTTCCGTCTGGAAGGTAGGTGTGCGCACTACCTGTTGATTTCCATGCAAACCTGACCCACCATTTCCATCCAATCTTGACCCACTCTGATTCGTGAGTCGTTGGCTC
>NZ_CAXYJV010000032.1:0-32208 GCF_964277875.1 uncultured Comamonas sp.
TTTGGGGTGGCTGATGGGGCTCGAACCCACGACAACAGGAATCACAATCCTGGACTCTACCAACTGAGCTACAGCCACCGTGTTGGGGAAGACATGATTATAGCCAGAAATTTGGCCCCTCTCATGAATTCTCCGTTTTTATGAAATTTTTGTTTCTGCGGGGCGTGGGACCTTGATCTGCGCCTTGAAACGCTCCTTGAGCATCTCGTAATACGCCAAGGTTTCAGCATTGGCCTGGTAACGCTCGAACTCCTGCTTTTGGCGCAGGCGCATCTCGGCAGAGTCTTCGCTACGCGGCACGACCTTGTTCACGCGCACGATGGTGTAGCCATCGTTGCCCAGGTCCACACCCACCCAGGAAGCAGCCTCGCCGACCTTCGCATGCATGGCAGCATTGAGCACCGCAGGCACCTGGCCCTTGGCATCCTGGCGCGACACGACAATCGGTGCTGCCAGCTTGGCGCCTGCAGCGTCTGCCTTCCAGGCTTCCAGCTTGGCTTGCGCGTCCTGGCGGGCGAGTTCTGCAGCCTTCTGCGCTACGTACAGCTCATGGGCCTTGGCCTTGACTTCCTCGAACGGCAGAATGCGTGCATCGAAGTGCTCCACCACACGACCCGCGGCCAGGGTGCTGGGCGCCACTTCAATGGCTTCGGTGTTGCGCTTGTTCTGCAAAGCGTCGCTGGAGAACAGCGCTTCCAGGAAGGTTGCGTTGGCCAGGGCGCCCGTCGCTCCAGGGGCGGCCGTGCGGGTGACATGCTCGGCCTTCTGGATCTTCAAGCCCAGCTTCTCAGCCACAGGCTGCAGGCTATCGGACTGCTCGAACACCATGTTGGAGAAGGTCTCGGCGACTTCGGCGTACTTGCGCTGCACCTGCTGGGCCAGCACCTCGGTCTCGATCTTCGCGCGCAGCTCTTCAAAGCTGGGGGTACGCGGGGTCTTGATCTCACCCATCTTGATGATGTGGAAGCCGTACTCCGTGCTGACCAGGTCGCTGATCTCACCAGTCTTCATTGCAAAGGCGGCGTCCTCAAAAGGCTTGACCATGTCGCCCTGCTTGACCAGACCCAGATCACCGCCGCTGTCGCGCGAGCCGGTGTCTTGCGAATTCTTCTTGGCCAGCTCGGCGAATTGCGCTGGGTTGGCCTTGGCTTCGGCCAACAGCTGCTCGGCACGCTGCTTGGCTTTTTCACGGTCTGCTGCCGACATCGAGGCTGGCGCGTCAATCAGGATGTGGCTGATGCGGCGCTGTTCCTTGTCCATGAAGCGGCTCAGATTTTCCTTGTAGTAGGTGCGCAGATCGTCTTCGCTGGGCTTGATCATGCTCTTGACCGCTTCGGCATTCAGCACCACATACTCGATCGTGGACTGCTCCTTCTGGCGGAACAGCTCCTGGTTGCTCTTGTAGAACGCTTCCACATCGGCATCGGTGGTCTTGACCTGGGACGCATAGTCCTTGGCTGCGAACTGCGCCAACTGGATCTCACGCTGCTGGTAGAGCGCGTCGACCGCCAGCTGGGTCTGTGCATCGGTCGCAAAGGCCGTGTTGGACACACCGCCCAGCACCTGGCGCGACGCAATGTCGCGGCGCATGCCTGCTTCGAAGCCTTCGGGCGTCATGCCCTGGGCACCCACCAGTGCGCGGTAGGCATCGACGTCCAGCGAGCCATCGGGTTTTTTCAGCGCAGCAATCTGCGGAATTTCCTGCAGCGCGCGGACCAGTGCGGCATTGTCCACCGTCAGGTGCATTTTTTGCACCGCGGCGTCAATCACCTGGTCACGCACCATGCGCTCCAACGTCAGATAGCGGGCTTCGGGGCCATCCATCCACTTGGCGTCCATGTTGGGGTCTTGCTGGCGCATGCGATCCGAGGCAACGCGGTGCGCATTGTCCCAGTCCATCTGCGTAATGTCTTTGCCATTGACTTTGGCGACCACCGGGCTCTTTTCGGTGAAGTAGTTCTGGTTCACTCCCACCAAAACAAAAGACAGAATGATCAGCAAGAACAGCGGATACATCAGCACCTTGGAGTACTTGCGGATGGTTTCAAACATCGTCTAACTTTCCTGAGGACAAAAAAAAAGGCGAACCCTCATTCGCCTTTATTCGGTTTTCAGCAAGGGATGCGGGCGGCAGACGGTCTGACGTGGGCATCTGCTGCTTGCAACGGCGGTTTTCCCATTGCATATCAATCAGATACAACGTCAACTGACATCTGCTCCCCACCCCCTGTCAAATAGGGCGTGCAACATGCGTCTTGGCAACGCATGAACGTCGAAACAGCAAGTGTACCGCGAAAGAGTTTTTCCTCCCTATGAGGGCAAGGGGCGCGTTAGGGAATACAGGATTTTTGCCCGCACCTGTGACCGCGAGGCGGCAGATGCGCAGCACCTCCCCCCTCTTTTTAAGAGGCAGCACTAAGGAGAAAAGCACTGGAGGCGTCCCAGGCCCGGCTGGACGCAACTGCCTGTCTGACAGGTTGCAGGTTGCAACGACGCGCATGCCAAGCTAGCGCGGCAGACGCCCCATCTGGCCATTGAAGCTCAGGAACAACGGGAGGAACGGAGATACCGGGTTCTAGGGCGCAGGCACTGGAGCGGCTTTGGGGGATGGCCCGGCGCATGCGTACCAACGCTGCAGACTGCGCCATGGCGACCATGCGGCGGCACGGCGATAACGAGCCACCCCGCCCTGGCTGATGGCCGAGACTCTACGCCTAGGCAAGTTGGTAAGCAATCAAAATCGGCTGGTATGGGCTGATCCGAGCTGACCCTGCAGACGGTGAACCGACAAAGAAAAAACCCCTTAGATCACTCTAAGGGGTTTATTTTCTTGGTTAATGTGGTGGGTGCTGACGGGGTCGAACCGCCGACCTACGCCTTGTAAGGGCGCCGCTCTACCAACTGAGCTAAGCACCCCACCTGATAACCGAAATTAGTTCAACGCATCTTTCAATGCCTTGCCTGGACGGAACTTAGGCACCTTGGCTGCCTTGATCTTGATCGCAGCGCCGGTACGTGGGTTACGGCCGGTACGCGCAGCGCGCTTACCAACGGCAAAGGTACCAAAACCTACCAGAGAGACTGTACCACCTTTTTTCAAGGTTTTCTTCACTGCATCAATGGTGGACTCCAGCGCACGAGCCGCAGCAGCCTTGGAGATATCAGCATTGTTAGCAATGTGCTCAATGAGTTCAGTTTTATTCACAAGCAGCCTCTATTCATCAAGAGAGTTAAGGAAGTGTATGTTTCATCCCATTATGAGCAGTTTGCACACGGTGCAACTGTCACAGATTCAAAAACAACACCACTGGCACGAAATTTTCACCTCGACCCCAGTGCCTCTGGAATGAGGTGAATTCTAGACGGAATTTCTGGGTACTCAGGCAAAAAATCACTTTTTTTCGCTGACCAGCGCCCGGTTTGCCTTGCAAAAGCCAGGCATCACGGGCTCTGTAGCCTGAATTCCTTGTACAGGCGAGGTGGAGTCTACGCCCAAACCTGTGACGGCCAACTAAGAATCAACCCTAGCCCGGATCTCTGGCAATGCCTTTTGCAGGTAATAAATCATCGACCAGACGGTCAATACCGCTGCCCCCCAGATCAGCCAGGTACCCCAGACACCGGTATCGATCCCGGCCACCTTGCCGTCGTAGAGCAAAAACGGAATGGCCACCATCTGCACGGTGGTCTTGAGCTTGCCCACCATGTGCACAGCCACGCTCTTGCTCGCACCAATGCGCGCCATCCATTCACGCAGCGCCGAGATCGCAATCTCGCGGCCGATGATGATCAGCGCGACAAAGACATCGGCACGCTGCAGGTAGACCAGGATCAGCAGCGACGCGCAGACCAGGAACTTGTCGGCCACCGGATCCAGAAAGGCGCCAAAGGATGAGGTCTGGTTGAGCTTGCGTGCCAGAAAGCCATCGAGCCAATCGGTGAAGGCGAACACCACAAACATGACGGTGGCCCACAGGTTCTTGGTGGCCATATCAAGAGGCGAGTAATACACGCCGATGATGAGCGGGATCGCGACAATGCGCGTCCAGGTCATGATGGTGGGGATCGTGAAGAACATGCGGCTATTGTGGCACGCTGCGGTGCAAATTCAGTGAACGACATGCTCTGTGAACGACATGCGTTCAGAACCCTTGCCAAAGCTTGCGGCCTGGAACGGAGCGCGGGCTGCCGCGACCGGCGTCCATTCCACAGTTCGAGGGTTCTGCATGGGCACCATGACGCGCCCGCCTGCGCGACCTGTTGCAAGGCCGCACAGGCCTCCCGTTAATGCAAGGCTCTGTAGATATCCTGCGCCAGCGCTGGCGATATGCCATCGACCGTCATCAGGTCATCGACCCCGGCCTCCTCCACACCGCGTACGCCGCCAAAGCGTTGCAGCAGGCGCGCCCGCTTCTTGGGCCCGACCCCGGGAATGTCTTCCAGCCGGCTGCCTCCTACCCGCACCTTGGCACGCGCAGCGCGCATGCCGGTGATCGCAAAGCGGTGCGCCTCATCGCGAATCTGCGCCACCAGCATCAGCGCGGCCGAGTCGCGGCCCAGATAGACCTTGTCGCGCCCATCGCAGAACACCAGCTCTTCGAGACCGACCTTGCGGCCCTCGCCTTTCTCGACACCGACGATGCGTGACAGATCCAGACCCAGCTCGGTAAAGACCTCGCGTGCGACACCCACCTGGCCCTTGCCGCCATCGATGAGCACGATGTCGGGTAGACGGGCAGCATTTTTGCCAAGCTCGGCGCCACCGGCATCGCGCTGGGCCTCGGCCACCTTGCTGTAGCGGCGCGTCAGCACCTGGCGCATGGCGGCATAGTCGTCGCCGCCGGTGATGCCTTCGATCTTGTAGCGCCGGTACTCGCTGCTTTGCATCTTGTGGTGGTGAAACACCACGCAGGAGGCCTGGGTGTTCTCACCCGAGGTGTGCGAGATGTCAAAGCACTCGATGGTCAGCTGGTCGATATCGTCCTGGGGCAAATCCAGCGCCTCGACCAGCGCACGCGTGCGTGCCTGTTGCGAGCCTTCTTCCGCCAGCAGGCGGGCCAGCTGCAACTGGGCATTCTTTTGCGCCATCTCGAGCCAGACGCGGCGCTCCTCGCGCGGCTGCGACACCGCAGCAATGCGCGTGCCGGTCTGCTGTGACAAGGCCTCCAGCAATGCGGGCTCCAGCGCAACGCTGACCACCAGCACCGGCGGAGGCGCCACCTGCAGATAGTGCTGCGCCACAAACGCTTCCAGCACCCGCTGCTCCACCGTCTTGGCAGCCACGGTGGTGCCGGGCGTGCCCAACGCCTGGTCCTCGGCGTCTTCGGCTTCTTCCAGACTGGCGATGGCAGCACTGTCCTCGACATGCACCGGAAAGTAGGCGCGGTCCCCGAGGTGCCGCCCGCCACGCACCATCGCCAGATTCACGCAGGCCTTGCCGCCTTGCACCTGCACGGCCAGTATGTCCACATCGCGGTCATCACTGGTCTCGATGCTTTGCTGGTGCAGCATGCTGGCCAGCGCCTTGATCTGGTTGCGGATGTCGGCCGCCTGCTCAAACTCCAACTGGTCCGAGTGCGCCATCATGCGCGCCTCCAGCGTCTTGAGCAGGGTGTCGGTCTCGCCGCGCAGCATGGCTTCGGCATGGGCCACATCGGCGGCGTAATCCTCCGGACTGATGTGGTCGACACAGGGGCCGCTGCAGCGCTTGATCTGGTACAGCAAACAAGGCCGGGTGCGGTTGCTGAAGATGCTGTCCTCGCAGGTGCGCAGGCGGAACACCTTTTGCAGCAACTGGATGGTTTCCTTGACCGCCCAGGCATTCGGATACGGGCCGAAATAGCGCTGGCGCTTGTCGGTGGCACCCCGGTAGTAGGCCACGCGCGGGTAGCACTGGCTGGGGGGCGCGCGCATGTCACCATCGTGGATCGCCATGCCGGTGATCTTCAGGTACGGATAGCTCTTGTCATCCCGAAAAAGAATGTTGTATTTCGGATGCTGGGTCTTGATGAGGTTGTTTTCCAGCAGCAGCGCTTCGGCTTCGGAGCGCACCACCGTGGTCTCCATGCGCACGATCTTGCCCACCATGTGGCCGATGCGCGTGCCGCCATGGTCCTTCTGGAAATAGCTCGATACCCGGCGCTTGAGGTTGATGGCCTTGCCCACATACAGCAAGGCATCGCTGGCGTCGAAATAGCGGTAGACCCCGGGCATGGCGGGCAAACCAGCCACCTGGGCAAGAAGTTCGGGAGAGTGCACGTGAATGGGCATGGCGCTATTGTCTTATGCGTTCGCGCTGCCCGCAGCAAACCGGTCCATCACCCATGCAGGCTCACTGCACAATGCCGCGCTCCCGCAGCGTTGCAATCTGCGCTGCGCTCAGGCCCAGGCCCTGCAGTACGGCGTCGGTGTCGTCACCCAGGTGGGGAGCGCTGCTGCGGATCGTGCCCGGCGTGACAGACAGCTTAGGCACGATGCCCGGCACCTCGAGTGTGTGGCCATCGCGCGTGGTCTGCGGCACGATCATCTGGCGCGCACGGTAGTGCGGGTCTTCGCTGATGTCCTTGGCGGTGTAGACCTTGCCGGCCGGCACCCTTGCAGCGGCCAACGCATCCATCACCTGCGCAATCGCGCGCGGCTGTGTCCAGGCGCTGATGGCCGCATCGATCTCCTCTATACGTGCCACCCGTCCCGCATTGCTGGCCAGGTCGGGCGCCTGGCCCAGGTCAGGCCGGCCAATGGTGTCCATCAGCCGCTTGAAGATGCTGTCGCCATTGCCGGCCACCAGCACCCAGCCATCCTGGCAGGCATAGGCATTGGACGGCGCAATGCCCGGCAAGGCGCTGCCCGCCGCCTCGCGCACCACGCCAAAGGCGCTGTACTCGGGGATCAGGCTTTCCATCACATTGAAGACTGCCTCATGCAAGGCCACATCGATCACCTGGCCACTGCCGCCGTTGACCTTGCGGTGGTAGAGCGCCATCATCACGCCGATGACGCCATGCAGTGCCGCCAAGGTGTCGCCGATCGACACCCCCACGCGCACAGGCACCCGCCCGGGCTCGGCCGTCAGGTGGCGCAGGCCGCCCATCGCCTCGCCAATCACGCCAAAGCCTGGCAGGTCGCGGTAGGGACCGGTTTGCCCGTAGCCGGAGATGCGCAGCATCACCAGGCCCGGGTTGAGGGCATGCAGTTCCTCGGGCGACATGCCCCAGCCCTCCAGGGTGCCGGGGCGGAAGTTCTCCACCAGCACATCGGCCTCGGCAATCAGCTGGCGGGCAATGTCCTGCGCCTCTTTCTGGCGCAAATCCAAAGCCAGCGACTGCTTGTTGCGCGACTGCACCTGCCACCAGACGGAGGTGCCATCCTGCAGCAGGCGCCAGTTGCGCAGCGGGTCGCCCGCGCCGGTGGCCTCGATCTTCACCACGTCGGCACCAAACTCGCCCAAGGTCTTGCCACAGAACGGCCCGGCAATCAGCTGGCCCATCTCGACCACCTTGACGCCTTGCAAAGCCATCGGCCCCGGGGTTGCTGTGTGGGGGTTCATGTCTGTCTCCATGCTTGATCAACTGGGGCTTATTGTGGCTCAGGCGGCAGGGCCCGCCAGAGATTCCCGGGACTGCACTATCATCGCGCGGGTGATGACCCCCTGCCCTACCCCCACCACCGCCCCCCCGCCTGCGCCGCGCAGCCCCGCACCGCTGTGGGATATCTTTTGCCAGGTGATCGACAACTTTGGCGACATCGGCGTGTGCTGGCGCCTGGCCGCCGACCTGGCCCGGCGCGGCTGCCAGGTGCGCCTGTGGGTGGACGATGGCAGCGCGCTGGCCTGGATGGCGCCGCAGGGCGCGCCCGGCGTGACCGTGCACCCGTGGCCCGGTGCGGTGCCGGCCAGCGGCATTGCCGATGTGGTGGTGGAAGCCTTTGGCTGCGAGATTCCGCACGCCTTCCAGCAGGCACTGGCCGCGCGGGCGCAATCGCCAGCACAGCGGCCCAGCGTCTGGATCAACCTGGAATACCTGTCCGCCGAAGACTATGTGGAGCGCTGCCACCGCCTGCCTTCACGCTTGATGAGCGGCCCGGCTGCCGGCCTCACGCGCTGGTTCTTCTACCCGGGCTTCAGCACCGGCACCGGCGGCCTGCTGCGCGAGGCCGATCTGCCCCAGCGCCAGGCGGAGTTTGACCGCAGCGCCTGGCGTGCGCGGCACGGCCTGCATGACGGCAACCCGGTGTTTTCGCTGTTCTGCTATGAGCCGCCCGCTTTTTTGCAGGCCTTTGCCAGCGCCGGCACGGCCACGCAATGGCTGGTCACCCCGGGCCGCGCGGCGGCACTGGTACAGCGGCAACTGCCGCAGCCCCTGCCCCGTCAGGTGCAGTTGCTGCCGCCCTGCAGCCAGCCGGAATTCGACGACATGCTCTGGTCCTGCGACCTCAACTTTGTGCGCGGCGAAGACTCGCTGGTGCGGGCACTATGGGCCGGCCAGCCCTTTGTCTGGCAGATCTACCCGCAAGACGACAACGCGCACCATGCCAAGCTGGAGGCCTTTCTGGACTGGCTGCATGCGCCAGACAGCCTGCGCCAAGCCCATGCGGCCTGGAATGGCATCCCCGGCGCCAATGGCTCCCCCCCGGCCTGGCCTGGCACTACCGCCGCTGTGCTGTCCCAATGGGCGCAGTGCGTGCAGGCGGCACGCAACAGTCTGCAGATGCAGCCCAGCCTTGCCGAGCAGCTGATGGCATTTGCAGACGAAAAATGTTAGAATCGGAGTCTTTGCGCTTATCCGCGCACCCAGCGCCGCCAGGCAACAGGGTTTGACGGATGCGCACAACGCCGCGGAACATGCTACGGCGCAGCACAGCCCGTCCAACGACACTTGCGCGCCGCCCGTAGAAGTTTGAGCGGCCCAACACAGGCACCTATTGCTATGAAAATCGCTCAAGAAATCCGCGCTGGTAACGTGATCATGTTCGGCAAGGACCCGATGATCGTTCTGAAGACCGAATACGCACGTGGCGGCCGTGGCGCTGCCACCGTGCGCATGAAGCTCAAGAGCCTGATCGGCAACTTCGGCACGGAAAACGTGTTCAAGGCCGACGACAAGATCGACAACGTGATCCTGGAGAAGAAGGACTGCACGTACTCCTACTTCGCAGACCCCATGTACGTCTGGATGGACCCTGAGTTCAACCAGTACGAAGTGGAAGCCGAAAACATGGCTGATGCACTGAACTACCTCGAAGACGGCATGACCGCTGAAGTGGTGTTCTACGACGGCAAGGCCATCTCCGTCGAACTGCCAACCACCATCGTGCGCGAAATCACCTGGACCGAGCCAGCCGTCAAGGGCGACACTTCGGGCAAGGTGCTCAAGCCCGCCAAGATCGCTACCGGTTTTGAAATCGCTGTGCCCCTGTTCGTGAGCCAGGAAGACAAGATCGAAATCGACACCCGCACTGCTGAATACCGCAAGCGCGTGTAATGCCTGGGCCGCAAGCCCCAGCCAGAACAACCTCCATGCCCCGCGCTGGAGGTTTTTTTTCGCCCAGGCATCGCAGGCCTCTCCAAGAGGAAACAGCCGCAAGCGGGCCATTGCAGCGATGCACATGCAGATACATATTTTTACCCATTAAAAATAGCCAAATATTTTTGCCCCGGTAAAATAGAGCGCATATCCCCAAAAATAGAAAGAACAAGTGGCCATGACTACCGAGACATTGACCGGCCGGTTGACGATTTTCCAGGGCCACCAGCGCCTGCTGCAAGCCGACCGCCTCACCGTGCTGCGCTATCTGCAAAACCATGACGAACTGCACCCTGGCGGCAGCCCTACCCCTTTGTGGGTGTTTGACGACCTCTCCGGCTTGCGGCTGGACCTGAACTGGCGCTCGGAACTTGCGCCCACCAGCCCTCCCACCCCGTCGGATGGTGCAGAACCTGCGCCCGTTACCCCGGCGGCCGCACCGATGGAGCCGGCCAGCCACGGCCGTGCCGCACGGGCCGTGGGACGCCCCAAACTGGGTGTGGTCTCGCGCGAGGTCACTCTGCTGCCCCGCCACTGGGAGTGGCTCAACCGCCAGCCGGGCGGCGCGTCCGCCGCGTTGCGCCGTTTGATCGACGACGCCCGCAATGCCCACGCGGAGAAGGATTCCCAGCGCGCCGCGACCGAGGCCACCTACCAGTTCATGCAGGCGATGGCAGGCGATCTGCCCGGTTTTGACGAAGCCTGCCGCGCGCTGTTTGCCCACAAGCAATCGGCATTCTTGCTGCAGACCCAGGCATGGCCTGATGATGTACAAGCTTATCTGCACCAGCTCAGCCGTCCCATCTGGCCGGTGTAAGCGCTACAGTCCCGTTCCCCCCGACTACACACGCCCCCATGTCTTCGCCCCTTCCCCTCACGCAGGCTGCGCCGCCCGCCCCGCCTGTACGCCCCCTGTGGCAAGTGTTCATGGTGTTTCTGGGCCCCATGCTGCTGTCCAACATCCTCCAGTCTCTCTCGGGCACGCTCAACAGCATGTTTCTCGGTCAGATGATGGGGGTCAAGGCCCTGGCTGCGGTCGCGGCCTTCTTCCCGGTCATGTTTGTCTTTATTGCGTTTGTCATCGGCCTGGGCGCTGGCGCCTCGGTGCTGATTGGCCAGGCCTGGGGCGCTGGGCAGCCCGACAAGGTCCGTGCCATTGCCGGCACCACCTTACTGACCGGGCTGGCCATGGGAGCGGCGGTGGCGCTGTTTGGCGGTCTGTTCACCCAGCCCATCATGCGGCTGCTGGGTACCCCAGCCGATATCCTCGAGCAGGCCACGGTGTACTCGCGCATCGTCTTGCTGGGCATGCCCGGGCTGTTCATCTTCCTGCTGTTCACCTCGCTGCTGCGCGGCGTCGGCGACACACTCACGCCCATGTGGTCGCTGATCGTGTCCACCGGCATCGGCCTGGTCAGCACCCCGGCGCTGATTGCCGGCTGGGGCGGCCTGCCGCGCCTGGGCGTGGCCAGCGCCGGGGTGTCGATGATCCTGGGCTTCAGCATCGCCCTGGTCTGGCTGACGGTGCAGCTGCGCCGCAAGCGCAGCGTGCTGGCACCCAATAGGGCGCTGTTGCGCGCCATGCGCCCGGATTGGGGCTTGCTGCGCGGCGTGCTGCGCGTGGGCATCCCCACCGGCGTGCTGATGATCGCTACCTCGCTGGCCGGCCTGGTCGTCCTGTCGCTGATCAACGGATTTGGATCCAACGCCACCGCCGCCTACGGCGCCGTGAACCAGATCAATGCGTTCGCGCAGTTTCCGCTGATCTCGATCGCCATCACCGCCTCCATTCTGGCCGCCCAGTCGATCGGCGCCGGCCGCAGCGAACGCCTGCCCGCCATTGCGCGCACAGCGATGCAGATCAACCTGGCCATCGGGGGCGCCACCGCGTTGCTCGGCACCCTCTTCGCCAGGCCTTTGCTGTCGATCTTCATCACCGATCAGGAGGTGCTGCATGTGGCCGTGGAACTGCTGCGCATTGTGCTGTGGAGCGGTCTGCTGTTTGGCGCCTTCGCGTCCCTGGCCGCGCTGATGCGTGCCAGCGGTGATGTGCTGATCCCCACGTTGATCACCATCGGCGTGATCGCCACGCTGGAGCTGCCGCTGGCCTGGCTGTTCAGCCGCCACTTTGGCCTGGTGGGCATCTGGATGGCCTTCCCGGTCTCCTACGGCATCACATTGGCGCTGCAAACCTGGTACTACCAGGCCATCTGGAAAAAGCGCCCGATCCGCAAGATGGTCTGAGCGCGGCACGCCCAGGCGCTGCGCCCACCAGCCCAGGTGACAAGCGCCGTAAAAACTGAAATCATGGCCAGCTGCAGCAGCCTGCCTGCCTTCAACGATCCGCCTTTATGCCCAAGCTTGATAACTACCGCGTGCCCGTCAAGGGCCCCGTCCATCTGGCCGACTACGACCCGGCCGCCACACCGTTTGCACACGGCACTGTCAAGGCCCAGGAAAAGGACCTGAAGACGCTCAACAAGCAGCTGGCGCAGCTGATGCGCCCGCTGCAGGGCGAGAACAAGCGCTCGGTACTGTTGGTGCTGCAAGGAACGGACACCAGCGGCAAGGACGGCACCGTGCGCGGCGTGTTCAAAACCACGGGACCGCAGGGCCTGCGCATGGCCACCTTCAAAAGCCCGAGCAAGGAAGAGCTCTCGCACGACTACCTGTGGCGCTGCCATGCGGTGGTGCCCGCCAAGGGCGAGATCGGCATCTGGAACCGCAGCCATTATGAAGACGTGCTGGTGCCGCTGGTCAACGGCTGGATCACGCCGCAGGTCGCCAAGCAGCGCTATGCGCAGATCAATGACTTCGAGCGCCTGCTGGCCGAGAACGGCACCACCGTCCTCAAATGCATGCTGCATATCAGCAAGGACGAACAGCGCGTTCGGCTGCAGGAGCGCATCGATGTGCCGGAAAAACGCTGGAAGTTCAGCCTCGATGACCTCGTGGTGCGCAAGCAGTGGGACGCCTACCAACAGGCCTACGAGGACTTGCTGGAAGCCACTTCCACCGCGCATGCGCCCTGGTATGTGGTGCCGGCCGACAACAAGCTGCACCGCAACCTGATGGTCAACACCTTGCTCAACCACTGCCTGCTCGACATGCAGCCGCAGTACCCGGTCGATTTCCCCGAGCTGGTCGGCCTGCAGGTCGAATAAGCGCGCCCGGCAAAAGCGCACCGCCCACAGAAAAGGGGCCTGCTGCAACAGCAAGGCCCCTTTGCTTTGTCTACGATCCAGTGGTTAAACCGGCACACCCACCAGGTCATGACCCTGGCTGCGCACAATGCGCACCTTGATCAGCTCGCCGACCTTGTAGGTCTTGCTGAGCTTCTCGGGCGGCAGCAGGTGCACGACACCGTCGATCTCGGGCGCATCGGCATAGGTACGGGCGATGCCACCCTTCTTGCCCAGGCCGATGGCCTTGTCGACCAGCACCTGCATGGTCTGGCCCACACGTCGCTCCAGGCGCTTGGCGGACACCTCTTCGGCCACTTCCATGAAACGGGCGCGGCGCGCTTCGCGCACCTCAGCGGGCAGCATGCCGGGCAGCTCGTTGGCGGTAGCGCCTTCCACCGGGCTATAGGCAAAGCAGCCTGCGCGGTCAATCTCGGCCTCACGGATAAAGTCCAGCAGGTGCTCGAACTCTTCTTCGGTCTCGCCGGGGAAGCCGGCAATAAAGGTCGAGCGGATCACCAGCTCGGGGCAGATCGCACGCCACTCACGGATGCGTTCCAGATTGCGCTCGCCGCTGGCCGGGCGCTTCATGCGCTTGAGTACATCGGGGTGGCTGTGCTGCAGCGGCACATCCAGATACGGCAGCACCAGGCCTTGGGCCATCAGCGGCAAGATCGCGTCCACCGTAGGATACGGGTACACATAGTGCAGGCGCACCCATGCCCCATACGGCTTGGCCAGTTCGCCCAGCGCTTCCACCAGCTCCAGCATGCGGGTCTTCACCGGCTTGCCGTCCCAGAAACCGGTGCGGTACTTCACATCGACACCGTAGGCGGAGGTGTCCTGGCTGATCACCAGCAGCTCCTTGACGCCACCGGCAAACAGCGCCTTGGCTTCCTTGAGCACATCGCCAATCGGGCGGCTGACCAGATCACCACGCATCGAGGGGATGATGCAGAAGGTGCAGCGGTGGTTGCAGCCTTCGGAAATCTTCAGGTAGGCATAGTGCTTGGGCGTGAGCTTGATGCCCGCCTCGCCAAAGCTGCCGGGCACCAGGTCGATGAAGGGGTCATGCGGCTTGGGCAGGTTGGTGTGGACCGCGTCCATCACCTCTTGCGTGGCATGGGGGCCCGTTACCGCCAGCACGCTGGGGTGCATCTGCTTGACCAGGTTGCCGCCGCCGTCGCCCATCTTGGCGCCCAGGCAACCGGTCACGATCACCTTGCCGTTCTCGGCCAGCGCCTCGCCAATCGTGTCCAGGCTTTCGCGCACGGCGTCGTCAATGAAGCCGCAGGTGTTGACGATCACCAGATCGGCGCCTTCAAAGGTCTTGGAGGTCTGGTACCCCTCGGCACTCAACTGCGTCAGGATCAGCTCGCTGTCGGTAAGGGCTTTGGGGCAGCCCAAACTGACGAACCCCACCTTGGGGGTTCGGTTGGCGTCGAGCGTCGCAGTGGCAGCGTGGGAATCGGTATTCATTTTTCTTGCAGGGGAACCTGGCAACTAATCTGGGCGGTATTTTAAAGCAGGCGCCCGGGCAGGCTCTGCCCCTGGGGTATAGACCCGCAGCGGAGCTCCTGCCCCTCGCCACAACTGCCCATGCAACAGGGTGCACAGGACAGCACCAGCGTTGACTACGTTGAGCCAGATCGCGTTGCAGACGGCTCAGCCTCTGCAGCTGCCTCGATTTCAGCGGAGTTCCATTCGCAACGCGTGGGCCTCCGTCTCGGAGGGCAGCTCCCAGCGGTTCAGCAGCGATTGCAGCGCCTTGTTGGACAGGGTCGAGTCCCGGCGGCTGTTACGGCGCAGCAGCTCGGCACGGGACTGCTCCAGATACACCAGCTCCACTTCGGCACCGTAGGCATAGAGCAGATCGAGCGTGCGCGTCCGCATCTGCAGGCTCAGATGCGTGGCGCTCCAGACGAAAGGCGCCTTCTTGCGGAGCAGTTCCCGGGCCTTGTCATGCGCAAAGTGCGCAGCAGCGCCTTCGTTTTCGCCATGCTTCAGGTCCAGTGCGTCTCTCGCATCATCGAAGGACACCACAGGCAGGCCGCGCCGGTGCTGCGCCAGCCAGGTGTCCTTTCCCGATGCCGGCAGGCCACACATCACGGTCACGCGCGATCCAGGTTCCTGAAAGAGCGCATAGTCCGGGTGCACATCCGCCCCCCGGAAGTAACTCAGCCTGGTGTGGGCATCGGCAAACCGCCGAGGGCTCCCATAGCATCCTTCTTCGCGCGCCAGTTCCCGAAAGAGTTCGATGTTGTCCAGCACCGCCTGCTGGTCCATGCACACACGCCCGCGCATATCCGCCTCGGCCAGAGCGGCCAGGTGGACGAGATTCACTTGCCAGGACGTCTCCCGCACCATGCGCTCGGGCGTCTTGCCAGAACGAGACCCCGCCAACGCGAAAAATGGCAGCTGATGCACCGCAATCAGGCGGCAGACCGCCTCTCGCAGCTCCAACGGCGCGCCCGCATCCCAGAGCAGCACACGGGCCTCCACCGCTCCCTTGCGGGAATGGCCGGGCTGGCCAATGGCCCCGGTCTGCGGGTCGATGACCGTCGTGCGGTATTTGGCCACATCGTGCAGCAAGGCCGCCAGAAACAAGACCGCACGGTCATGCGGACTCGCCTGCAGGTAGTCCGGCAGCGCCAGCAGCTCGTGCACCACCATTTGGGTGTGCGTCCAGACATCCCCTTCGGCATGGTAACGGGGGTCCTGCACCGTCGTCTTGGCCCGCTCCAGTACCGGGAAGGCCGCCAGACAGGCGGCAAAATCCGGGGCAGTTCCCGGCGCAGGCACCAGGCCTGCAATCGTTGACCAGTTCATACCCCCTCCTTTGCGGGAAAGCTTTTTCCCGATGCTCGGCCGGCACCATCCGGCCTGCCTGCCCTGTCGCCCCGGGCCATCGCTTTCAATGCATCCAGCGAGCGAAGGGTGTGCAGGGACAGGTCTTCCCAGCGCACCGAAGGCTGTGGCGCATAGAGGTCGACCCCTTGTGCCAGGCCATTGGCAATCATCGGCCGCTGGCTGTGGTGCGAGCCGCTGTCCAGAATCGTCTGGAGAAAGTCCTGCCGCACGAGCTTGTAGCGCGCCACCACCTGGCCGCCCTCCTCCACCTTCAGGTACAGGCCTTCTGCCAGGTCCGAGTTATTCGTCTGTTGCCAGCACAGCGGGGCCGGTAGGCCCTCTCGTTGGACGGCGAGGTCAAACGACTGGCGCCAGGCGCGGCTCTTGGCCAGCGAGGGCCGCACCAGTGCCCACAGCAAGGCAGAGTCTGTCGGCATCGGACCTTCGTAGAGCACCGGGACGGACAACACCGGTGATCCCTGCAGGAGCGCATGGCGTCGCGGGGTGGATAGGAATTGACCCGTTTCGCGGTCAAAAATGTCGAACTCGTGGAAGTGGTGCGGCAACTGGTCATAGAAGACCGAGTGCTTGGCATGGGTCCACTCACCGTAGACGACGAAGCGGTCTTCGAGGCGCTCAAGCAACGCAGCTTCATGGGCTGCGGCCCAGACTTTGAAGAGGTTGAACTGCCGCTCGCTGCCGCCGCCCACCAGGTAGTGGCCCCGGGATTGCAGCAGCTGCTCGCCAGCGCCGGTAAAGGAAATGCCGGCGTTGGCGCCGTCGAGTTTTTCCTCGATGACGACGTGTTGGCCGGCCAGGGCTTTGAGGGGCACCTGGTCATGGGCATCGTCGCCCGCTTGCAAGCGCGATCCTTCCAGGTGGGGCGTGCGCGGGTATTTGAATATCGAAAGAGAGTGGGGATTCATGTTCGTTGCAGCGAGAAGCGTCTCGCTGTCCAGCAGGACAGGGAAAGCCAACGAACGTGAGGCGCAGGTCGACCGCTCTTGCCCCAAAAGGAAAGAGGTCGTCGCGCAGGGGAAGCGGGGGATTCAGCGCTCCCGCAGCCTCATGGCAGGCGTTGGGAGCTCGGAGCCAGTACCGCAGCCAGCTGTGGCGCAGACTTGCGCCGCACGAGGCTGCAAATGCAGTCGTCGGCGATTAGCAGGTGACGAACAGGCGGGACATGTCGGGCTCCGAAAAGGGCAAGAGGTTTGAAAGAGCTGAAGTTATAGCACGTGCAGTCCAGGTGTTCAACGAATGGGCCAACACTGCGTTGAACGCCCGGGTCTGCGCCAGCTGCATGTGGCTGCTACGCCACCCGGCAACGGATGCGCAAGATGGCTGGCCCCCTGATGCAGCGCCCAGCCAGCCCCGGCATCAGGGCCGCTTGATCCCGAAGGCCGTCAGCATCTGCTCGGTCTGCTTTTGCATCTGCTCCTGCATCTGCTGGAAGAACTGCTGCGACTGGGCCTGGTAGTTGCTCGCATCGGGCATACCTGGCACGCCGGGCATCGGCATGCCCAGAAAGTTGCGCCACATCTCGGGCGTGGCGCCCTTCATCTGGTCGGCAAAGCGGCCTTGCATCTCCGTGAACAGCTGCACATTGCGCTCCAGGTAGGAGCCCATGAAGCCCTGCATCGCATGGCCGTAGAAGCGGATGATGTTGACCAGCATGGCCTCGGTGAACATCGGCGCGCCGCCGGCTTCCTCATCGAGAATGATCTGCAGCAGAATGCTGCGCGTCAGGTCCTCGCCGGTCTTGGCGTCCTTGACGACGATGGGCTCGTTCTGCATGACCAGCGCCTTGACCTCGGCCAAGGTGATGTAGGCAGAGGTCTGGGTGTCGTACAGACGGCGGTTGGGGTATTTCTTGACGACGCGCTCGGACGCGGTAGCTGTTCCTGGGGTGTTTTCCGGCACGCGGATCTCCTGTGTCTCTCGCCAACGGCGGGCGTTATGGGAATACCGACCATCCTAGTCTCTGGGACGGCGGTTTTTACCTCTAAGGCAATTTTTAGATTGTAGTGACGGCGGAGGCCTGTTGCGCTGCAGCACTTACCCTAAGAACCTGTTCTAAGAGGCGCCCGCCCGGCCCTTGAGCCAGTTGCCAAAGGCCTGCAGCGCAGGCTGGGCGGGCATGGGCTCGTTCGCCAGCGGGGTCATCCAGTAATAGGCGCGGCTGCCTTTCAACGGCTGCTCGCAGGCAACCACCAGCTCGCCCCGGGCCAGCTCATCCTCGATCAGCATCGGCGGAATCAGCGCCACCCCCATGCCGGCTGCTGCGGCCACAGCCAACATCGAGAACAGCTCATAGCGCGGGCCATCGAGCGCATGGGGGGCCGGCACACCGGCAGCATCAAACCACTTGCGCCAACCATCGGGCCGGGTGCTTTGCTGCAGCAGCGGCAGCTGCGCCAGCACCTGGGGCGATACGGTCAGGTAGGCTCGGCCGCGCCCGCGCTGGGTGGCGCCTTCCAACAGGCGCGGGCTGCAGACCGGCACGATCACCTCGTCCATCAACCAGGTCGCCTGTGTACCCGGCCATTGGCGCGCCTGCTCGGCAGTACCGGCATAGATGGCGGCATCGACCAGGCGCTCGGCAAACGCAAAGGGCCGGGTCTGCACATCGATATGCACGACCACGCCGGGATGCTGCTGCAAAAACTGCGGCAGGCGCGGCAACAGCCAGCGGGTCGCAAAGGTGGGCACGGCCGCAATGCTGATCGCGCCACCTGCGCCCTGGTGGGCCATGATGTCCAAGGTGCCGCGCTCAATGCCCTGCAGCCACTGCGCCACCTGATGGCTGTACTGGTGGCCCGCAGGCGTCAGCACCATGCCGTGGCGCGAGCGCTTGAACAGCTGCACGCCCAGCTGCTCTTCCAGCGCAATGATCTGGCGCGAGACGGCGCTTTGCGTCAGCGCCAGCTCCTGGGCAGCGCGGGTGTAGCTCTCGTGGCGGGCGGCGGCCTCAAAACAGGCCAGTGCCTGGGTCGAGGGAATCATTCGGCGCATATCTTGTCTCCGATGTGACGCATGGCATCACTGCATCTTTCTCTGGCATTACCCAGTGCATGCGTTTTTATAAATGCGTAGGTCGCATATCTGGATGATAAACAATCGTTTGCCCCGCTGCTAGCGCGGGTCTACCATGGCGGCTGTTTTGGCAGGGCAGCGCATCGGCGTCTGGCCCTGCCTTCCAATAAGCGAATACCGATCCAAGGAGCAGACATGGCGCAATTCACCTGGGAAGATCCCTTCCACCTCGACGAACAACTGACCGAAGACGAGCGCATGATCCGCGACGCGGCCCGTGCCTATTGCCGCGACAAGCTGGCACCACGCGTGCAGGAAATGTTCCGCAAGGAATCGGTTGACACGAGCATCTTCCGTGAGATGGGCGAGCTGGGCCTGCTGGGCCCCACCATCCCGACCGAATACGGTGGCGCCGGCCTCAACTATGTGAGCTACGGCCTGGTGGCACGCGAGATCGAGTACATCGACTCGGGCTACCGCTCGATGGCCTCGGTGCAGTCCTCGCTGGTGATGGTGCCAATCAACGAGTTCGGCACCGAAGCGCAAAAGCAAAAGTACCTGCCCAAGCTGGCATCGGGCGAGTTCATCGGCTGCTTTGGCCTGACCGAGCCTGACCACGGCTCCGACCCTGGCAGCATGGCCACCCGCGCCTACAAGGTGGACGGCGGCTACAAGCTCAAGGGCAGCAAGATGTGGATCACCAACAGCCCCATCGCCGATGTGTTCGTGGTCTGGGCCAAGGAAGTCTCCGAAGGCGGCGCCGTCGGCCAGATCCGTGGCTTTGTGCTGGAAAAGGGCATGAAGGGCCTGTCGGCTCCTGCAATCCACGGCAAGGTGGGCCTGCGTGCCTCGATCACCGGCGAAATCGTCATGGACGACGTGTTTGTGCCGGAAGAAAACGCCTTCCCCGAAGTGCGTGGTTTGAAGGGCCCCTTCACCTGCCTCAACAGCGCCCGCTTTGGCATTGCCTGGGGTGCGATGGGTGCGGCCGAGTTCTGCTGGCACACCGCGCGCCAGTACACGATGGACCGCAAGCAGTTTGGCCGCCCGCTGGCCGCCAACCAGCTGATCCAGAAAAAGCTGGCCGACATGCAGACCGAAATCACGCTGGGCCTGCAAGCGGCGCTGCGCGTGGGCCGCATGAAGGACGAGCACCAGAACGTCATCGAGATCACGTCGCTGATCAAGCGCAACAACTGCGGCAAGTCGCTGGACATTGCCCGCCTGGCCCGCGACATGATGGGCGGCAACGGCATCAGCGACGAGTTCGGTGTGGCGCGCCACCTGGTCAACCTGGAAGTGGTGAACACCTACGAAGGCACGCACGATGTGCACGCGCTGATCCTGGGTCGCGCCCAGACCGGCATCGCCGCGTTCGCCAATTAAGAACGGCCCGAGCCCCATCGCATGCAGCGCCCGCTGCATGCCTGCCCACAACCCACTTCACCGCAGGCGCTGCGTGGGTGGGTTGTGGTGTTTTGTGATCGCTTAACCACCCCCTTGCCGGATGCGAATGGCGCCGCCCTGAGGCCGCACGTACCATCGGCAAGTTTTGCAGAAATTTCTTGCTGCAGCGCCTGTTGCACATGCATGGGCAGCTATCGAATTTGGAGACACCATGACCGCACCCATCGCGCCGCTGGACGGCATCAAAGTTCTGGATCTGTCGCGGGTGCTGGCCGGCCCCTGGTGCGCGCAGATGCTCGGTGACCTGGGCGCCGAGGTGATCAAGGTCGAGCGGCCCGAAGCCGGTGACGACACGCGCCACTGGGGCCCTCCCTACCTGCACACCGATGACGGCACCAAGACCGAGCAGGCCAGCTACTACACCTGCTGCAACCGCAACAAGCGCAGCATCACCATCGACATGGCCTCGCCCCAGGGCCAGGCGCTGATCGTCGAGCTGGCCAAGGATGCCGACATCCTCGTCGAGAATTTCAAGGTCGGCGGCCTCAAGGCCTATGGCCTGGACTACGAAAGCCTGCGCAAGATCAACCCGCGCCTGATCTACTGCTCGGTCACCGGCTTTGGCCAGACCGGCCCCTACGCCCCGCGCGCCGGCTACGACCTGATGGTGCAGGCGATGAGCGGCATGATGAGCATCACCGGCCACCCTGATGGCGAGCCCGGTGGCGGCCCGCTCAAGGTGGGCGTCGCAGTCACCGATGTGTTCACCGGTATTTACTCCTGCTGCTCGATCCTGGCCGCGCTGCAGGCACGCCACCGGACCGGCGAAGGCCAGCACATCGACATGGCGCTGCTGGATGTGGGCATGGCCGTGCTGGCCAACCAGGCCGTGGGCTACCTGAATGCGGACGATATTCCGCAGCGCGCAGGCAATATCCACCCCAGCGTGGGCCCCTACCAGGATTTCCCCAGCAAGGACGGCAATGTGCTGCTGGCCATTGGCAACGACGGCCAGTTCGCGCGCTTTTGCGCCGCCACCGGCAACGAGGCCTGGGCGCAGGACCCGCGCTTTACCCGCAACTCGGGCCGCATCATCCACCGCAAGGATTTGCAGGAACTGATGTACCCGTTGATGAAAACCCGCACCACCGCCGAATGGATTGCGCTGCTCGAAGACAAGGCCGTCCCCTGCGGCCCCATCAACAACATCGCCCAGGCCTTTGACGATGCGCAGGTGATTGCACGCGGCCTGCATGTGCGGATCCCGCGCGATGCCGGCGACCAGATCGGTACGATCAGCACCGTCGCCAGCCCCATGCGGCTGACCGCCACCCCGCCTGTGGTGCGCCGCCCGCCGCCCGCAATGGGCCAGCACACCGACGAGATCCTGGCCGAGCTGGGCCGCTCGCCCGCGCAGATTGCGCAGCTGCACAGCGAAGGCGTGGTCTAAGAACCTGTTCAAAGGGCTGGGGGCTATTGCTTCCATACACCAAGGGCCGCAACGCGGCCCTTTTTTCATCCCTAGAGAGGCTCAGTCAAACAAGCCCAGGCTGATGCCGTCGCCCAGCGCTGCACCCTCCCATTCCAGCATTTGCAGTTTAGTGCGCGTGCCGCCATTGGCTGAGAAGCCGCCGCGCGCGCCATGCGCCGCCAAGATGCGGTGGCAGGGCACCACGGGTGCAAAAGGGTTAGCCCCCAGCGCCTGGCCTACCGCACGGGCCATCCCCTTGCCACCCAAGTCGTCGGCAAGCTCACCATAGCTGCGCGTCTGCCCCGGCTCAATGGCCAGTGCCAGCTGGTAGACCGCACGCGAAAAATCCGGCACCCCATGCCAGTCGAGCACCACATCATCGAGCAGTGGCAAACCGCTGTGCGCGGACCAGCGGTTCAGGGTCAGCAAGCTGCGCAGGTCGCCCAGCACGGGGGCAGGTGCATCCGGCCAGCGCGCGCTGCCCTCCGGTTCACTGGTCTGCTGGCGCCCGGCCAGCAGCCACTGCACGCCGGCCACCGCCTGCAAAGCCTGGGCACTCAGATCACCGGGCGCCTGGGCCTGTGGCCACAAGCCCTCGCGGCGCTGGCGGGCATGCTCCAGCAGGCGCATCTGTGTAGCCTCCAGGCTGGGCTCGGGCAGCCGCAGCGCGACAACGGCTTGCGCACCCCAGGCAATGCCACAAACACCCAGGCGGGTGCGGAACAAGGCATGGCCCGTTTGCGCAGCATCCCAGGCATCGCCGGGCAGGGAGCGGGAAGAAAGCGGCTCAGTGTTCATGCCCTGCATCTTGCCCCCACCATGCCGACCCCGCAAGCCGCAGTGCCACTGTCAGCCTTTGCCGCCCAAGCCGCGCTGCCCCCTGGGCTGACAGGACAATCAAGCCCGTGTTCCCCGATAAGAAGAGCCCCATGACCGACACCCTGCCAGCCCAGCACGCTGCCATCATGCGCGAGGTGCTGGACCGCGCCCACCACAACCGCCATCTGCACAAAGGCCGCCCCTTTGCCGCAGCGATTGCCGATGATGCGGGCCGCATTCTGGGCCGGGGCGTGAACACCATCAGCCAGACGCAGGACATGACTGGCCACGCCGAGATGGAAGCCATCCGCGACTGCTGCCACCAGCGCCAGCTGCCGCATCTGCAGGGGCTGACGGTCTATGCCTCCGGCCACCCCTGCCCCATGTGTCTGGCAGCAATAGTGGCGGGCCAGGCCAAGCAGGTGTTTTTTGCATTTGACAATGCCGATGCGGCGCCCTTCGGGCTGTCGAGCGAAGGCGTCTACCAGCGCCTGGGCTTGCAGCTGCAACCGCCGCCACTGCCCATCCACCGGCTGAATCTGGGCATCAGCGCAGCGCAGCTGTATGGCGATGCGCCCTGGCCCAGCGCGGGCTGACAAGCGCCTTACCTGGCCTTCGCGCTTTGCGCTGGCTTTACGTCTGCCCCTTATGATCGGGCAGCTATTTTTGGCGGCCATGCCGCCCTTCCCTCCGCTTGCATGACCCCGCCTTCTGCCCCGCCCCCTGCCGTTGACCGCCAAGCACTGCGCTGGATTGCTGCGCTGTTTGTACTGGTCATGGCCAGCCGCCTGCTGGCTTCGCACGGCGTGTCCTGGGACCAGAACGAGCAGCTGGTCTGGTCCCAGCAACTGGCGCTGGGCTATGGGCCCCAGCCGCCGCTCTACACCTGGCTGCAATGGGGCCTGGTGGGGGTGCTGGGCCCGAGCACCCTGGCCGTGGTGCTGCTGAAAAACAGCCTGATCGCGCTGAGCTTTGTCTTTATGCTGCTGGCCGCACGCCAGGTTCTGCCCGCGCGCCAGGCCTGGCTGGCCGCTGCCGGCATGACCTGGCTGCCCGGCATTGCCTGGCAGTTGCTGCGCGACCAGACCCATACGGTGATGCTGACCTGCGCCATCTGCGCCACCTGGTGGTTGCTGCTGCGCCAGTTGCGCCAGCCGCGCCCGCTGGGCTTTGTCTACCTGGGCCTCGTCGTCGCCTGGGGCATGTTGTCCAAGTACAGCTACCTGCTGGTCGCCGTCACCCTGCTGCTGGCCTGCCTGAGCATGGCCAGCACGCGCCGCGCACTGTTGTCGCGCGGCTGGTGGCTCACGCCGCTGATCAGCATCGCGCTGGTCGCCCCCCATGCCTGGTGGGTGCTGGAGCACTGGCAAGCGGCCAGCGGCGCCACCCTGGACAAGCTGCATCCAGCAGAGACCAGCTCCTACCTCAGCGGCCTGGCCCACGGCCTGCGCGATCTGCTGGCCTTTTTGCTGCTGGCGGTGCTGCCCTTGCTGCTGATGGCGCGCTGGACCAGTGGGCGCTTTTGGCAACAGCGCGCTGCAGCCAGCGGCGCTGTCAATCACAGCCCCACGCCTGACTGGCTGGTGCCGCTGCTGGGCCGCTATATGGCGCTGGTGGCGGGCGCGCTGGTGCTGATGGCGCTGGCGGGTGCGGCCAAGTTCGATGGCCGCTGGATCCAGCCGCTGCTGCTCATTTTTCCGCTCTACATGCTGGCCCGCTGGCCGGCGCTGGCCCAGTCGGACACAAGCCGCCGGCGCTATCTGCTGGCCTGTCTGGGCATGCTGGTGCTGGTCTGGTCGCTGGCGTTGCTGGCGCCGCTGCGCGATGCCAAGCGCGGCAAGGGCGACCGCCTCAACTGGCAGCTGGACCTGATTGCCACCACCTTGCGCCAGGCCGGCTACCAAGGCCAGGGCATGGTGCTGGCCGAACACCACACCACCGGCGGCGTGATGCGCATTCTGTTCCCCCAGGCCAAGATCGTGGTCTGCGATGCAGACGAACCGGGCTTCCATAAGGACTGCGCCTGGCAGGCCGCTGAAAGCGCCCGCCGCCAGCACCTGCCCTGGCTGCAGATCTCCACCGAGGACCCGGCGTCCGATGCCTGGTGGTGGGCCGCCTGGCCCGTCGATGCCATGCTGCAGGTGCAAGAGGCCGAGCTGCCCTACCGCTGGACCGATCCGGCACGTGCGCAGATGCAGATGAACTTTGTGGTGTCTCCGGCGGGCAGATAAACAGCGCACGGCGCCACTAAGATCTGGCCATTTCCCTCGCCGCCCAGACCATGACCGACACCGCCGCCATCGCCCAAGAGCACTGGATCGGCCTGCCCCCACAGGGCCGGCTGTATGCCAAAACCTGGACCCCGAGCACCACGCACAAAGCGCCACTGGTGCTGATGCATGACTCGCTGGGTTCAGTCGCGCTGTGGCGCGATTTTCCAGCGCAGCTGGCCCAGGCCACGGGACGGCAGGTGATCGCCTATGACCGCCTGGGCTTTGGCCAATCGGATGCGCGCACAGACAGGCTATCAACGCAGTTTGTGGCTGAAGAGGCGGAGCTTTACTTCCCCATTGTGCGCCAGCATCTGGGCCTGGACCGCTTTGCGTTGCTGGGCCACAGCGTGGGTGGCGGCATGGGCATTGCGATAGCCGCCGGCGCGGGCCAGGCTTGCACGGCGCTGGTGACCATCGCCGCCCAGGCCTTTGTCGAAGACCGCACGCGGGCGGGCATTGTCGAGGCCCGCGCGATGTTCCAGGACGCTGCGCAACTGGAGCGCCTGGCCAAATACCACGGCAGCAAGGCACGCTGGGTGGTGGATGCCTGGACGGAGACCTGGCTCAGCCCCGCCTTCAGCGATTGGAACGTGGACGCCTGGTTGCCCCGCCTGCAGTGCCCTCTGCTCGCCATCCATGGTGAGCTGGATGAATATGGCAGCACCGCGCACCCTGAGCGCATTGCCCGCCAGGCCGGTGCCGGTGGCCAGACCGAGATCATCGCCGGCGCCCACCATGTGCCGCACCGCGAAATGGCCGAGCAGGTGCTCGGCCGGGTGCAGACGTTTTTGGCGCAGGCCGACTAAGCCTGGGACTTTCTTTAGTACGCCACGGTGAAGCGGGCCTTGCTGTGCAGATGCTGCTCCAGCGCATCGACCAGGGCCACGGCCAAATCCGCTGCCGAGATATCGCCAGGGCTGCCATCAGCTTGCCACAGCGGCTCGTCCTTGCCAGTGCGGTATTGGCCGGTGCGGCCCTGGCTTTGCGCGGCTGATCCGCCATGGAAGCCCACGGGCGGGCTCAGCAGGGTCCAGTCCAGAGCGCTCTCTTTTTGCAGCGCGGTGTACATGTCGCGGGCCGCACTGGCACCGGGCTTGATGGCGGCAGGGAACTCGGGCGAATCCACCAGCTGCTGGCCGTTCACATACAGGCTGCCAGCGCCGCCCACCACCAGGTAGCGGGCCACACCGGCTGCGCGGGTGCCGGCCTCGATGGCCTGCGAGCCCTTGAGGAAGTCCTCGTAAATATTCGGGTTGGTCCAGCCTGCGTTGTAGGCCGACAGCACGGCATCGCTGCCGGTGGCCGCCTTTTGCACCACGGCCGCATCCATCACATCCCCCTGCAGCACTTGCAGATGCGGGCGGGGCGCCAGCTTGGCGGGGTCGCGCACCAGGGCCACCACCTCGTGGCCGCGCTGCAGCAGTTCATCAAGCAGTGCAGCGCCTACAAAACCGGTCGATCCAATCAGTGTGACTTTCATCGTATTTCCTTCGCATGGACAAAGGCGGGCAGCCTCTGCGCCACGCCATGACCACACTGTATGCCGGTCGAGTGGCATTGATAATCCCTCCCATCCAAGCATTTCTTTGAAGCTGTGCTTCATAATCAGCCGATGGTAGACCTCAAGCGCATGGCTATTTTTGCGACCGTGGTCGAGCAAGGCTCGATGACGGCGGCCGCGCGCCTGCTGGGCATGAGCGCCTCGGCCGTCAGCCAGCAGGTACGCCACCTGGAAGCCCAGGCGGGCCTGCCGCTGATGCACCGCACCACGCGCAGGCTCAGCCTGTCCGATGCCGGGCAGCGCTTTTATGCGCAGTGCGCGGTGATGCTGCAGGCCGCGCGCCAGGCCCGCGCCGAGTTGGATGCCGAGCGCGACGAGCCCGTCGGCGAGCTGCGCATTGCCGCCGTGCTGGGCCTGGCCGCACCGCTGGGCCGGGCGCTGGCTCCGTTGCTGCATGCCCACCCGCAGCTGCGGCTGCAACTGCTGCTCGATGAATCGCACAGCGACCTGGTAGCAGAGCGGGTGGACATCGCCATCCGCCTGGGCGAGCTGCCCGACTCCCACTGGGTGGCCCGCCCGCTGGGCACCTTGCCTTGGTGGATATGCGCCGCCCCTGCGCTGGCGCAAGGCAGGCCGGTGCCACAACACCCGCAGGCCTTGCAGGCCTGGCCCTGGATGGCGCGCAACATCGGCAAGACCACCAGCGCCAGCATGCAGCTGCAGCACCGCCACAGCGGCGAGGTGGTCATGCTGCACACGGCGCCACGCATCATCAGCAACCAGCAGTACGCGCTGCAGCAGCTGTGCAGCGAGGGGCTGGGCCTGGCGCGGCTGTTTTCGCTCGAAGTGGCCGACCAGGTACGCAGCGGCCAGCTGCTGCGCCTGCTGCCCGACTGGGACTGCGGCAGCCTGCGCATCTCCGCCCTCACCCCCGAGCGCCAGGCGCTGCCTGCGCGGGTGCGGCTGGCGCTGGCCACCTTGCAGGCCCACTTTGCGCCGCTGGCGCTGTCCTGAAGCGCGTTGCCTGGCCGCCCTGAGCGGGCGCTTGCACCTTCGCTGTTGCCTAAAAAGAACGTGAGGGGCAGCGGTGGTTTTGGCAAATACGCAAAAATCCTCCTTTGGTGGTCGGTGTACTGCCTGGATCCCTATCGCTGCGCGCACCCCGCGCGGCCTATTAAACCGCCGTGTATCCGGACGGCGGTAGATTAACGAACGGAAGCTTTATGACCCACTCTACCGCTCGCCGCTCGGCGCTGCGTGGCCTGTCGCTGGCCGCGCTCACCCTCTCCAGCCTGGCTAGCTTCAGTGCCCATGCAGACACCCCGGCGGTGCTGCGCGTATCTGCCATCCCCGACGAGGCACCCACGGAGCTGCAGCGCAAGTTCAAGCCGCTGGGCGAGTACCTGTCGCAGGCGACGGGCATGAAGGTGGTGTTCACGCCGGTGTCCGACTATGCGGCGGTGGTTGAATCCCTCGCCACCAGGAAGCTGGACCTGGCCTGGCTGGGCGGCTTTACCTATGTGCAGGCAAAGATCCGCACCAATGGCACGGCCATCCCGATCGTGCAGCGCGCCGAAGATGCGGTGTTCACCAGCAAGTTCATCACGGCCGACCCCAGCATCCAGACCCTGGCCGACCTCAAGGGCAAGACCTTCGCATTTGGCGCGCCATCGTCCACCTCGGGCAGCCTGATGCCGCGCTACTTTCTGCTGCAGGACGGCCTGAACCCGGAAAAGGACTTCAAGACCGTGGCCTACTCGGGCGCGCATGACGCCACCGTGGCCTTTGTGGCAGCCGGCAAGGCCGAGGCCGGTGTGCTCAATACGTCGGTATGGGACAAGCTGGTCGAGACCAAGAAGGTGGACACCAGCAAGGTGCGCGTGTTTGCCACCACCCCCACCTATTTCGACTACAACTGGACCGTGCGCGGCGACCTGGACCCGGCCATCATCAAGAAGCTGACCGATGCCTTCCTGGCGCTGGACCCGGCCAAGCCCGAGCACAAGGCCATCATGGATTTGCAGCGCGCCTCCAAGTTCATCCCGACCAAGCCCGAGAACTATGCCGGCACCGAAGCGGCTGCCAAGTCTGCCGGCCTGCTCAAGTAAGGGGCCGCCGGGCATGGGCACTGCTGCAGGGCCCATGCCGCCTGCCTCTGCTGCACTTTTCCAGCATTTGATCCATGAGCTTTATGCTTGACGATGTGGGCCTGACCCACGCCAATGGTTTTGTCGCACTCGCGGGCATTCGCCTGTCGGCGGCCCAGGGCGAGAGCATTGCGCTGATCGGCCCCTCCGGCGCGGGCAAGACCTCGCTGCTGACGGCCATTGGCACCGCCCACCTGCCCAGCAGCGGCCGCATGCAGGTGCTCGGCCAGGCCTTGCCGGCGGCGCCTGCCACCCCCTCCGTGCGCGAGCTCAAAGCGCTGCGCAGCCTGATTGGCACCGTGCACCAGAGCGCGCCGATTGCGCTGCGCCAGCGCGTGGTCACCGCCGTGCTGGCCGGCCGCCTGGGCCAGTGGCCGCTGTGGAAGGCGCTGGCATCGCTGGCCTACCCGCAAGACATCGCCGGCGCCCGCGAGGCCCTGGTCCGTGTGCAGATGGAGGACAAGATCTTTGCGCGCTGCGACCAGCTCTCCGGCGGCCAGCTGCAGCGCGTGGGTATTGCCCGGGTGCTCTACCAGCAGGCCCGGCTGATTCTGGCCGATGAGCCGGTCTCCGCGCTCGACCCTGCGCTGTCGCTGGCCACCGTGCAGCTGCTGGTGCAGGAAGCCGCTGCGCGCCAGGCCACCTTGGTGGCCAGCCTGCATGCGGTGGACCTGGCCCTCCGCTGCTTTGCCCGCATTGTCGGCATCCGCGATGGCCGGATTGCCTTTGACCTGCCCGCTGCGCAGGTGAGCCAGGCACAGCTCCAGGCCCTGTATGCCCATGCCGATGGCAGTGCGGCCGTATTGCCCACGCTGGGCAGCATGGGCAGCGCCACGCCGCAGCTGGTGCCCGCCCCGGCGGCTGAAGTGATCACATGCCGCTGATGCCTGCTGCTGCCGCGCACACGCATCGCCGCGATCCCGCTGCCCGTGGCCGGCTCATCGCGCTGCTGCTGGCGGCCGTAGTGCTATGGCCGATGCTGCAGACCTCGGGCTTCTCGCTGGCGCCGTTTTTTGACAGCAACAATCTCAAAGTGGTCGGCGGCTTTCTGGCCCAGTTTCTGCCGCCCGAGAGCAGCCAGGAGTTTCTGGCCTACCTGGGCCAGGCCAGCCTGGAGACCCTGGCCATTGCCACTGCCGGCATGGCGCTGGCACTGCTTTTGGCGCTGCCGCTGTCCTACCTGGCCAGCGGCGCGGCGCGCGAGAAAGTCAGCCTCAACCCCCTTACCCGCGGCGTGCTGACCATATTGCGCGGCGTGCCCGAGCTGGTCTGGGCGCTGGTGTTTGTGCGGGTGTTTGGCCTGGGCCCCGCCGCTGGCGTGCTGGCCCTGGGCCTGACCTATGGCGGCATGCTGGCCAAGGTCTATGCCGAGATTCTGGAATCCACCGACCCGGCCCCCGCCCGCGCCCTGCGCGCCAGTGGCGCGGGCCGTTTGCAGGCCTTGCTCTACGGCAGCCTGCCGCAAGCAGCGCGTGAGCTGACCTCGTACACCGTCTACCGCTGGGAATGCGCGATCCGCGCCTCGGTGGTGATGGGCTTTGTGGGCGCGGGCGGCCTGGGCCAGCTGATGGACCAGGCGATGAAGATGCTCAATGGCGGCGAGGTCGCCAGCATCTTGCTGGCCTTCATGCTGCTGGTGGCGCTGGCCGATCTGCTGTCCTGGTGGCTGCGCCGCGCGCTCGATACGCCGCCAGCGGCCCGTGCGCTGCCTTTTGGCTGGCGCAGCGCGGCCATGCTGCTGCTCGGCGGCATCGGCCTGTGGGCCAGCTTCTGGCTGCTCGGCATCGACTGGTCCGCGCTGTTCAGCCGCGATGCGCTGCAATCGATGGGCAGCTTCGTGGCCGGTTTTTTCTCGCCCGACCTGAGTGCCGCCTGGCTGCGCAAGGTGGCCCAAGGGTTGTGGGAGACCCTGGCCATTTCCATTATCGGCAGCCTGCTGGCGGCCATGGCCGGGCTGCTGCTGGCCTTGCCGCGCTGGCGCGCACCCTGGAACGCGCTGCTCAACCTGCTGCGCTCGGTGCCCGAGCTGGTCTGGGCGACGATCACCGTGCTGGCGGTGGGCCTGGGCCCGTTTGCCGGCGCGCTGGCGCTGGCCTTGCACACGGCCGGGGTGCTGGGCCGGCTCTATGCCGAGGCCTTGCAGAATACGCCTACCGCCCCCGCCCGGGCGCTGCGCCTGGCCGGCAGCAGCCGCCTGCTGGCCTTTTGCTACGGCACGCTGCCAGCGGCCGCGCCGCAGTTGCTGGCCTACACCCTGTACCGCTGGGAGATGAACATCCGCATGGCGGCCATCCTCGGCTTTGTCGGCGCTGGTGGCCTGGGCCAGCTGCTGTATGTCGAACTCTCGCTGTTCCACTACGCGCAGGCCAGCACCGTCATCATTGCCATGCTGCTGCTGAGCATGGCGGTGGACTGGAGCAGTGCCGCGCTGCGCCGCGCGATGCGCTGACCCCCCATCCCTTATGTCTCCCTCCTCCCGCAAAACCTGGCAGCTGCTGATCCGCAGGCTGCATCTGTACATCGGCCTGCTGGTCGCGCCGTTCATCGTGGTGGCTGCCGCTACCGGCCTGCTGTATGCGCTGACGCCCCAGCTGGAAAACCAGCTCTACCGCAGCGCGCTGCAGGCCGAATCGGCGCCAGGCGCCCCGGCGCAGCCGCTGTCGGCCCAGGTGCAAGCGGCCTTGCAGGCCCTGCCCACTCCGGCTGCCGTGGTCGCTGTGCGCCCGGCGCCCGATGCCCGCAGTAGCACCCGCGTCATGGTGGCCGATGCGGCGCTGGGCCCTTCGGAATACCGCAGCCTCTTTGTGAACCCCTACAGCCTGGCGCTGCAGGGCGACCTGACGGTCTATGGCACCAGCGGCGTGCTGCCGCTGCGCAAGCAGCTCGATCTGCTGCACCGCCAGTTGCTGATGGGTGAATGGGGCCGCACTTACAGCGAACTGGCGGCCTCCTGGCTGTGGGTGGCTGCGCTGGGCGGTGTGGCCCTGTGGTGGCTGTCGCGCCCGCAGCGGGCCGGCGCCCACGTAGCCCATGCTGCGCTGCGCCGCTGGCACCATGGCTTGGGGCTGTGGCTGCTGGTGGGCCTGCTGTTTCTGTCGGCCACGGGCCTGACCTGGTCGCGCTGGGCCGGCGGCCATTTTGGCCAGGCGCTGCAGCAGATGGGCTGGCAAACGCCGAGCTTAAATACCGACCTGAGCGCGAACCATGCTGGCGCGCATGCCCACCACCACCCAGCCGGCCCGCATGCGGACCATGCAGAGCACCAGGCCGCACCGATGGCCATGGCCGGTAGGGCTGCTATGGCACCCATGCCGCAGGACTTTGACACCGCCCTGGCACTGGCACGCCAGCATGGCCTGGCATCCAGCAAGCTGGAGATCCGGCCACCGGCCGCCGCAGGCAAGGCCTGGACGGTGACGGAGATCAACCGCTCCTGGCCCACCGAAGTGGATGCGCTGGCCATTGACCTGGCGCAGGGCCAGGTGCTGGACCACAACCGCTTCCGCGACTACCCGCTGGCCGCCAAGCTGACGCGCTGGGGCATTGACCTGCACATGGGCAGCTGGGGTGTTCTGAACCAGGCCTTGCTGGTGCTGCTGGGCGCCGGCATGGTGGCGATGGCGCTGACCGGCTGGCTGCAATGGCGCAAGCGCCCGGGCCGCGGCCGCGAATGGCTGCATGGCCAGCTGACCCTGGTCCACCAATGGCGCCAGCTGCCGCGTACTGCTGCGCTGGCCCTGTTGCTGGTTGCCGCCGCCGTGGGCTGGCTGCTGCCGGTGCTCGGCTGCAGCCTGTTGGCACTGCTGGCGCTGGATGCCTGGATCTACCTGCGCCGATCGCACCCAGCCGCGCAACACTAGGGACCCTCTGCAAAACTCCCTGCCGTGGTCTGAACGCGGACTCGGGCGATCCAATGCGTTGTCTTCCTTGTCAATAGCTACGGCTCGACTGCAAAAGACGCCTTGCGTCTCATCCCGATCCGCGTCCATCCCGCTTGGCGAGGG
>NZ_CAXYJV010000033.1:0-29649 GCF_964277875.1 uncultured Comamonas sp.
CACAACTCCCTGCCATGGTCTGAACGCGGGCTCGGGCGATCCGCGTCCATCCCGCTTGGCGAGGGTTCTGCAAAGGATCCCTGGGCCCGTGACACTGGGTGGCAGGTGCCGGGCCGCAGCCGGAGAACGGGCGCGCTGGGCGCCCAGCCTCCGGCTGTTCAAGCGCCAGGCACTCAGGCCGCTACGGTCTGCTGCAGCGGCGTGGCCACGGCCTGGGCAATCTCTGCCTGGGCCTTGCTGATGGCAGCGGCGCGGGCTTCAGGGCCCATGGCCAGGCCTTCGGCGCGGGCGAAATGCACATCGGTGATGCCGATGAAGCCGAAGATGGTTTGCAGGTAGCTTTCCTGGTGCTCCATCGCGCGGCCGCCTTCGCTGGTGGAGTAGATGCCGCCGCGCGATTCGACCACGATCACTTTCTTGCCGCCGGCCAGGCCTTCAGGGCCGTTGGCGGTGTAGCGGAAGGTGCGGCCGCCTTGCAGCACACGGTCGATCCAGCTGCGCAGCTGGGTGGGGATGCTGAAGTTGTAGAAAGGCGCGCCAATGACCAGTACATCCGCTTCGAGCAACTGGCTCACCAGGGTTTCGGAGAGGGCATTTTGCGCACGCTCTGCTTCGGTCTTGGCCTCCTGGCCGGTGCGAAAGCCCAGCGCGTCGGCGCTCAGATGGGGTGGTGTGTTGACGGCCAGGTCCAGGTATTGAACCTGGGTGTTGGGATGCACGGCCACCCAGGCCTTGACGGCTTCGGCGCTCAGCTGGCGGGAGACGGAGTTGGCGCCCAGGATGGACGAATCGATATGCAGCAGTTTCATGGTCGGTCCTTCAAGCAGGTCATGGCTTTTGCTGCACTCGCAGCATTTTTGCCAGTGGACGAATTCTGTCACTCTGCGCGGGCCGGATTAAGGGGCGGAAGTGGGTTGGATTGTTCTATTTTTAGAACTATGATGGGCGAACTTTTTTGCCGTCTATCCGCCTGCGCAGACCGCGCTCACGCTGCCTCTCACGATGAAATACGACCTCAACGACATGTACTACTTTGCCGAAGTGGTCGAGCGCGGCGGCTTTGCTGCGGCAGGCCGCGCGCTGGGCGTGCCCAAGTCGCGGCTGTCGCGCCGCATTGCCGATCTGGAGGCACAGCTGGGCGTGCGGCTGCTGCAGCGCACGACGCGCCGGCTGTCCTTGACCGATGCGGGAGAGACCTTTTTGCGCCATGCCCAGACCGCCCGGGAGGCGGCGCAGAATGCCCAGGCCGAGATGGAACAGACCCAGCGCGAGCCCTCGGGCACGGTGCGGGTGTCCTGCCCGGTGACCCTGGCCCAGGGCGCGGTGGGCAAACTGCTGCCGGCGTTTTTGCGCACCTATGCCAAGGTGCGCATCGAGATGCTGGTGACCAACCGCACCATCAACCTGATCGAGGAGGGCATCGATGTCGCGCTGCGGGTGCGCGCCAACCTCAACGACAGCGGCAGCCTGGTGGTCAAGCGCCTGGGCATGACGCGCCAGCGCCTGGTGGCCAGCCCCGAGCTGCTGGCCGTGCACGGTGTGCCGCAAACCCCGCAGGACCTGGGCAGCAAGATCCCGACCATGTCGCTGACCAGTGCCGATGGCAACAGCACCTTGCAGCTGGTAGGCCCCGAAGGCGAGCATGTGACCATCCACCACCAGGCGCGCTATGTGGCCGATGACCTGGTGACCTTGAAGTACGCGGTGCTCGACGGCATCGGCGCCTGCTGGATGCCCGCAGCGATGGTGCGCGATGAGGTAGCCAATGGCGACCTGGTCGAATTGCTTGCGGGCTGGAGCATCCCCGAAGGCATTCTGCATGCGGCCTTCGTCTCGCGCCGCAATATGGCGCCAGCGCAGCGCGCGTTTCTGGACTTCATGGGCGAGAACCTGCCACTGCAGCGCATTGGCCAGGTCGATGGCACCTGAGGGCGCGGGTTCAGCACGTCCTGCCGTGGGCTGAACCCGTTCGGCGACGGCTGCAATACGTCTGCTTCGCTGGGGTCGGTCCATGGCCTTCCGGCGGAGGCTGGTTGGATATGATTTTTTGAAATAACAATACTCAAAAATAGTCGTTGTTGATCTAAGGTGCTGCTTTGACAATGCATCCATGTCTGGTGCCTGTCTTGTCACGCTCAACCCCTCCACTCCGCCCCGCCATGCGGCCATTGCGGCCGCCCACCTCAATGGCCAGCACCTTGTGCAGCCAGGCTGGCGCGGCGAAGCAGAGACGGGGGCTCCCGTCTCGGTGGTGATCGTGCCGGGTTGGCGCAACTCCGGCCCGGGCCACTGGCAAAGCCTATGGGCCGCGCGCATTGCGGGCGCCGTCCGGGTGGAGCAGGAGGACTGGCTGCAACCCCATCGCAGCCCCTGGGTTGCCAGTGTGGAGGAGGCCATTGCGGCCGCGCCGCACCCGGTCATCCTGGTGGCCCATTCGCTCGGCTGTATTGCCAGCGTGCATGCGGTGGAGCAACTGCGCAGCAAGCCGGCAGGGAGCATTGCCGGCGCCTTGTTTGTTGCGCCGGCCGATCCGGAGCGCCGTGCGCTGTTTGAGGACTTCACACCCGTGCCGGCCAGCCCGCTGCCCTTCGCCAGCATTGTGGCTGCCAGCAGCAACGACCCTTATTGCCCGATCCGCATGGCCAGCGCCTATGCCAAGAGCTGGGGCAGTACCTTTGTCCGCGTGCCCTCGGCCGGCCATATCAATGTGGAGTCCGGCCATGGCGAATGGCCACTGGGCTGGGCCTTGCTGGGCGCGCTGGCGGCCCTGGCGCCGGTGCAGGCGCATTCGGCCTGATTCGTCGCTGCCAGACCCCCTTTTTTAGCGTTGATGCCCGGCATGCCTCAGGGGCAGGCGCCGGCGCTGCTGGCGCTGCCTGCACTTGTGCTGCAGGCAAAAAAATGCCAGCAATGAATGCTGGCCAAGGAGGGGTTCGGTTGAATCAATAGGCTTATATTGCCTTAATTTGGACGCCCCGATGTCGGTAATTTGTATGAGTTAGTGACGTTCATCAAGGCCGTTGTTACACCCCGATGCGCGATGAGGCTCAGAGGCGCTTCTTGGCCGCGTCCGCGGCATCCTTCAAGGTCTCCTTCACATCACCGGCTTTCTTCTGGATTTCGCCTTCTGCTTCCAGTGCCTTGCCCTTGGCAATCTGGCTGGGGCTGTTGATGGCCTTGCCGACACCCGCTTGTGCTTCGCCTGCGAGGTCCTTGATCTTGCCTACGACTTGGTCCTTGTTCATGGTGTCACTCCTTGCTTGGTTGAGGTGTAGCCATTGTGCGCAGCCGCTGTGCCAGGCCTTGTCAGTGCAGCCTTGTGCTTGCTGTGCGGTATCGCCGACAACCGCAACGCACAGCTGACGGGCGACAAAATTAATTACAACTTGGGCAGGGTCCAATGGCGAGGGGGCCGGCCTTATTGTGGATGCTTGAGCGGGCTGTGGTCCTGCAGCGCGCGCTGGTATTCCGCCATGCCCTGTGATTCGCGCGCCAGGTAGCGCTCGACCGCCTGGGCAAAACCGGCATGGGCCAGCCAGTGGGCGCTGGGGGTGCGTACCGGCATCAGCGCACGGGCCATCTTGTGCTCGCCTTGCGCGCCGCCTTCAAAGCACTGCAGGCCCTGGCGTATGCACCATTCAATCGGCTGGTAGTAGCAGGCTTCAAAGTGCAGGCAGTCCACCCGCTCGATGGCTCCCCAGTAGCGCCCATAGGCGTGGCGCGGCCCTGTGCTTGGCGCGTCGATGGCGATCAGGCTGGCAGCGATGGGGCGGCCCTCGCGCTCGGCGATGAAGAGCAGCCAGTTCTCGGGCATCTGCGTGCGCATTGCGTCGAAAAAAGCCGGGGTCAGGTAGGGCGCGTTGCCATGCTCCAGATAGGTGCGCTCATAGCACTGGTAGAAGAAGTCCCAATCCGCTTCGCGGATCTGCGTGCCGCAGGCATGGCGAAACGTCACGCCGGCCGCCTGCACCTTGCGCCGCTCCTGGCGAATCTTCTTGCGCTTGTCCTGCTGCAGCCCGGCCAGGAAATCATCGAAGTCGGCGTAGGGCCGGGCATCGCCGGCCAGGACATCGCGGTTGTGCCAGTGGAACTGCACGTTCTCGCGCTGCATCAGCGCAATGTCTTGCGCCGCCTGCAGATCGGGCGCAGCGCCAAACAGCAGGTGCAGCGACGAGATCTCCTGCTCCCCGCAAAACTGGGCGGCGGCATGCAGCAGCGGGGCGCGCAAGCTGTCGTCGGCCACCAGCAGGCGGCTGCCGGGCACAGGTGTGAAGGGCACCGCGATGACCGCCTTGGGAAAGTAGTCCAGGCCATGCTCGGCATAGGCCCGCGCCCAGGCAAAGTCAAACACATACTCGCCGTAGGAATGGCTTTTGAGGTACATCGGGCAGGCGCCCACCAGCGCGCCGCCCTGCCACAGGCTCAGGTGGCAAGGCTGCCAGCCACTCTCTGCAGTAGCGCTGCCGCTGACCTCCAGCGCCTGCAGATAGGCGTGGCGCATGAAGGGGGTGGGGCGCTGCTGCATGGCCAGCAGCCCATCCCAGGCGGAGGCATCGAACTCCGCCATGCTGGGCAGAATGCGCAGCTCCAGACTGGGGCGGGGTGCGGGCGTGGGGTCGGCGGGCAGCGAGGTCATGGCCCGATTGTGGTCTGCCTGCCGCGCCACTGCACAGCGCAGGTTATGCGGCTTGGCGCTGGTGGCTGTGCACCAGGTCCATCAGCGCTGCGATCTCCTCGTCGGTGCTGGACCAGGAGGTGACAAAGCGCACCACCACCTCATCCGCCTGCAGCTGGGTACCTGCCGGCACGCTGCTGGCGTACCAGTCGGTGCAGCGCACGCCCTGGGCGCGCAGCTGTTCATACAGCGCGATGGGCATCAGCACAAACACTTCGTTAGCCTGGGTGGGCCAGCTTAGGCGCACGCCGGGCGTGGCGGCCAGCGCGGCAGACAGCTTGGACGCCATCGCATTGGCGTGGCGGGCCAGCTCCAGCCAGTGGCCGCCCTCCAGCCAGGCACAGAACTGCGCGCCGATGGTGCGGCTCTTGGAGACCAGCTGGCCACTGCGCTTGATGCGCAGCGAGAAGTTCTGGGCCAGTGCCGGGTCGAAGAACACGACCGCCTCGGCCATCAGCGCGCCGTTCTTGGAGGCACCCAGGCTCAGCACATCGACTCCGGCACGCCAGGTGATATCGCCGGGGTGGCACTGGAGCGCAGCGACGGCATTGGCCAGGCGCGCGCCATCCATGTGCACGCGCAGGCCAAGGGCATGCGCCTGGGTGGCCAGCGCGGCCATCTCCTGCGGCTGGTAGACGAGGCCGTTCTCGGTCACCTGGGAGATGCTCAGCGCGCTGATCACCATGTTGTGAGGAGCGTCATGGGGGGTGCGCGCCACAAAGGCGGCCAGGTCTTCGGCGCTGATCTTGCCGTTGTCCGTGGCCATCGGCAGCAGGCTGGCGCCGCCGGTGAACAGGGCGGGGGCGCTGTTCTCGTCGACCGCGATATGGGCCATGTGGTGGCAGACCACGGCGTTCCAGGGCTGGGCAATGGTGGACAGCGCCAGGCAGTTGGCCGCTGTGCCGGTGGTGACGAAGAACACTTTCACCGGGGTGCCAAAGGCCTCGCCCAGCATCTGCTCGGCGCGCTGGCTCCACTCGTCGTTGCCGTAGGCGGACTGGATGCCGCTGGCGGCCTCGACCAGGGTGTGCAGGATGCGGGGGGAGACGCCGGCTTGGTTGTCGCTGCCAAAGTTCATGGGACGCTGCAGGTAGTGGTGCAAAAGTCTGATTCTGCCCGCAAACTCCGGGACAGCGGTGCCGGATTGGCGGGTTTTGCGCGCCGCTGCGCAGGCCTTGTGGTTTGTAGGCTAGACTCTTTGGCTGCACCAGGCGCGGGCCTTGCCCACTCTCGTTGTGGCTCTGGTGCGCTGCCCCCTTGCCATCGAGTCATCCATGTCCCATTTTTCCATCGCAAGCGCCCAGCTGAACTTTATTGTGGGTGATATGCCGGGCAATGCCCGCAAGATCATTGATGCAGCGGCCCAGGCTGCCGCCCAGGGGGTGCAGCTGTTGCTGACGCCCGAGCTGGGCATTTGCGGCTATGCCGCCGAAGACCTGTTCCAGCGCCCCTCGTTCCTGGCGGCCTGCGATGCAGCGGTGGCGCAGGTGGTGCAGGCCAGCACGCAATGGCCGGATCTGACGGTGGTGCTGGGCCACCCGCAGGCAGCGCAGCATGCGGCCCACGGCCGCTGCTACAACGCCGCCAGCGTGGTGCGTGCCGGCCAGGTGGTCGCCAGCTACCGCAAGCAGCTGCTGCCCAACTACCGGGAATTTGACGAGACGCGCTACTTTGTCGAAGGCTCGCAGACCTGCGTCTTCGAGGTCGCAGACCATCGCATTGGCCTGCTGATCTGCGAAGACGCCTGGGCCAGCCAGCCCGCGCGTGCGGCCAAGGCGGCGGGCGCGCAGTTGCTGGCTGTCATCAATGCCTCGCCGTTCCAGATGGACAAGCCCGGCCACCGCGAGGCCTTGCTGGCCGAGCGCTGCCGCGAAACCGGCTTGCCGCTGGTCTATGCCCACCTGGTGGGCGGGCAGGACGAGCTGGTGTTCGATGGCCATTCCTTCGCGCTGAATGCCGATGGGCAGGTGGCTGCCCGCGCGCCGGGTTTTGACGAACATCTGCTGTCGGTGCAGGTGCAGGCTACGGCCACCGGTCTGCAACTGTCCGGCCCCGTGGCTGCGCCCGGTGATACCAACCAGCAGCTGTGGCAGGCCTTGGTGGTGGCGGTGCGCGACTACCTGGGCAAGACCGGCTTCCCCAGTGCGGTGCTGGGCCTGTCCGGCGGTATCGATTCGGCGCTGGTGCTGGCGATTGCGGTCGATGCGCTGGGGGCCGACAAGGTCCGCACCGTGATGATGCCGTCGCCGTACACGGCCGACATCAGCTGGATCGATGCGCGCGAGATGGCCGAGCGCCTGTCGGTGGCCTATGAAGAGATCTCAATTGCGCCGCAGTTCGAGGCCTTCAAGGCCGCATTGGCGCATGATTTTGCCGGCCGTGCCGAAGACACGACCGAGGAAAACCTGCAGGCCCGCATCCGTGGCACCTTGCTGATGGCGCTGTCGAACAAGTTTGGCTCCATCGTGCTGACCACCGGCAACAAGAGCGAGATGGCCACCGGCTACTGCACCTTGTACGGCGACATGGCGGGCGGCTTTGCGGTGCTGCGCGATGTGCCCAAGACCCGTGTGTTCGAGCTGGCGCGCTGGCGCAATGCCCATGACCCCTATGGCACCGGCCGCAACCCCATCCCCGAGCGCATCATCACCCGCCCGCCCAGTGCCGAGCTGCGCCCGGACCAGAAGGACCAGGACAGCCTGCCGCCCTATGAGGTGCTCGATGCGATCATCGAGCGCTACATGGAGCAGGATGCCGATATCGACAGCATCGTGGCCGCCGGCTACCCCCGCGCCGATGTGGAGCGGGTGGTGCGCCTGATCCGCATCAATGAATACAAGCGCCGCCAGGCCGCCGTGGGCCCGCGCCTGTCGGCCCGGGGTTTTGGCCGCGACTGGCGCTACCCCATCACCAACGGTTTCCGGGGTTGAGCGGCCAGGCTGCGCCCCACGCCTCGCCCATGCCCTTGATGCGCTGTGCCTGCCCAGCCCTCGCGCTTGCTGCGTGGCAGCTGGGGGCTGCGCGCTTTCAGAGCTTTGTGCGCGCGCGCATCGCACGCCTGGTGGCCACGCGCCAGTCGGGCTTTTCGCGGCGCCATCCGCCATAGCGCGGCCCGCCTTTCCTCGCTTTCGTTGATCGCGGCATCGCGCAGGCTGCCTGTGCTGCCGCATTTCCTCCGTCTTTTTTGGAGCAGTACCCGGCGCTGCCGGGTGCGCGCGTTGCCATGTCCCCTTTTCTTCATTATTTCCGCGCCCAGTGGGCGCCGAGCGTGCCGCGCGAGCTGATGGCCGGCGCGGTCGCCACGTTTGCGCTGATCCCCGAGGTCATCGCCTTTTCCTTTGTCGCCGGTGTCGATCCGTCGGTGGGGCTGTTTGCTTCCTTTGTCATCAGCATCGTGATTGCCTTTGCGGGTGGACGGCCGGCGATGGTATCGGCGGCTGCGGGCTCGGTGGCCCTGGTGGCCGCACCGCTGGTGCAGGCCCATGGCGTGCAGTACCTGTTTGCCGCCGGCCTGCTGGCCGGTGCCATGCAGATGCTGTTTGGCTGGCTGCGCCTGGGGGTGCTGCTGCGCTTTGTCTCGGGCTCGGTGCGCACCGGCTTTGTCAATGCACTGGCCATCCTTATTTTTGCGGCCCAGCTGCCGCATCTGGTGGGCGCCAATGGCGCCACCTGGGCCATGCTGGCGCTGGGCCTGGTGGTCATCTATGGCCTGCCGCGCATCAGCACGGCCATTCCGTCGCCGCTGATCTGCATCCTGGTGCTGACGGGCGTGGCCCATGCGCTGGACCTGCCGCTCAAGACCGTGGCGGACCTGGGCCGCTTGCCCGATACCTTGCCCCGCTGTGCGCTGCCCGATGTGCCGCTGTCCTGGCAGACCCTGCAGCTGATTGCGCTGCCGGCGCTGGCCATCGCAATGGTGGGCCTGCTCGAATCCTTGATGACCGCCAGCGTGGTCGATGAGCAGACCGACACGCCCAGCGCCAAGAACCGCGAATGCAGCGGGCTGGGCCTGGCCAACGTGGCGGCCAGCTGCTTTGGCGGCATTGCCGGCTGCGGCATGATCGGCCAGAGCGTGAGCAATGTGCGCTATGGCGGGCGTGGCCGGCTGTCCACCTTGTTTGCCGGTGCCTTTCTGCTGGGTTTGATGGTGCTGCTCAAGCCCTGGGTGGCGCAGGTGCCGGTGGTGGCGCTGGTCGCGGTCATGGTCATGGTGTCAGCCTCGACCCTGGACTGGGGATCGGCCCGCGCGCTGCTGAGGCATCCCAAGCTGTCGAGCCTCGTCATGCTGGCCACCGTGGTGGTCACCATCGCCACCCACAACCTGGCTGCCGGTGTGGCCGTGGGCGTGCTGCTCAGCGGGGTGTTCTTCATGTTCAAGGTGTCCGGGCTGCTGCAGGTGCAGCGCAGCGGCGAGGCCGGACTGGTCTATGCCGTGCGCGGCCAGGTGTTCTTTGCATCGGCAGATCTGCTCGTCGATGCCTTTGATGTGCGCGAGATCGAGGCCAGGCCGGTGCGCATCGACATGGCCCAGGCGCATCTCTGGGACATCACCGCAGTGCAGGCGCTCAGCAAGGTATGCGCGCGGCTGCGCAAGCATGGCAGCGTGGTGCAGGTGACGGGCCTCAATGCCCAGAGCCAGGCGCTGGCTGCCCGGCTGGATCTGCGCCTGGACGGGGCATAGCCAGCGCGCCATGCGACTGCTGCCGGAGATTTGGCCCTGGAGGTGCCGGCGGCGGAATCTTGACGCACAATAGCCCCAGTTGCTGCGCGCGTTGCCAGCGCAGCGTGTATATGCCCATCCCAGGAGAGCCTTATGAAAATGATTACCGCCGTTATCAAACCTTTCAAGATGGACGAGGTGCGTGAAGCTCTGGCGGATGTGGGCGTGACCGGTCTGACGGTCAGCGAAGTCAAGGGCTTTGGCCGCCAGAAGGGCCACACCGAGCTGTACCGGGGCGCCGAATATGTCGTGGACTTTCTGCCCAAGGTGAAGATTGAAGTCGCCGTGAAGGACGAGGACGTGGACCGCTGTGTGGACGCGATCGTCAATGCGGCCCGTACCGGCAAGATCGGTGACGGCAAGATTTTCGTCACCGAGATCGAGCGTGTGATCCGTATCCGTACCGGTGATCTGGACGAAGCGGCGGTCTGATCCAGACCGCACCCAAATCCGCAAAAGCGCCTGGGCAAGCCAGGCGCTTTTTTCATGCCTGCTGCCGGTTGCTGGGCAGCGGGTTCAGGGCTTGATCGTGGTGTGCGAGCAGATCCACAGCACCTGCGCATCCTCATCGCCGCCCGAGATGCAGGCATGGCCCATGACGCTGTCGAAATAGCAGGAGTCACCAGCGGCCAGCTCCAGCGGCGCATAGCTGTCGGTATGCACGACGACCGTGCCGCGCATCACGTAGAGCATCTCTTCGCCATCGTGGCTCAGCAACTGGGGAAAGGCGCTGCGCTCATGGGCCTTGATCGTGGTCAGCAACGGAATAAAGCGCTTGTCGGCCAGGTCGGCGTGCAGCAGCTCGTAGACGTACTGCGGCGTGGCATGCACCAGGCCTGCGCCGCTGCGGGTGACGCTGCGCCGGGCGCGCAGGCCCGTTTGTTGCAGCGGGCTGAACAGCTCGCCCACATCGACATCCAGCCCGCGCGCGAGCGCCGCAATCTTTTCATAGGTGGGGGAGAGCTGGCCGTGCTCGATCTTGGACAGTGCCGAGGCCGAGATGCCGCAGCGCTGGCTCAGCTGCTGCAAGGTCAGATCGGCGTTGCGCCGCAGCAGGCGCAATTTGGTGGCCAGCACATCGGTGGTGGCATCGGTGCCGGCGTTGTGGTGGGGCAGGGGGGCGTGGGGCATGGCAGGCTCTTGTGGTGCTCGCCAGTGTAGGGGTGCGTGCACTGGCCCGTGGCGCAGCGCAGCGCTGGCGGCCGCGTTTTAGGCCCAATTTTCGGGTAAACCCTAGATGAAAAGAGCTATTTCAAGAAATTTATTGTCTCAAACTGCATTAAATTTCTTATACGAAAATTAATCCTCTTTAGTAAATTTATCGCGCCGCATGCAAATCCTTGACTTCAGCCACACCACCCAGCATTTGCCGATGGCAGCCTTGATCGACAGTCTCGAACAGATGTTCATCGCGGGCTGCGAAGTGCCACTGCGCCACAACCACGCCATCGTGGGCGAGACCCGTACGGAAGACGGCATCATGCTGCTGATGCCCGCGTGGCAGACCGGCAAGCGCATTGGGGTCAAGACGGTATCGATCTTCCCCGGCAACCAGGCGCGCGGCCTGCCCGGTCTGCACTCGGTCTTCATCCTCTATGACGCAGCCACCGGCGCCCCGCTGGCGGTGCTGGATGGCGATGCCATCACCTCGCGCCGCACCGCTGCGGCATCGGCGCTGGCGGCGCGCTGGCTCAGCCGCCCTGATGCCCGCCGCTTGCTGGTGGCAGGCGCCGGCCGCGTGGCCAGCCTGTTGCCCGATGCCTACCGCTGCGTGCGCGATATCCAGGAAGTGCAGGTCTGGGACATCCGCCCCGAGGCTGCGCAAGCGATGGTCGAACGCCTGCAGGCGCAGGGCCTGCAGGCCTCGGTCGCCACCGACCTGGAGCAGGCGGCGCGCCAGGCCGACATCATCAGCTGCGCCACGTTGTCCACGGCACCGCTGGTGCGCGGCGAATGGCTGCAGCCCGGTGCCCATCTGGACCTGATCGGCAGCTTTACACCGGGGATGCGCGAGAGCGATGACGCCTGCTTTGCCCGCGCCACGGTCTTTGTCGATACCCCGGAAGCGCTGATGAAAGCCGGGGACATCCTCGATCCGATTGCCAGCGGCGCCTGGGAGCCGGGCCGCCTGGCCGCTACGTTGGAGCAGTTGTGCCGTGGCCAGCATGCGGGCCGCCGCAGCGCCGATGAGATCACCCTGTTCAAGGCCGTGGGCACGGCCCTGGAGGACCTGGCAGCCGCATCGCTGGCCTTTGACGCCTTTAGCGCCGCAGCCGCTTGATACCCGTGCCCGGGCGCTGTGCGGGCCGGGCTGCCCTTCATTTTTTTGCTATCTGATTCATTCCTTCCATGCGCACATCTTCGACCGGGCCCGCGGCGTCTGCGGCCACCAACAAGCGAGTACTGATTGCCAGTCTGATGGGAAGCTCCATCGAGTGGTTCGACTATTTCCTCTATGCGACCACGGCGGCGCTGGTGTTCGGGAAGGTGTTCTTCCCGACCTCGGACCCGGTCGTGGGACTGATGCTGTCGTATCTGACCTTCTCGTTGACCTTTTTCATCCGGCCGCTGGGCGGCTTTATCTTCTCGCACATCGGAGACCGCATCGGGCGCAAGAAGACCTTGGTGATCACCTTGTCGCTGATGGGTGGCGCCACCGTGCTGATCGGCCTGCTGCCGGGCCATGAACAGATTGGGATATGGGCGCCGATTCTGCTGATCGTGTTGCGCCTGGTGCAAGGCCTGGGCATTGGTGGCGAGTGGGGTGGCGCGCTGCTGCTGGCCTACGAGTATGCACCCAAGAACCGCAAGGGCCTGTTTGGCAGCGTGCCGCAGATGGGCGTAACCATCGGCATGGTGCTGGCGACCCTGGCCATTACCGTGATGAGCACCTTGCCCGATGACCAGTTCCTGGCCTGGGGCTGGCGCGTGCCTTTCCTGATGAGCGCCATCCTGGTGTTCCTGGGTCTGTGGATCCGCAAGGGCATTGATGAGACCCCCGCGTTCAAGCAGGCCAAGGCCAGCGGCAATGTGGCCAAGATCCCGCTGGTCGAAACCCTGCGCTACCACTGGCGCGCGGTTCTGGTGGCCGTCGCCATCAAGTTCGTGGAGACGGCGCCGTTCTATATCTTCTCGACCTTCATCGTCAGCTACGCGACGGCCACCTTGGGCTTTGAGCGGATCTCCGTGCTCAATGCGGTGACCATTGCGACCTTGGTCACGACGCTGATGATTCCGCTGATGGGGCGCCTGTCGGACAGCATGGGCCGCAAGCGCATGTTTGTGGCCGGCACCCTGGTGATGGCCGCCTTCACCTTTCCGTACTTCATGCTGCTCGAGCAGCGCACGATGACCAGCCTGGTCATCGCCACCGTCGTCGGCCTGGGTCTCGTCTGGGCACCCATCACCGCCGTGCTGGGCACCTTGTTCTCGGAGATTTTCTCGACCCGCGTGCGCTACACCGGCATCACCCTGGGCTACCAGATTGGCGCGGCGCTGGCTGGCGGCACTGCGCCCTTGCTGGCCACCTGGCTGCTCAATACCTACAACGGCTCCTGGGTGCCGGTGGCCTGGTACATCGTCGGCACGGCAGTGATCTCGCTGATCGGTATTGCGTTTGCAAAGACGGTGGCGGACAACGACTAAGCTCGCAGTCTCCAGCACCGCTGCTGCGTGAGTCCACAGCGCGGTGCTGATCCCGCAAAAGCAAAGCGGCCCGTCCAACGGGCCGCTTTTTCGTGTCTGCTGGGCGCTGCTTAGATCACTTCGCGCAGCGCATCGCTTTGCTGCGCCAGGCCGGCTTCTTCAACCAGCTGGGCCAGCAGGGCGGCATGGTTGTCACCGCTCTTGATCAGGCCCATCTGCCACTCATCCATAAAGCCCTGGCCTACGCATTGCTGCAGGAACTGCAGCATGCCGTCGTAATAGCCATTGGCGTTGAGGATGCCGATGGGCTTGTCGTGGTAGCCCAGCTGGCGCCAGGTCCAGATTTCGTAGAGCTCTTCAAAGGTGCCGATGCCGCCGGGAATGGCGATAAAGGCATTGCTGCGCTCGGCCATCATGGCCTTGCGCTCGTGCATGGTGGTGACCACATGCAGCTCATCGCAGAGCTCATTGGCCAGTTCGCGGTCAACCAGGGCCTTGGGGATCACGCCCACCACCCGGCCGCCGGCCTCGCGCGTGGCGCGGGCCACCGTGCCCATCAGGCCGGATTTGCCGCCGCCGTAAACCAGCTGGCCGCCGTGGCTGCCAATCCAGTGGCCCACCGCCTGGGCGGCCTCGCCAAAGGCTTCGAGCTTGCCAGGGCGCGAGCCGCAGTAAACGCACATCGAGAAGGAAGGGGAGTGGGTCATTTCAACAATCTTTCATACAACGCAGGCAGCCACACCGCCGCGCACAGCACCAGGGCCAGGAACACGGCGGCACTGCCCATGTCCTTGGCCTTCTTGGCCAGCACATGCCACTCAGGGCCAAAGCGGTCCATCGCCATTTCAATGCCGGTGTTGAGCAGCTCGGCGATCAGCACTAAAAAAACCGGAGTGATCAGCAAGGCCCAATCGCGCCAGTCCCGCGCCAGCCAAACGGACACGGGCAGCAGCACCAGGGCCAGTATCGCCTCCAGCCGGAACGCTTTTTCTCCCCAGCCCGCGCGCAGTCCTTGCAGCGAGTAACCGGCGGCATGCCAGACGCGGCGCAGGCCCGTGCGGCTTTTTTGCGGGTTGGCTGCAAGGGTGTCGGCCAGGCTGTACGGCGGCTGGGCAGGTTCTGCAGGGGGGCGGGGTTCGGGCAGGTTCATCGGATCAGGTCCAGGCGCTACAACAGATGGCGCACGGTCACGCTTATTATTGCACTGCAGCATTTGAATGCGGGCATCGCCTGCGATCCTGATGGTGCATCACGGCCAATCGCAGTGCCCCTCGGGCAGCCGTCTATACCGACGGGCCCGGTGCGGGCAGGGCTGAGGCTGCGCGATCGGCAGCGACCAGGCAGGTGCCCGCCAGCGCATCGTGCCAGAACTGGCCCTGCGGGTGCAAGCGGCTGGCCAGTGCCCAGAAGGCGATCCAGCCGGTCAGCAGTACCAGGATTTCAGACACCGGCAGCCCAAAGGGCATGCTGACCACCAGGGGCGGCAAGAACCACAACCAGCTGCAGACATAGCGCAGCAGCGCACGGCCTTGCGACAGCGGCTGGCCGCTGCGGCTGACGATGCGGATATGCCAGGTCTTCATCGCCAGCGTCTGGCCCTTGTGCCAGAACCAGGTGAAGTAGATGCCAAAGACGATGAACAGGAACAGCTGCAGACCATGGCGATTGTCCAGCCCATGGCGGGTCTGGCTGAGCGCACTGTAGAGGTAACCTGCGATGAACACGACGCCGAACATCAGCATGCCTTCGTACAACCAGCACGCCATGCGCCGCGCCAGGCGTGGCGCGCGCAACAGCGAAGGGGTGGCGGGCAAGCCAGGGTCTGGCGCTGTTGTGCGGGTGGAGGGCTGCATGCTGCCAGTATCAGGTCGGCGGGTGCACAGGGCTGTCGCTGCTGCGCGATTGTGATTCGCCCGCGCGGGGGCGGGTCTGGTTGTCAAGCGGCGGCAGCGGTGAAGGGGTTACCGTGGCAGGCATTTGCACCGGCGCAGTCTCTACCGCAGGCGGAAGTGGCGCCGCAGCGGGGGCGGGCGGCAGCGCAGGCGCCGCAGGCGTGTTGCCGGGAGCCGGTGCCGGGCTGCTCAGCGGGCCGACCTCTACCGGGGTCACCATGCCGCGCGATTGCACGCGGATCTCGGGCGGCGGCAGGATCTTGGGCGGATTGGCGCGGTTGGGGTTGATGGCCGCCGCCGGCACCTTGACCAGCCGGCCGGTACTGCGTGCAGAGGGGCGCGGCGCCAGCGCCACACCACCGTGGTAGAGCACACCGCCCTGGGCGAGGCGCTTGCGCTCGCGGGCGCTGAGCGCTTGGTAATCTTCCCAGAGCTTGCGCTTTTCCTCGGCGGACAGGTTGCTGATGTTGGAATAGTTGAGGCGCGCCTGGCTTTGGTCGGACAGGCTGAACTTGGCCCATTCCTTCATGTGTTCGGCAATGCGCAACTGCTCCTGCGGCGAAAAATCGTCGAAGCTGTCGGCGATCATCGTCCAGCGGGTTTTCTGCTGCGTGGTCAGCCAGTTCCACTGCTCTTCGAGCGGGGCCAGCACCGTGCGCTGGTCGTCATCGAGTGCATCCCAGTTGGGGCCCTCATTGCGCGGGCTTGTGGAGCGGGTGACGCTGTTGGCGCTTACCAGGTCGCTGGCGGCGCTGCCATAGATGTTGGCGGCCTGGTTGCCGGCATAGATGCCTACAACAGCAAAAGCAGCCAGCAAAATACCGGCTGCTATCGCAGAAAGGGTCGAAGGGGCGGGCGTGCTGCCGGCTACCTCGTCGTTGTCGTAATCGTGTCTCAACGCTTGTCAGTGGGCTGCTTTTGCGCAGCAGTCTTCAGAAACTGGGTAAATCCAGGATCAGTATAGGCGCTTGGAGGCAGCTCGTCAGCCAGCAAGGTGGCATCGTACTCAGCCATTTCGCTGGCGCCTTCGTCTGCCTGCACGCCGTTGAAGAACGCCAGACCGGCAACCATTGCGCTCAGCGGCACAGCCGACACCACGGCGCGCCACCAGTTGCGTTTGCCGGAGGGCGCAGCCGCCTCTTGCTGGGGCTGGCGCGCGATGGCGGGCACCGCCACCACCTTGCGGCGCGACAGGGCGCGCTCGCGGGCCGCTCGCAAACGTTCGCTGATGTCGTAGTCGAGATCAGCCTCGGCTTCGCTCAGCCGAGCGGTGACGCGGCGGGCAAAAATTTCAGCATGGACAACGGTTTGGGCGGTGTTTGGGCGGTTCATAGCACGATTCCTTTGGCCTTAAGCACTTTACTCAAGGTTTGGATGGCGCGAAAGCAGTGGGTTTTTACACTTCCCTCTGAGCAACCCATGGCTGCTGCAGTCTCTGCAATGTCCATCTCTTCCCAATAACGCATCAGAAACGCTTCGCGTTGACGCGCTGGCAACTGTTGTATCTCTTTTTCTATTAATGCAAGGGTTTGTTTGCGGTCCGTATGGTGCTCGGCGCTCTGCTCGGCGTCTCCATTGTCGGCGTTGTAGATGTCCAGAAGGTTGAATTCCCCCTCGTCATCCGGGCCTTCGAAGTCGCTCATCGTCGTGAAGAGCGCATTGCGCGTCTTCTGCCGGCGGAACCAGTCGAGCGTGCTGTTGGACAGGATGCGCTGGAACAGCATGGGCAGCTCCTGCGCAGGCTTGTCGCCATAGTGCTCGGCCAGCTTCATCATGCTGTCCTGGACGATGTCGAGCGCGGCTTCCTGGTCGCGCACATGAAAAAGCGAGCGCTTGAAAGCTCGCTTTTCAACGCTTTTCAGAAAGTCGGACAGTTCTCGTTCTGTGGCCAAATCGTACCCAACACCGTGGTTAATCAGAGATTTCTCGCTTTTCACCCGGGTATAACAACCAAGTGTGGCAAAAAACACCGCATCAAGCCTCTGATTATCGCATCCTATCGAAAAAAAATCCGTAGCTTGTCGCAAAGCAATGCTGCAGTGCGATAATGTATAAGCATCAAAAAGCAAAAGGGTCACGGTCCGGCGTCGCAAGCATCTCGCCCATGTCCGTTGGCCTCAAGTTCCAAGCAGGCTCCACAAGAGCTGGGCGAGGAGCACCAGAGGTTTTTCGTTAGAGAAATTCACAAAGGTTGATCATGGAAATGTCCAAGGCCGAGCAGAACTCGGCGCAAGCGGCGCATCAGTCCGCGCAGAAATCCCAAGAACTCATGGGCGCTGAAGTGCTGGTCAAGGCACTGCAGGCCGAAGGCGTCAAGCAGCTGTGGGGCTACCCCGGCGGCGCAGTTCTCTACATCTACGACGCGCTCTACAAACAAGACACCATCAACCATGTGCTGGTTCGCCATGAACAGGCAGCAGTGCATGCAGCAGACGGCTTTGCCCGCGCCACCGGTGAGGTGGGCGTGGCATTGGTCACCTCGGGTCCGGGCCTGACCAATGCAGTCACCGGTATTGCCACTGCTTACACAGACAGCATCCCCATCGTCGTGATCTCCGGTCAGACCTCGACGACCGCCATTGGCTCGGATGCCTTCCAGGAATGCGATACCGTCGGTATCACGCGCCCCATCGTCAAGCACAACTTCCTCGTCAAGGATGTGCGCGATCTGGCGCTGACGATGAAAAAGGCTTTCCATATCGCACGCACCGGCCGTCCCGGCCCCGTCGTGATCGATATCCCCAAGGACGTTTCCTTCAAGAAGGTGGCCTACACCGGCTATCCCTCGACCGTGGAAATGCGCTCCTACAACCCGGTCAAGAAGGGCCACAGCGGCCAGATCCGCAAGGCGCTGCAGCTGCTGCTGGCGGCCAAGCGCCCCTATATCTATACCGGCGGTGGTGTGCTGCTGAGCGGTGCAGAGCAAGAGTTGCGCACCCTGGTGGACCTGCTGGGCTACCCGGTGACCCACACCCTGCTGGGACTGGGCGCCTACCCGGCGAGCAATCCGAAGTACCTGGGCATGCTGGGCATGCACGGCACGATCGAAGCCAACAACGCGATGCAGAACTGCGATGTGCTGCTGGCCGTGGGCGCGCGTTTTGACGACCGGGTCATCGGCAACCCCAAGCACTTCATGTCGGTGGACCGCAAGATCATCCATGTCGACATCGACCCTTCGTCAATTTCCAAGCGCGTCAAGGTGGATGTGCCCATCGTTGGCGACTGCAAGGAAGTGCTTTCCGAGCTGATTGCGATGGTCCGCGAGAGCGTGGCCAGCCCGGATGCCGATGCGCTGCAGAACTGGTGGAAGACCATCGAAGGCTGGCGCAGCCGCGACTGCCTGCGCTACGACCGCGAGAACAAGGAAGTCATCAAGCCGCAGTTTGTCGTCGAGACCCTGTGGCAGATGACCCGCGATGCGGACTGCTACGTGACCTCGGACGTGGGCCAGCACCAGATGTGGGCTGCGCAGTACTACCGCTTTGAGGAATCGCGCCGCTGGATCAACTCGGGCGGCCTGGGCACGATGGGTGTCGGCATTCCGTATGCGATGGGCATCAAGCTGGCCAAGCCCGATGCCGAGGTGTTCTGCATCACCGGCGAAGGTTCGGTGCAGATGAACATCCAGGAGCTGGCCACCTGCCGCCAGTACGAGACGCCGATCATCATCTGCGCGCTCAACAACCGCTTCCTGGGCATGGTGCGCCAGTGGCAGGAGATCGAATACTCGGGCCGCTACAGCCACAGCTACATGGATTCGCTGCCTGACTTCGTCAAGCTGGCCGAAGCCTATGGCCATGCGGGCATTCTGATCGAGAAGCCCGAGGACGTGGAGCCGGCGCTGCGCGAAGCGCGGCGCATTGCCCGTGAAGAGCGCAAGAGCGTGTTCCTCGACTTCCGCACCGACCCGACCGAGAACGTCTTCCCGATGGTTCAGGCCGGCAAGGGCATCACCGAGATGCTGCTGGGCGCGGACGATCTGTAAACGCCGTCCCTGGTAGGCGCGTCCTGCTGCAGGCACGCGTCCACCTCTTTCTTCGGCTTTTCCCTTTCTGACGAATCTATTGTCTACCGAGCCCAGCGCTTACCGGCGTTGGGGGAGGGTAGCGAAAAGAGGAATCTGTTCTTATGAAACATATCATTGCGGTTCTCCTGGAGAACGAACCAGGCGCATTGTCGCGCGTGGTGGGCCTGTTCTCGGCCCGTGGCTACAACATCGAGTCGCTCACCGTGGCGCCCACCGAGGATGCCTCGCTGTCGCGCATGACCATCACCACCACCGGCTCGGACGACGTCATCGAGCAGATCACCAAGCACCTCAACCGCCTCATTGAAGTGGTCAAGGTGGTGGATCTGACCGAGGGCGCCTACACCGAGCGCGAGCTGATGATGATCAAGGTGCGGGCGGTCGGCAAGGAGCGCGAGGAGATGAAGCGCATGGCCGACATCTTCCGTGGCCGCATCATCGATGTGACCGAGAAGAGCTACACCATCGAGGTGACCGGCGACCAGGCCAAGAACGATGCCTTTCTCAGTGCGATCGATCGTTCGGCCATCCTCGAGACCGTGCGTACCGGTGCCAGTGGCATCGGTCGCGGTGAACGCATCTTGCGCGTGTAATGCGCTGGTGTCACCGGCTGCGACGCCATGCCCGCCAGGCGGTGGGGGTGGTGCTGCTGCTGGTGGGGCTTGTGCTGGTGGAGTCCTCGCTACAGCAAGATGATCCGGAATGCTCCTGGGAACAGGACGGCTGGACCCAGATTCGCCAATGCGATCCACTGCTTTCACAGGCCGATGCCTTTGCTACCCCTGGCTCCCAGTTGTGGTTGTCCCTCATAGTAGGATTGGGCGCTTTTGTAGCGGGGGCTTATTTGCTGGCGTCAGGAAACACCGCAAGGCCCCCTGACGATACAGATTCTTGAACAAGTGTTTGTTTGCATTTTTGACTGATACCAACGGAGCGAAGCATGAAAGTTTTTTACGACAAGGACTGTGATCTGTCCCTCATCAAAGGCAAGACCGTCGCCATCATCGGCTACGGCTCGCAAGGCCATGCGCACGCGCAAAACCTGAACGACAGTGGCGTGAAGGTCATTGTGGGTCTGCGCAAGTCCGGCGCTTCCTGGCCCAAGGCCGAGAAGGCCGGTTTGACCGTGATGGAAGTCAACGACGCCGTGAAGGCCGCCGACGTGGTCATGATCCTGTTGCCTGACGAAGACATCGCCAAGGTGTACAACGACAACGTCAAGGACAACATCAAGCAAGGCGCTTCTCTGGTGTTCGCACACGGCTTCAACGTGCACTACAACCAGGTCGTGCCCCGCGCCGATCTGGACGTGTGGATGGTGGCACCCAAGGCCCCTGGCCACACCGTGCGCAACACCTACAGCCAAGGCGGCGGCGTGCCCCACCTGATCGCTGTGCACCAGGACAAGTCCGGCAAGGCCCGTGACCTGGCCCTGTCGTACGCGATGGCCAATGGTGGCGGCAAGGCCGGCATCATCGAGACCAACTTCAAGGAAGAAACCGAGACCGACCTGTTCGGCGAGCAAGCCGTTCTGTGCGGCGGTGCTGTCGAGCTGATCAAGATGGGCTTCGAGACCCTGGTGGAAGCCGGCTACGCGCCTGAAATGGCCTATTTCGAGTGCCTGCACGAGCTCAAGCTGATCGTGGACCTGATCTACGAAGGCGGCATTGCCAACATGAACTACTCGATCTCGAACAATGCCGAATACGGCGAGTACGTGACCGGTCCTGAGGTGATCAACGAAGAGTCGCGCAAGGCCATGCGCAACGCGCTCAAGCGCATCCAGAACGGCGACTACGCGAAGATGTTCATCCAGGAAGGCCGTCTGAGCTACCCATCGATGACCGCCCGCCGCCGCAACACGGCCGATCACCAGATCGAGCAAGTGGGTGGTCAGCTGCGCGCCATGATGCCTTGGATCGCCAAGAACAAGCTGGTCGACCAGACCCGCAACTAAATCGCGTTGGCCGCCGCTGCCTGCAGCAGCGCCGTGCTGATTCGCAAAGGACTGCCGAGGCAGTCCTTTTTTCATGGGCATCCCCGGTGGGCCCATCGTGGCAAAAGCTACACTGTAGGCCATGCCCGGCCGGGCCCGAGCCCGCCGGAAACTATAAAATATGTAGCTGATTGCGCAGATATGGCTGGCGCTGGAGTGGATTGAATGCTGGACGATAACGAAACCAAGCCCAAGGCTGCAGCGCCTGCGCTGGTGCCTGCGCAGCGCAAATGGCGCAAGGGCATTTATGTGCTGCCCAACTCGTTTACGTTGGCCGCCTTGTTTGGCGGCTTTTACTCGATCGTGATGGCCATGAACGGCCGTTTCGAGGCTGCCGCCGTGGGCGTGTTCTGCGCGATGGTGCTCGACAGCCTGGACGGGCGTGTGGCCCGCATGACCAACACGCAAAGCGCCTTTGGCGAGCAGATGGACTCGCTGTCGGACATGGTGTCGTTTGGCGCTGCTCCGGCGCTGATTGCCTATGAATGGGCGTTGCGCCCATTGGGCCGCTGGGGCTGGATTGCCGCCTTCGTCTACTGCTCCTGTGCGGCGCTGCGCCTGGCGCGGTTCAACGTGAACACTGGCGTGGTCGACAAGCGCTATTTCCAGGGCATGCCGTCTCCCGCTGCTGCAGCCCTGGTGGCGGGCTTTATCTGGCTGACCAGCGCACTCCTGGTATCGCACCGCGATGTACCGATTTTTGGCCAGGTGATTGCGCTGTTCGGCGGCTATCCGGCCAGCCGCGATGACCTGTCCTGGATCATGTTCGCCATCACCTTGCTGGCAGGCCTGACGATGGTCACCAACATTCCCTACTACAGCTTCAAGGACGCAGGGGCTGCCAAGAGCGTGCCTTTCTTCTCGCTGGTGGTCGTGGTGCTGCTGCTGGCGGTGGTGAGCATTGAGCCGGCCACGATGCTGTTCCTCATTTTTGTGGCCTATTTGCTCTCGGGCTATGTGATCTATGCCTGGCGCCGCTTCAAGGGCCAGCATGTGTCGATCGTGGCGACCTCGACCGACGAGCCCGAAGAGCGCGGCTTGCACCACGATTGAATTTTTTGCGGACTTTCGTCAAAACCTGTGTTAGAGTGAACGCCATGCAAAACCTGTCCCTAGCTCTACTACTAGCATGTCCAACGGGCAGGTAGAGTAGCGCGCAGTTTTTCACCCCTACACCTCGGCCCGTTTGCACCAGCAACGGGCCGATTCTGTTTTAGCAGGTTGCTGGTTTCCAACCCCGAACTTTTTGTTCCGATGAGAAAGACCAGCCAACCATGTTGACCCAACCTTCCAGCAAGTACCGCGCTTTTCCAGCCATTGCGTTGCGTGACCGCACCTGGCCTGATGCCCAGATCACCCAGGCACCCATCTGGCTGTCGACCGATCTGCGCGACGGCAACCAGGCGCTGATCGAGCCGATGGACCTGGCGCGCAAGCTGCGTATGTTCGACATGCTGGTCAAGATTGGCTTCAAGGAAATCGAAGTCGGCTTTCCCGCTTCCTCGCAGATCGAATTCGACTTTGTGCGCCAGTTGATCGAGGAAAAGCGCATCCCTGCCGACGTCACCATCCAGGTGATGACCCCCGCCCGCCCTGAGCTGATCACGCGCACGGTCGAGGCCCTGCAAGGCGCGCCGCGCGCCATCGTCCACATCTACAACGCGGTGGCCCCTGTCTGGCGCAAGGTCGTGTTCGGCATGAGCGTGCCCGAGGTGATGGCCTTGGTCAAAGACCAGGTGACCCACCTCAAGGCCTTGACCGATGCCCAGCCGGGCACCGAGTGGGTGTTGCAGTACTCGCCCGAAACCTTCTCGCTGGCCGAGCTCGATGTGTCCTTGCAGGCCTGCGAGACCGCGATTGCCGCCTGGGGCGCTGGCCGTGACATCATTCTGAACCTGCCCACCACGGTGGAAAACGCCACCCCGAACGTGTTTGCTGACCAGATCGAGTGGATGGTGCGCAAGTTCGCTGGCCGCCCAGAGGTGGTCGTGTCGGTGCACCCGCACAACGACCGCGGCACTGGCACGGCCAGCGCCGAGCTGGCCTTGATGGCCGGCGCCCACCGCGTCGAAGGCTGCCTGTTCGGCAATGGCGAGCGCACCGGCAACCTCGACATCGTCAATGTGGCCTTGAACATGTATGTGCAGGGCGTATCGCCCCAACTGGATTTCTCGGACATCGATGCCATCCGTGCCGAAGTCGAGTACTGCAACCAGTTGCCGGTGCCTGCCCGCCACCCCTATGCCGGCGACCTCGTCTACACCTCGTTTTCTGGCTCGCACCAGGACGCCATCAAGAAGGCCTTTGCGGCCCGCCAGGATGCCGATATCTGGGAAATTCCCTACTTGCCGATCGACCCCAAGGACCTGGGCCGCAGCTACGAGGCCGTCATCCGCGTCAACAGCCAGTCGGGCAAGGGCGGTATCTCCTACCTGCTCGAAGAAGCCTATGGCCTGGCGATGCCACGCCGCTTGCAGATCGAGTTCAGCCAGGTCGTGCAGCGCGCGATGGACACCGCGGGCACCGAGTTCACCGCCAAGGATTTGTGGAAAATTTTCGAGCGCGAGTACCAACTCAGCGCCAACCATGCACTGGCCCAGTACCGCGTGGAATCGGGCGACAGTGATGACGTGCGCATCAGCGGCAAGCTGCAATGGGCCGGTCAGGCTGTCAGCATTGCCGGCCAGGGCAATGGACCGATCGATGCCTTTGTGCAGGCGGTCAGCAGTGCCATTGGTATTCCTGTACGCCTGCTCGACTACAGCGAGCATGCCGTTGCCGCCAGTGATGCGCGCGGCGACAAGGGCGCCAATGCCACCGCTGCCGCCTACATCGAGCTGCGCGTCGGCGACAGCCAGAGCCTGTACGGCGTGGGCATGGACAGCAACAGCACCCAGGCGGCTTTCCGCGCGGTGATGAGCGCGGTGGCACGTAGCGGTGCTGTCGCCAGCGTGCAAACGGCAGCGCCACAAGCAGCTGCGGAAACGGCTGCTGCCTAACCACAGGCAGAGCAAAGCACGTAAACTACAGCGCGGTTGACGCAGGCTGCAGGAGAGCGGGCAGACCGCTTTCCTGCAGCCTGTTGTAGAGATTCCACTTACCCACAGTGGCAGCACGGCGGCAGCGCATGACCCATGCCATGGAGAACACACGATGAGCGACCAACTGATTATTTTTGATACCACCTTGCGCGATGGCGAACAGTCGCCCGGCGCGTCGATGACCAAGGACGAGAAGCTGCGCATTGCGCGCCAGCTCGAGCGCCTCAAGGTGGACGTCATCGAGGCTGGCTTTGCCGCCAGCTCCAACGGAGATTTCGATTGTGTGCAGAGCATCGCCTCCATCATCAAGGACTCGACCATCTGTTCGCTGGCCCGCGCCAATGACCGTGACATTGCCCGCGCTGCCGAAGCCTTGAAGCCTGCCAACCGGGCGCGCATTCACACCTTCATTGCGACCAGCCCACTGCACATGGAGAAAAAACTCCGCATGTCGCCCGATGAGGTGTTCGAGCAGGCCAAGATGTCGGTGCGTTTTGCCCGCAATCTGGTGGGCGATATCGAATTCAGTCCCGAAGACGGCTACCGCAGCGACCCGGATTTTCTCTGCCGCGTGATCGAGGCGGTGATCGCCGAAGGCGCCACCACCATCAATGTGCCTGACACCGTCGGCTACGCGATCCCCGAACTCTACGGCCAGTTCATTCTGAACCTGCGCGAGCGCATTCCCAACAGTGACAAGGCCATCTGGTCGGTGCATTGCCACAACGACCTGGGCATGGCCGTCGCCAACTCGCTGGCCGGCGTCAAGATCGGTGGTGCGCGCCAGGTGGAGTGCACGATCAACGGCCTGGGCGAGCGCGCGGGTAACTGCTCACTGGAGGAGGTCGTCATGGCCGTCAAGACGCGCCGCGATTACTTTGGCCTCGATGTCAACATCGACGCCCAGCACATTGTGGCCGCCAGCCGCCTGGTCAGCCAGACCACTGGCTTTGTGGTGCAGCCCAACAAGGCCGTGGTGGGCGCCAATGCGTTTGCCCATGCCTCGGGCATCCACCAGGATGGCGTGCTCAAGGCCCGCGACACCTACGAGATCATGCGGGCCGAGGATGTGGGCTGGAGCGCCAACAAGATCGTGCTGGGCAAGCTCTCGGGCCGCAACGCCTTCAAGCAGCGCCTGCAGGAGCTGGGTGTGGTGATGGACAGCGAAAGCGACATCAATGCCGCCTTCGCCCGTTTCAAGGACCTGGCTGACCGCAAGAGTGAAATCTTTGACGAGGACATCCTGGCACTGGTGCACATGGAAGGCGCGGAAGCCCAGGCTGAGACCTACCGCTTCGTGTCGCTGTCGCAAGCCAGCGAAACGGGCGAGCAGCCCAAGGCCAGTGTGGTGCTGATTGCCCACGGCCAGGAAGTGCGCGGCGAGTCCACCGGCAACGGGCCTGTCGATGCATCGATGAAGGCCATCGAATCCCAGGCGCGCAGCGGTGCGGAGATGGTGCTGTATGCGGTCAATGCGATCAGCGGCTCTACCGAGAGCCAGGGTGAGGTGACCGTACGCTTGCAGCAAGGTGGCCGCATCGTCAACGGTGTAGGTGCAGACCCCGATATCGTCGTGGCGTCAGCGAAGGCTTACATCGCTGCACTGAACAAGTTACAAAATCCTACGGAGCGAGTAGCTGCACAAGGTTGAGACTTCGGAATATAATTTCACTTAAATAATTGAAGAATCGCGTAAGTTCATGAATTTGCGCGATTTTTTGAATCCAAATTTCCGCTGTCAGCTATCGTATTTGTAGGGAGCAGAATAATGGCGCTACGTCATCGCAGTGTTTTGCGTCGTTTTTCACATTTGTTTGCAATTTGTACGTTGGCCTTTGGTTTAGCGGCGCCTGCCGCCCATGCCAGCGCCAAGAACAAGCCCGCTGCGAAGGCCCATGTGCAGGCCAAAGCAGGCAAGAAGCAGGCGGCCGTGGCCTCCAAGGGTGAGCGCAACGGGCGCCAGAAGCAGGCAGCTGCAGCGCCCGCGTCCAAAAAGCTCGCAGGCAAGGCTGCGAAGGGCAAGACCACCGTCGCCAAGGTGGGCCGCCATGCCGGTCGTGCTGCGGTCGCCTCGGCCGTCATCATTCCCGAGCGCCAATCCTTCGGCCAGCTCGCCGGTCTGCATGATGTGACCGATCCGCTGGCCCTCAAGTCCAGCGTGGCGCTGGTGCTGGACCAGGACACGCATGAGGTGCTGCTGTCCAAGAATGACCATGCGGTGCTGCCCATCGCCTCGCTCACCAAGCTGATGACCGGCCTCATCATCTCCCAGGCCCAGCTGCCGATGGACGAGATGATCACCATCACCCAGGACGATGTGGACACCGAAAAGCACAGCAGCTCGCGGCTGCGTGTCGGCACCACATTGATGCGTGGCGAGTTGCTGCACCTGGCGCTGATGTCCAGCGAAAACCGCGCAGCGCATGCGCTGGGCCGCACCTATCCGGGTGGCATGCAGACCTTTGTCGGCCTGATGAACATGAAAGCCAAGATGCTGGGCATGGCCGATACCCGCTATGTCGAGCCCACCGGCCTGTCGAGCTCCAACCAGTCCAGCGCCTTCGACCTGGCGACCTTGGTCAACGTGGCGCACTCCGATCCGCTGATGCGCGATCTGACCACCTCGCCGTCCTACCAGGTGGAAGTGGGTGAGCGTACGGTCCAGTTCAACAACACCAACCGCCTGGTGCACAACCCGGAGTGGAACATCGGCCTGCAAAAGACCGGCTATATCTCCGAAGCCGGGCGCTGCCTGGTGATGCAGACCCAGGTCGCGGGCCGCAAGCTAATCATGGTGTTCCTGGATTCGGCTGGCAAGTTTGGCCGTCTGGCAGACGCCGAACGGGTGCGCCATTGGGTGGAAGGCTCCGCCACGCACCTGCTGGCCAAACACTGACGCCAGGCACCCAACAAAAAACCTGCCTCGGCAGGTTTTTTTGCGTCTGCGAGTGTGCAGGGCGGACTGGCGTCAGCGTGCGTTGGGCTGGCGGTGTTCGTCAAATCCCAGTGCCGATGAGATCTCGCTCGCCGTGGCCTGCAGGCGCGTGGTCCAGGCGTCCTCCAGCCGGTCAGCGGGGGCGGAGACGGACAGCCCTGCCACCAGGCGCCCCTGGTCGTCATAGATGCCTGCGGCCATGCAGCGCACGCCCAGCTCCAGCTCTTCATTGTCGCGTGCCACGCCGTACTGGCGTGTCTTGGACAGCTCGCGCTCAAGCACCGCCAGGTTGGTGATGCTGTTCTTGGTATTGCCGGCCAGGCCCGTGCGCATGGCGTAGGCGCGCACGCGCTCGGGTTCATCATCGGCCAGGAAGAGCTTGCCGGTGGAGGTCAGATGCAAGGGCGCATGCCCGCCGATGGCACGCACCACCTGCATGCCCGAACGTTCGCTGAAGCTGCGCTCCACGTAGACGATCTCATCGCCCTGGCGCATGCTCAGATTGATGGCCTGCTGGGTCGCCAGGTGCAGGCGGCGCATTGGCAGCAATGCCACTTCGCGCACATTGATGCGTGCCTTGACCAGGTTGCCCAGCTCCAGCAGGCGCATGCCCAGGCGGTAGCTGCCCGATTCGGGGCGGTCCACGAAGCGGCCGATGGTCAGGTCATTCAAGATGCGGTGCGTCGTCGACGGGTGCAGGCCCGTGATTTCGCTGAGCTCTTTCAGTGACACCGCTTCCTCGCGCGTGGCCAGGACGTCCAACAGCGTGAACATGCGCTCTAGCACTTGCACGCTGGGCTTGGTGACGGTGTCATGTGTTGTTTTGGTCATGCGTAGACTGGCGCTCAGATAACAAGGATAGGGGTGGCCGCTTGATCGCAGCGATCAGGCGGCGCAATGGTTGGCGAGCTGGCCCGGTTGCCAGCGCTGGTCGATGTAGACCTCATAGGGCTGGTAGTCGGCCTTGTACTGCATCTTGGGGCTGGCGGCAATCCAGTAGCCCAGGTACAGGTAGGGCAGGCCCATCGCACGGCACTGCTCGATCTGCCAGAGCACGTTGTAGGTGCCGTAGCTGGTGTGGGCCTCGGGCTCGTAAAAGGTGTAGACGGCGGACAGGCCGTCGTTGAGGATATCGATGATCGAGACCATCTTCAAGGCGCCGGGCTGTGTGCCCTGTGCCGGTTCGCGGAACTCCACCAGGCGGCTGTTGACCCGGCTTTGCAGCATGAACTGCGAATACTGCTCGACACTGTCCTCATCCATGCCGCCGCCGGTGTGGCGGGCCGATTGGTAGCGCAGGTAGAGCGCGTAGTGCTCGCGCAGAAAGCCCAGTGGCAGCACGCGCACTTCCAGGGCTTCATGCTGTTTGCGCGCGCGGCGCTGGTGGCGCTTGGGTTTGAAGTCCTGCACATGCACGCGCAAAGGCACGCAGGCCTGGCAGCCATCGCAATAAGGGCGGTAGGTGAACAGGCCGCTGCGGCGAAATCCCTGCTGGATCAGTTCGGAATAGACATCGTTCTGGATGGCGTGGCTGGGCGTGGCTACCTGAGAGCGCGCCATGCGCGCTTCAAGATAGCTGCATGGGTAGGGCGCTGTCGCATAAAACTGCAAGCTGTGCAGTGGTAGTTCGTTCAGCCTACTCATCCGGATGCGGAGATGTCATTTCAGATAGTGGGATTATGTCAGTCCAATCGCGAGATGCAAACTCCCAACGCATCGGGGGCAGCGCTATTTGCGTGCGAACATGGGCCACAAACCGGCTGCGCGGTATCTCTGCTGCACCCATGAAGGCCAGATGCCCGGTGTTTTGCTGGCAATCGATCATCGGCGCCTGCTCACGGCGGCAGATCTGCACCAGTGCGGCCAGCGCAATCTTGGAGCCATTGGGGACCGTGGTGAACATCGATTCACCAAACACCGCGCGGCCGATGGCCACACAGTACAGCCCGGCCACCAACCGGCCGCGTTGCCACAGCTCCACACTGTGGGCAAAGCCATCGCGGTGCAGCTGCGTGTAGGCAGCCTGGATATCGTCAACGATCCAGGTGCCATCCTGCCCCGGGCGGGCCTGCTGGCTGCAGGCTGCAACCACGGCGGCAAAGTCGCTGTCGATGCGCAGCTCGCTGTGCGGATCCTGTTCAAACTTGCGGATCGCCTGCTTGAGCGAGCGGTGGAGCCTGAAATTGGCCGGTTGCAGCACCATGCGCGGATCGGTGGACCACCACAGGATCGGCGAGCCTTCGCTGAACCACGGGAAGATGCCCTGGCGGTAGGCCTGCTGCAGATGGGCGCTGTCGAGCACGCCGCCGGCGGCGAGCAGGCCGGGGTGGGGCGTGTTGGGTCCCCAGGCCCTGTCGACCGGCGGAAAGTCGTCATCGGGCTGCAGCCAGGCAAGCGGAGGGGTGTGGTGGTTGGCGCTCATGGTGTCTGTTGCCATGGTAGCGGCCAAATGGCAGGCTGCCGTCCCCCAAGGCGGCGCGGGGGTGATAAATACTGCAGTTCTGCCGCCGCAGCGGGGCTGGGCCTGCAAAAACAAAAAGCCTGCACATGTGTGCAGGCTTTTGAAGTGGCTCCTCAACCTGGGCTCGAACCAGGGACCTACGGATTAACAGTCCGGCGCTCTACCAACTGAGCTATTGAGGAATAAACGGTGAACAGGCTCTGTGCGATTGCAAAGCCCAAAAAGCTTTGGCTCCTCAACCTGGGCTCGAACCA